>CAXTKM010000111.1:0-12863 GCA_964244795.1 uncultured Enterovirga sp.
GCCTTGAATCACAACCAACCCCGCATGAGAATCCCGAGAGTCCACAGGACCTAGCGCAACGACCGGGGAAGCGACACGCGCGGGCTTCGATGGCCGCGGACTTGGCCATATGTTGTGGGCAGGTCGGGAGATCGCGATGGCCGCCCCGGACCTCACCCTCAACGTCACCGACTTCGTCGGTCGGCGTCGTGTAGGTTTCCGCGGTCAGCGCGTGGGAAATCGGAAATCTGTCCCGAACCAGGGGTTTGCTGGTCCTTCCCGATCCAAGATCCTGGTGTGAGCAGGTGACGGCCCCGCCCAGCATTCGGGTTATCAGCCAAGACGCGTCGACAGCCCTCGCGGCCACGAACCTTCCCGGTGAGCTTCACAGGGATCCCGCCGACCGTTTCCTGATCGCCACGGCGCGCGCTCGATGGTCCCATCTTGACCCGTGATGGACTGATCCTGGCCTACGCGACCGCCGGTCACGTCCGGGCCGTCGCGTGTTGATGCGGAGCGGAGGCCCGGCTACGGACCGGCCGTGAGATCCGCCGGGCCAGCATGATCATCCTCCTCATCGGGTCGGGCGGCCGCGAGCACGCCCTCGCGCAAGCGATCGCCGCGAGCCCGCTCTGCCGCCGTCTCCTCGTCGCGCCGGGGAACCCCGGCACCGCCCTCCACGGCACGAACGTCGCGCTCGACGTGGCCGACCACGCGGCGGTCGCAGCGTTCTGCGGTCAGGAGGGCGTCGACTTCGTGGTCGTCGGCCCCGAGGCGCCGCTCGTCGCCGGGATCGTCGATCATCTGGAGGCCTTCGGCATCCGGTGCTTCGGGCCGAGCGCGGCCGCGGCACGGCTCGAGGGCTCGAAGGCCTTCACGAAGGAGCTCGCGACGGCGTTCGACATCCCGACCGCAGCCTTCGCGCGGTTCACGGACGCCGCGGCCGCGAAGGCTCACGTCCGGGCGGCCGGCGCCCCGATCGTGATCAAGGCCGACGGGCTCGCGGCCGGGAAGGGCGTGGTCGTGGCCGCGAGCGTCGCCGAGGCGGAGGCTGCGGTCGAGGCCCTGCTGGGCGATGGCTCGGGCGAGGCCGAGATCGTGATCGAGGAATGCCTCGTCGGCGAGGAGGCGAGCGTCTTCGCGCTCTGCGACGGCACGCGCGCGATCCCGCTCGGGACCGCCCAGGACCACAAGCGCGCCTTCGACGGAGACCTCGGCCCCAACACGGGCGGCATGGGCGCCTACTCGCCGGCGCCGCTCGTGACGGCCGCGCTCGAGGCCGAGATCATGGACCGGATCGTTCGGCCGACGCTGGACGGCATGAGGCGGCGCGGAACGCCCTTCACCGGGATCCTGTATGCCGGCCTGATGATCACGGCCGAGGGGCCGAAGCTGATCGAGTACAATGTCCGGTTCGGCGATCCGGAGGCGCAGGTCGTGTTGCCGCGTCTCAGGACCGACCTCCTGGCCGCCATGGTGGCGGCCCGCGACGGCGTGCTGGATCAGGTCGCGCCGAGCTGGTCGGACGTGACCGCCCTCACGGTCGTGATGGCCGCCCGCGGCTATCCCGGCCCGGTCGAGCGGGGCTCGGTGATCCGCGGCATCGCGGCGGCGGAGCGGCTCGAGGGCGTCCAGGTGTTCCAGGCCGGCACGGCGCAGGAGGGCGACGACCTCGTCGCGGCCGGCGGTCGCGTGCTGGCCGTCACCGCCCTCGCCCCGACCCTCGCCGAGGCGCAGCGGCGCGCCTACGCGGGGGTGGCCGCGATCGACTGGCCCGAGGGATTCTGGCGGAGCGACATCGGCGGACGGGCAGTCGCGTCAACCACCGATGCCGGCGTGACGGTCACGCCCGACTGATATATACAAGCGGACATTCGATATATGCGCGAGGTCACCGTGGCCGTCTTGATCAAGGACCCCGACGCCGATCGCCTGATCCGTGAACTCGCGGGTCGCTGCGGCGAGTCCATCACGGACGCGGTCAAGACCGCGGTTCGCGAACGCCTCAACCGCGTACCACCGAGGCGCGGTCGCATCGATCGCGAGAAGCTTGCCCGGGCCTACGCCTATTTCGATGGCCTCGAACGACAGAACGAGCACCTCACGAATGACGAGATCATCGGCTACAACGCCGAAGGTCATTTCGATTGATGGTCGTCGACACGTCGGCGCTCGTGGCGATCTTCCTCCAGGAGGCTGAGCACGAGATCTTCGCCGACTTGATCGATTTCGCGGACAGCGTGTCGATCTCGGTCGTGGCGCGGTTGGAACTCGTATCCGTCCTGTGCGGCCGCCGGTTTCGCGCCGACGCACGCGAGGTCGGAGACTTCATCGACTCCCTGCATCTCGATCACGTTCCGGTCTCCGTCGAGCAGATGACGGGCGCGGTCGCGGCTTTGCTTCGGTTCGGGACGGGTCGCCACCCGGCCGGGCTCAATCTCGGGGATTGCTTCTCCTACGCTCTCGCCCGCGATCTCCGGGCCGAGCTCCTGTTCAAAGGCGACAGCTTCGCCAGGACGGACGTCGTCCCGGCGTGGCGCCCGGAAAAGGACCTGGCATGACCGACGACCTGTTTCCCGGCTTCGCCTCGCACTGGATCGACACGGAGGCCGGCCGCATCTTCGCGCGCTCGGCGGGCGACGGGCCGCCCCTCCTCTGCCTGCACGGTTTTCCGCAAACCCATGCGATGTGGCACCGGATCGCGCCGCAACTCGCGAAGACCCGTAGCCTCGTTTGCATGGACCTGCGCGGCTACGGTTGGTCGTCGGCCCCGCCGAGCCGGGGCGGCGAGGCCTACGCGAAGCGCGTCATGGGGCGCGATGTCGTGACCGTCATGGAGGCGCTCGGGCACGTGCGGTTCGCGCTCGCCGGGCACGACCGCGGCGGGCGTGTCGCGTACCGCCTCGCGCTGGACGAGCCGGGCCGCGTCGAGCGTCTGGCCCTCCTCGACATCCTGCCCACGAACGAGGTCTGGGCCAGGATCGCGGCCGGGCTTCAGCCGGCGGCTCACTGGGACGCCCTCGCCCGGCCCGAGCCGGTCCCGGAACAGGAGATCGGGCGCGATCCCCTGCCCTACTTCGAGGGTCTCCTCGCGCAATGGTCCGGGTCGAAATCGCTCGCGGCCTTCGATCCCCGCGCCCTCGCGGCCTACCGACAGAGCTGCAACGAGCCCTCGCGCATCCACGCCTTCTGCGAGGATTATCGGGCCGGGAAGACGATCGATCCGGCAGCGGACGATGCGGATCGCGCGGCGGGACGCAGGATCGACTGCCCGTCCTTCCTGGTCTGGAGCTCGGGCTATCTGGCGAAAGACGGGGTCGAAACTCCGCTCGCGACCTGGCGCAGGACCTTCGCGCCCGACATGGACGGGGTCGCGGTCGATAGCGGACATTTCGTGGCCGAAGAGCAACCGGACGCGACGCTGGCCGCGCTCGGCGGCTTCCTGGCCAGCTAGGTCTTGCTGCCTTCGGGAAACCGGTTTCCCCTCTCCCGCAGCATGTTCTCGCCGTCTCGATCCGGTTCGGCTGCCCGGTCGCGCATCCCGCGTGCGATCTTCGCCATGCCGCCGATCCAGCGGTCGTAGCTCTCGAGCTTGTTGCGCATGTAGCCCGCGACCTCGGGGTGCGGCAGGATCAGGAAGGTCTCGGCCGCGAGACCCAGGATCGCGGCGTCCGCCACGGCCTCCGGGCTCAGCACCCCGTCGGCGGAGGCCGCGCTCGCGACACCCCGCCTGAGCATCGCGGTGTCGACGCCCTGCGGGCACAGGACGGCGACCCGGATTCCGTCGGCCCGGTGCGACAGCGCGAGGTTCTCGGCGAAGCCGATCGCTGCGTGTTTCGTGGTCGAATAGACGGCGCTGCCGACCTGGGACAGCAGTCCCGCAGCCGAGGCGGTCTGGAGGAACCAGCCCCCTCCGCGCGCCTTCATGCGTGGCACGAGGGCTCGGGCGGCCCAGACATGGGCCATCACGTTCACCGCCCAGGACTGCGCCCACATCGCGTCCGGAGCGGCCGCCGGATGGTCGGACCGCGGATCGAAACCCTGGAGCACGCCGGCATTCGAGCAGAACAGGCCGATCGGGCCGAACCGGGCCTCGGTCTCGTCGATGACCCGTACGATATCAGCCTCGCAGGCGACGTCGCAGGTGTAGCCCGCCCCGCCGATCGCTAGCCCGACGGCCTCCGCCCCGGCACCATCCCGATCCGCGACGACGACCGCCGCGGCGCCTTCCCGGGCGAAGCGCTCCGCGAGCGCCCGACCGATCCCGGATGCTCCACCCGTCACGACGACGACGCGGCCCGAGACGTTCACGGGACGATGCGCCCCCGTCCACCCGCGCGAGACGCTGGACCGCCGACCCTACCGGCCGGCCGCCGTCCGCTCACGCGAGCGGAGCCGCGTCTCAGCTCAGGTGCCGGGACAGGTGCTTGTTCATCTCGAACATCGTGACCTTGTCGATCCCGAACACCTTCTTGAGGTGATCGTCGGCCAGGATCTCGCGGCCGTTCTTCGGGTTCTGCAGCTTGTTCTTCTTGATGTATTCCCAGACCTTGGAGACGACCTCGGTTCGGGGAAGCGGCTTCGCGCCCACGACGGCGGCGAGTTCCTTCGACGGCGTCATCGGCTTCATGAGGGCCGAGTTGGCCTTCTTAGCGGGAGCGGCGGCGGTCTTGGCAGGCGCGGCTGCGGTCTTCGTGGCGGCGCTCGCAGTCTTGGCAGGGGTGGTCTTGGCCGCAGGCGCGGTCTTTGCCGCGGGCGCGGTCTTGGCTGGGGCCGCCGCCTTCGTCGTCTTGGTCTCTTTGGCCATGTCCGCCTCTCCTGTCCGTCTTGCTTCTGCAACACAGAGCCTTGTGCGGCCACGAACGTCGCGTCAACGGGTCTCCGTCAGTCGTATGACGGTTTTTCCACCGGCAAACCCGTCCTGGAGCCTGAAGAGCGGCCCGCTCAGGCCGCGACGCGCGCACCCTCGCCCAGAGCGACACGGTAGCCCGCCTCCGTCTTCGCCCGAACCTCGTCTTCCTGGACGCCATGGGCGAGCTCGATCAGCGCCATGCCGGCCATGCCCTTCTTGTCGATCGTGAACACGCCGAGATCGGTGATGACCATGTCGACGACGCGAGCGCCCGTGAGCGGAAGATTGCAGCTCGCGAGAAGCTTCGGCTCGGTCGTACCGTCCTTGTTTCGGGCGGTATGCTCCATCACGACCACGACCTTCTTGACGCCGGCGACGAGATCCATCGCGCCGCCCATGCCTTTCACCATCTTTCCTGGGATCATCCAGTTCGCGAGGTCGCCGTTCTCGGCCACCTGCATGGCGCCCAGGATCGAGAGGTCGATATGGCCGCCGCGAATCATCGCGAACGAATCGGCGGAGGAGAAGAAGCTCGTGGTCGGCAGCTCCGTCACGGTCTGCTTGCCGGCATTGATGAGGTCGGGATCCTCCTCGCCCTCGTAGGGGAACGGCCCCATGCCGAGCATCCCGTTCTCGGACTGAAGCTGCACGCTCATCCCGTCCGGGATGAAGTTCGAGACGAGCGTCGGGATGCCGATGCCGAGGTTCACGTAGAAGCCATCGCGCAGTTCGCGCGCCGCGCGCCCCGCCATCTCGTCGCGTGTCCAGGCCATGTTCGTGCTCTCCCTCAGGCCGCGCGCTTGCGGGTGGTGCGCTGCTCGATGCGCTTCTCGGCATTCGCCACGTGGACGAGGCGCTTCACGAAGACCCCCGGGGTGACGATGTGATCCGGGTCGATCGCGCCCGGCTCGACCAGGGTCTCGACCTGCGCCACCGTCACGGCCGCCGCCGTCGCCATCATCGGATTGAAGTTCCGGGCCGTCTTTCGGTAGACGAGGTTGCCCTCGTGGTCGCCTTTCCAGGCGTGCACGATCGCGAGGTCGGCGACCAGGCCGCGCTCCATCACGTAATGCTCGCCGTCGAACTCGCGCGTCTCCTTGCCCTCGGCGATCAGCGTGCCGAAGCCGGTCTTCGTGAAGAAGGCCGGGATGCCGGCGCCGCCGGCCCGGATTCGCTCGGCGAGCGTGCCCTGCGGATTGAATTCGATCTCGAGCTCGCCCGCGAGGAACTGGGTCGAGAAGGTCTTGTTCTCGCCGACGTAGGACGAGATCATCTTCCTGATCTGCCGCGTCTCGAGCAGCATGCCGAGGCCGACGCCGTCGATCCCGGCATTGTTCGACACGATCGTGAGATCGCGAACCCCGGAATCCCGGATCGACGCGATCAGGACGTTCGGGATCCCGCAGAGGCCGAAGCCTCCGGCCATGATCGTCATGCCGTCCCGAAGGAGACCGGACAATGCGGACGCCGCATCCGGGTGGACCTTCCTCATCGCCGTGCTTCCCCCCTCGCGCGACCCATCGCATCGCGTACCGACGCGTCCTTCACCATATCCGGCGCCGGGGGCGCAACCCATTCCGTCGACGGCCGCTCCTGCCACGCTTTGGACAGAGCCCCTGGACCGGGGTAGAAGCGTCGTGCGCTTGCTCTCCCGGCGGCGCCGGCCTGCCCGCCGGCCGCGCCCCGTCCTGCCGCGAAACGGAGCCGATGTCCCGCCGTACGATCGCCTCCCTGCTCACCCTCGCGGTCGCGCTCGTCGCGGCGCTGGTGCCCTGGACGGTGACCTCCGATCGGCTCGCCGCGGCCATCGCGCGGCAGATCCGGACCGAGCTCGGGCTCACCCTTTCCGTGCGGGGCCGCGCGACGGTGGCGCTGCTGCCCGTGCCCCGAATCAAGCTCGAGGACGTCTCGCTGCAGGACGGCGACGGCAGTGCCTTCCGGGCCGAGGCGGGCCAGATGAAGGCGGAGCTGCGCCTCCTGCCGATGCTCCTCGCCCGGATCCGCATCTCCGAGCTCCAGGTCGCGGGCGCCAAGGTCCGGGTGATGCCGCACGACGGGCGCGAGCGCTGGCTCGCGGCGGTCGAGGCTCTGCGCGGGCGGCTCGCGACGAGCGGCGGCTGGTCGTCCAGGATCGACCGGCTCGTCGTGACAGGCGCGGAGGTCTCGCTGGAGGACCCGGCACGGGGGTCGCCGACCGTGATCCGCAAGCTCGGGCTCCTGGCGAGATGGCCGGAATCGTCCGGCACCCTCGACATCGCCGGGTCGGGCGAGTGGAACGGCGATGCCGTTGCGGTCAAGCTGTCCGGGCTCAGCCCCTCGCTCCTCCTCGCCGGCCAGTCCGACGCGATCGAGGTCGCGGTCACGACCCGGCATGGACAGATCGAGTGCGTGGGCCACCTCACGCTCGGGGAGACGCCGAGCTTCGCGGGCCTCGTCTCCGGCGAAACCCCGTCGTTCGGCGCGCTCGCTCGCTGGACGGGCATCGGCCTCGATCTCAAGGATTCGGATCGCCCGGTCACCCTCAGCGGCGAGAGCCGGATCGACCTCGCGACGGCGGAATGGCCGCGCGCCCTCCTGTCGGTCGGGGGCGATCGGCTCGAGGGGGCGCTCGCCCTTCAGTTCGCGGGTCCCCGGCCGCAGCTCCGGGCGACGCTCGCCGGGGAGGAGCTCGATCTCGGATGGGTCCTGCCGATGGCCGACCCGACCCGCCGCGATCCGCCGGAGGCCGATTACGACATCCGGCTCTCGGCCTCGAGCCTCCGGCTCGGCCCGCTCCGGCTGACCGACGCCGCGACCGGCATCCTGGTGAACAGCGAGCGGCTGGAGGTGTCGCTCGGACGCGCCTCGCTCGCGGGCGGGTCGATCCGAGGCCGCGTCTCGACCTCGCTCGACGGCGAGGGTCGCGACATCAAAGGGCAGTTCACGCTGGACAGGGTCGATCTCGAGCGGTTGCTGGCCGAGATCGGACCCGTTCGCGGCCTCTCCGGCACGGCGGTCGGTCATGCGACCTTCGAGATCGCCGGCGACCGCCTGCCCGACATGGCGCGTCAGATCAGAGGCCGCGTGACGCTGGACGCCCGGGACGGCGAGATCTTCGGTTTCCCGACGACGGATCAGCCCGCGCGCCGGGGCGAGGTGCGGGCCGCCGCGCCGGAATGGCGAGGCGCACGGACCCGCTACGGCCACGCCCAGATCAGCCTGGACCTCGGCGAGGGTGTCGCTGAGCTGCGGGAGGCCTACGTTGACAGCGCCGCAGGCCGAACGACGCTCCGGGGCCGCATCTCGCTCGAGGACGGCACGGTCGCGGTCCGGACGACCACCCGGACCACCGCAACCGCGTCCGCGTCCGCGCCGGCGCGCTCCCCTCTCGTCCTGGACGTCCAGGGCCCGCTGACGCGCCTGCGCGTCACCGCGGGCTCGGAGGTCGACGAAACCGGGACGGCGGCCCGGACGCCGCGGTGAGAGGCTGCGGGAGTGCGCTCCCGCGTTCTTCATCCTGAAACCTCCTCACGAATGCGCGGCTGTCATTCCGGGGCGGCAAAGCCGAGCCCGGAACCCATAAACGCTGACGATTTCGGCTACGACCTGTCGGCGTCACCCTGGGCAACCTCGGCGCTTATGGGTTCCGGGCTCGGCGTCGCCGCCCTGGAATGACATCCAGCGTCGACAGACCCTAATCCGGCGCCCGGAGCCGGTAGCCGACGCCCGTCTCGGTCAGGATGTAGGCCGGGCGGTCCGGGTTCGGCTCGAGCTTCGACCGAAGCTGGCGGACGTAGACCCGGAGGTATTGCGTGTCGGCCGAGCCGGGCCAGACCTCGCGGAGCAGGTGGGCATGGGTCAGGACCTTGCCCGCATGATGCACGAGCACGCGCAGCATGTCGTATTCCTTCGGGGTCAGCCTCACGTCGCGCTCGCCCATCCTGACGACGCGCCGGACGAGGTCGACGGACAGGTCCCCGACCCGGAACACGGGCCGCTCGCCCCCCTCCTGGATCCGGTGCCGCAGCGCGGCCCGCATCCGGGCCAGAAGCTCGTTCATCCCGAAGGGCTTCGTGATGTAGTCGTCGGCGCCGAGATCGAGCGCTTCGACCTTGCCCTTCTCGTCCTCGCGGCTCGACAGGACGACGACCGGCACGGCCTCGTGCGCCTCGCGGATCCGGCGCAGCAGCTCGTGGCCGGCGATGTCCGGCAGCCCGAGGTCGAGGATGATCAGGTCCGGCAGCTCGCGGGCGAGCGCCTCGAGCGCGGTCCGGCCATTGGTCGCGTCCGTGACCTGGTAGCCTTGCGTCGAGAGGCCCGTCCTGAGCAGCCGCCGGATCGGCGGCTCGTCGTCGATCACCAGGACCCGGATCGGGATCGCGCTCATGCGGCGGTGTCCAGCGCCCGGCTTTCCGCCGGCACGGGAAGGGAGAGCGTGAACACGGCCCCGCTGCGGTCGGTCCGGTTGCCGGCCGAGATCGTACCTCCCAGGGCCTCGACGAAGCCGCGCGAGATCGCGAGGCCGAGGCCCGTCCCGGCCCGGACGCTGTCGGATTTCCGCGCACGGTAGAACTTGTCGAAGATGCGCTCCACCTCGGCCGCCGCGATGCCGGCTCCCTCGTCCAGCACCTGGAGGCAGACCGTGCCGCCCTCCCGCCAGCTCTCGACCCGGATGGTCGTGCCCTCGTCCGCGTACTTTGCCGCGTTGTCGAGGAGGTTGAACAGGATCTGCTCGAACAGCACGGCGTCGAGCGACAGCATCGGCAGGTCGGCCGCGAGCTCAAGCTCGACGCGATGCCCGGCCAGGATCTTCGAGCCGCGCCCGAGCGCCGAGCCGACGATCTCGCCGATGTCGTGCAGCGCGAGATTCGGCGCGACCGCGCCGGATTCCAGCTTCGTCATGTCGAGGAGGTTCGCGATGAAGCGGTTCAGCCGCTCCGATTCGTCGACCATCGTGCCGAGCAGCTCCGCCTTGTCCTCCGGCTTCAACGCCGTATCGAGGTCCCGCAGGGTGCCGGCGGCACCCAGGATCGCGGCCAGCGGCGTCTTCAGGTCGTGCGAGATCGACGTCAGCAGCGCCTGGCGCAGCCGGTCCGTCTCGGCGGAGAGCTTCGCCCGGTCGAGATCCTCGACGAGACGCACCCGCTCGATCGCGAGCGCGGCCTGGTCCGACAGGGCATCGATCAGCCGCCGGGCGTCCGGCGTGAGAAGCGCGCCCGTCCGGTCGTCGTCGAGCCCGATGACGCCCGTGGTGCCGCGCCCCGTCCGCATGGGCAGGAACATGCGCTTCGCGCCCGGCAGCGTGTCGGCTCCGCGTCCGGCCGGGGTGGCGTTCTCGAAGGTCCATTTCGCGGCCGCGAGATCGGCCATGTCGACCTCGTCCTCCGGCGGATAGGCCGCCGCGACCGCGAGCCCCGCATCGCCCGGGAGGAGGAGCACGACCCTGAGCTTCAGCATCGAGGCGATCTGGTGCGCGGTCGCCCAGAGCACGTCGTCGAGCGTGCCGCAGCCGGCGAGCTTGCGGCTGAACCCGTAGAGCGCCTCCGTGGCCCGCGTCCGGGCGCCGGCCGCGACAGCCTGGTCGCGGGCCCGGGCCGCGAGGTTCGACACGACCACCGCCACGAGCGCGAAGAAGAAGAGCGACGCGACGTTGATCGGATCCGCGATCGTGAAGGTCCAGGTCGGGGGCAGGAAGAAGAAGTTGTACGAGAGCGCCGACAGCCAGACCGCGAGAAGCGACGGCCAGAGGCCGAACCGCACCGCCGTCCCGACGACCGCGATCATGAAGACGAGGTCGACGCTCTCGATACCGATGAAGGGATGGACGAGCTCGCTGACGCCGAGCGCGACGGCGGTCGCGACGGCGGCGAGCAGGTAGGGCACGGCGTCGAAGGTCGCCCGCGGCGCCGGGTTGGTCGCCTTGCCGGCACCGCCGGCGGCCGGGATCTCGTCTCCGGCGATGACGTGGACGCTGATCGCGCTCGCGCGGCGCACGAGGTCGTGCACCACGGAGCCGTGCAGGATCTCGAACCAGCGCGAGCGCGTCGACTTCCCGATCACGATCTGCGTGACGTTCGCGCCGCGCGCGTAGGCGATGATGTCGTCGGCGAGCCGCCGCGACGCGCCCGGAAGCGTGGTCGCCTCGCCGCCGAGATGCTCGGCCAGCCGCATGGACTCGGCGATCCGGTCGCGGGCCGCCTCGGGAAGGCGCGCGCTGCGGGCGGTCTCGATCGCGAGCGCGGTCCAGGGCGCCCTGAGCCGGTCCGCGATGCGCTTCGTGAAGCGGATCAGGCCCGGCGTCCGGGGGTCCTCGCTGACGCAGACGAGGATGCGCTCGCCGGCCGCCCAGGGCCCATCGATCGCGTTCGCCCGCATGTGCGAGAGGAGCTGCTGGTCGACCCTCTGCGCCGTCCGGCGCAGCGCGAGTTCCCGCAGCGCCGTGAGGTTGCCGGTCGAGAAGTAATGCTTCAGCGCACGCTCGGCGTTCCGGGGCAGGTACACCTTGCCGTCGCGGAGCCGCCGCATCAGGTCGTCCGGCGCGAGATCGATCACCTCGATGTCGTCGGCCGCGTCCAGGATGCGGTCGGGCACGGTCTCCCGCACCCGGATCCGGGTGATCTGGGCCACGACGTCGTTCAGGCTCTCGACGTGCTGGATGTTCAGCGTCGTATAGACGTCGAGGCCCGCGTCGAGCAGCTCCTCGACGTCGAGGTAGCGCTTCGGATGGCGGCTGCCGGGCGCGTTCGTGTGGGCGAGCTCGTCCACGAGGACGAGCTTCGGGCGCCGGGCCAGGATGCCGTCGAGATCCATCTCCTCGAGAGAGCGGCCCTTGTACTCGAGCGTCCGGCGCGGGATCGTCTCGAGACCCGCGACCAGGGCCTCCGTCTCGGCCCGGCCATGCGTCTCGACGACGCCGATCACGACGTCGAGGCCCTCGCGCCGCCTCGCCTGGGCGTTCAGCAGCATCTCGTAGGTCTTGCCGACCCCGGGCGCGGCTCCGAGGAAGACCTTCAGGCGCCCGCGGCCACCATCCTCGCGCTGGAACGCGGCCAGCAGCGCATCGGGCGAGGGTCGCTTGTCGCGATCCTGAGGCATCGGTGGACCGGTCCGGCGGCCAGATCGCCGCCCGTTCCCCTTACCGCGGAACGGGTCGGTCGAGCGCGAGATTCAGCCGCAGCACATTCACGCGCGGCTCGCCGAGGAAGCCGGCCGTCCTGCCCTCGGTGACGTCGGCGACGAGCCGCCGGACCTGATCGACCGGAATGTTGCGGGCGGCCGCGACCCGGGGGACCTGAAACAGGGCCGCCTCGGGTGTCACGTGCGGGTCGAGCCCGGACCCGGAGGTCGTGACAAGGTCGGCCGGCACGGTCGCGCCGGGGTTCTGCGCCTTGCGGGTCTCGATGTCGGCCTTGACGCGATCGACCAGCGCCCCGCTCGTCGGCCCGAGGTTCGAGCCGGCGGAGTTCGCCGCGTTGTAGGGGGCCGGTACGGTTTTCGTGGCGTCGGCCGGGTCGGCCGCGGTCGTGGCCGAGGGACGACCCTGGAAGTAGCGGTCGCCCGTGAAGCTCTGGCCGATCAGCTCGGAGCCGACGACCGCTCCGTTTCGCTCGATCAGGCTGCCGGCGGCCTGCTTGGGGAAGATCACGCCCGCGATGCCGGTCATGGCGAGGGGATAGAGGAGCCCGGTGATCGCCGTCAGGGCGATCAGGAGGACGAGGGCGGGGCGAAGCTGGGCGAGCATGGGAGATCCTCAGACGAGGTGGAGCGCGGTGATCGCGAGATCGATGGCCTTGATCCCCACGAAGGGGACCAGGATGCCGCCGAGCCCGTAGATCAGGAGGTTGCGGCGGAGCAGCGCGGCCGCCCCGACGGCACGGTAGCGCACGCCCTTCAGGGCGAGCGGGATCAGGGCCACGATGATCAGCGCGTTGAAGATGATCGCTGACAGGATCGCGCTCTGCGGCGAGGCGAGCCCCATCACGTTCAGGGCGCCGAGCTGGGGGTAGAAGGCCAGGAACATCGCCGGGATGATCGCGAAGTACTTCGCGACGTC
>CAXTKM010000112.1:0-10962 GCA_964244795.1 uncultured Enterovirga sp.
CGGCGACACGCTGCAGGCGCTGATGGACCTCGCCAGGCGGATGCGGCGCACTCACTTCGGCGGCACGGTGATCGGCATCACCGGCTCCGTGGGGAAGACGAGCACCAAGGACCTCGCGCTGGCCGCGTTGAGCGCCAGCCGCATGGCCCACGCCAACGAGCACAGCTTCAACAACGACCAGGGGCTGCCCACGACCATCCTCAACACGCCCGATGGCACCGCCGTGCTCGTGGTCGAGATGGGGATGCGCGGCCTCGGCGAGATCGCCAGGCTGTGCGACATCGCCGCGCCGCACATCGGCGTGGTCACTCGCGTTGCCGAGGCCCACGGCGAGCTCCTCGGCGGGATCGATGGCGTGGCGCGGGCCAAGGCGGAGCTCGTCGCCGCGCTCCCGGCCGACGGTGCGGCGGTCCTCAACGCCGACGACGCACGGGTCCGGGCGATGATGCCGGCCCGATCGGCCTGAACGATATCACGAGCGCGGCGCCGCTCCCGCACCCACGGGCTTCGCCTCGAACACGACCTCCCGCTCGGCCGGCCAGCGCAGGCGATAGGCGAGGCGCATCTCGCGCTGCTCGCCGGCAGCGTAGTCGTAGGTCCAGGCCACGACCCCGCGCCTGTCGCCGGGCTGCTTCTCGGTCGGGGGCGTCGTCTCGCGGAGCTGCTCCACCGTGATCGCCGTGTTCTCGGAGAAGGGAAGCCGGTCGGTGATCGTGATCCGGACCGGCCGGGCGTGCCCGTTCCTCACGACCGTCTTGAACTCGCGGAGGTCCGACTTCGTCTGACCGATCCAGCCCGGCTCGTTCTCGCGCCGGCGCAACGGAACGCGGCTCACCTTGACCCGGTCGTCGGCCCCGAAGCCGAGCTCGACGAGGTCGCCCGTCGCCGCGAGCTTCAGCCGGCTCCGGCCGACGAGCACGCCGTCGCGGTGGAGCGCGGCCTCGCCCGGCAGGAGCGGCGCCTCGTCCTCCTGCGTGAAGCTCGCCCGCAGATAGGCGGTCTCGTCGAGCTCGGGCGCGGCCGTGACCGCGAGGGCGGGCTCGACCCGGCGCTCGCCGAGAACCACGGTCTTGGTCGCGCCGTCCAGCGGAACGCTGACCCTCCCCGGCACCCGGAAGGTGGCCTGGAAGGCCCCGGCTTCGAGCGTCGCGGTCTGCTGGAGGGCCGGATCCGCCGGTACGACCGGCTCCGGGGCGCCGGCTTCCTGCCCGGGCGCACGGGCGCGACGCGGGGCGGCCGCCGAGGACGGCGCCGCGGCGGGCCGGTAGACGGTTGGCGGCTCGTAGAACGAGACCTGAACGGGTGGGAGATCGGGCGCCGCCGCGCCGCGGGTCACCCGTGTGGTCGACACGGAGAGGTCGACGTCCCGCCACTCCTCGCCGGTGCGTTGGACGATCTGAGCCCGCCGCACGAGATCGAGCGAAGGCTTCCGGTCCGGCGCCCCGGTGTCGAGGCGAGCGTCGTAGAGCGGCGTCCAGGACGCGCCCGCGACCCGGTAGGTCACCCGGATCTCGCCCTGGAGCGCGCTCGCGGCCTCGAGCGCGATCGAGACGTCCCGCTTCGGCGCGCCCGGACGAGCAGGGGTCGGCCGCGCACGCTCGAGCGCACCGATCTGCCCGTCGAGATCGCGGCCGCGGGCCCTCGCCAGACGGATTTCCTCGCCGACGCCCGCGAGACCGGCCCCGATCGCCTCCCAGGCCGTCTGCCACTGGCCGACCTCGAACGGCTTGCCGTCCTGGCCGAGACGCTCCGGGCTCGCCTGGGCGTAGCGCTCGATCGCGCCACGCTTCCCCTCCAGCGCGACGAGCCGCGCCGCGACGATGTCGCGCTCGTCCCGGAGGCGGTCGATCCGGCCCTCCAGTTCGGCGTCGACGACCGGGCGCGCCTCGCCCGGTGCCAGCCGGACGTCGACGGCCCCGATCGAGAACGCGCCGGAGCCCTGCCCCTCGACCCGGATCGAGGCGGCATCGATGCTGGCCGGAAGACCGCGCAGCACGAGCGTCGAGACGCCGGCCGGCAGGTCGGCCCGGCCGGCCCGGGTCACGACGGCGGCATCCGGATAGACGGTGACGCTCTCGACCCGGGACGCGAGATCGAGGTCGGCGGCGAAGCCCGCCGACGGAAGGGCGAGCACGAGGACGGCGGCAAGGCACTGGCGCATGGGCGGGGCTCCTGGATCCGGTGATCAGCCGAGCCTTTCCAATGCGGTTATGTTGGGATGCGTTTGTGGCCGTCCTGGGGGCTGACCCGACTCGCCTCCCCCGGTGGACCCGGCCTGGACCTAAGCGCTGCGCCGCCTGACGGGCTCGCCCGGGCCGTTCACCTCCAGCGCTCTGTCGCCGACACCGCTGTCATCCCCGGCGACGGCGAAGCCGTCGGGAAGGGGATCCAGGGCCTCAGCGCGCTGGCCCTGGATCCCCTTCCCCTCCGCTACGCTCCGGCCGGGGATGACACCGACCGTTCACGCAAGAGTTCCAGCGCATAGACCTTGGGCAGTCCACGATCCCGTCGGACGCCACCTCGAAGAACGCGCGCCCGCTCTACCGAAGGCGGTGCGTGCCTATTCCTTCCTGGCCTCCCGCAGCCCGTCGTTGATCCCGATCGCGGTCGTGGCGATGTCCTTCACGCTGCATCGGTGGACCGTCGGGAACTCCATCTCCGTGAGCCAGAGGATCGGCAGGTCCTCGACCAGGATCTGCTGCACGCGCTTGTAGAGGTCGGGCCGCATCTCGGCGGTCGCGTTTGCGGCCTCGGCGAAGAGACGGTCGACCTCCGGGTTCGAGTAGCCGCCGTTGTTCACGAAGGGCGAGCCCTTGACGATGTTCGACGAGATGTACTGGCGCGCGACGCCGAGCGCGGGGTCGCCGTACTGGTAGGGAAAGTTGAAGGTGAGGTCGAAGTCCCACTCGCCGAGGCGCTTGTTCCAGCCGGCGACGTCGCTCGACTCGGACTGGACCTTGACGCCCACCTCCTCGAGGTTCTGCTTGATCTGCTCGGCCCAGCGCGTCCAGGTCTCGCCGTAGGGCAGGCCGAGCAGCCGCAGCGGATCGCCCTTGTAGCCGGAGCGGGCAATGAGGTCCTTCGCCTTCTTCGGGTCGAAGGCGTATTTCGGGACGTCGTCCGTGAAGAACTTCGTCTTCGAGCTGAGCGGTCCGGTCGCGACCTTGGCGTAGCCCGACCACACGACGTCCTTCGAGAACTCGCGGTCGATCGCGTGCATCAGGCCCTGCCGGAACAGCTTGTTCGCGAGCGGGCCGTTGCGGAGGTTCATGATCAGCATGCCGACGGGCGCGAACATCTCCCAACCCTTGGTGGTCACGCAGGTGTTCGGCAGCTTCGCGAGGCGGGGCACGTCGAACACCTCGACCGAACCGCCGGTCAGGAGGTCGACCCGGCCGGTCTCGTAGGCGGTCGCCCGGGCAGCGGCGTCCGGGACGATCTGGAAATAGGCCTCGTCGAGGGCGGGCTTGCCGGGGAGATAGTAATCCTCGTTCCGAACGAGGTGGATGAAGGAGCCCCGGCGCCACTCCTTCAGCTTCATCGGGCCGGTCCCGATCGGCGTGTTGTTCATCGGATTCGTGCGGTAATCCGTGCCCTCGTAGATGTGCTTCGGCACCATCGTGGCGGAGCCCGGCTCGAACATCGACAGGATCGGCCCGAAGGGCTGCTTCAGCACGATCCGGACGGTGAAATCGTCGACCTTCTCGATCCGGTCGACCTGCGCGGCGAGGATCGGCCGCACCCGGGGATGCGTCGCCCGGTGGAAGACGTCGAGCGAGAACACGACGTCGTCCGCCGTGAAGGGCTTGCCGTCGTGCCACTTCGCGTTCCTGCGGAGGTGGAACGTGTAGGTCTTCTGGTCGGCCGAGATCTCCCAGCGCTCGGCGAGCGAGGGCTGCGGCTCGAGCTTGTCGTCGTAGCGAAGCAGCGATTCGTAGATGTTGCCGGCCACCATCTGGGTCGGCCCGTTCTGCACGAGCCCGACCATCAGGCTCGGCGGCTCGGGCGACACGATCGCCTGCAGGGTTCCGCCCTTTCGGGCCGGCGCCGGCTGGGCGGCGGCCGCGAACGTCAGCGCGACGCAGGCGAGGGCATGGGCGAGGGCGTGAACGAGCGGACGCGGCATGGGTGTTCGGTCTCCGGCGTATCGCCTGGGTAGAGGATGCGCCGCTCGACGCAAGAGCCCGGCCAGGGATACAGCCCCGGCCGGGCGCGTCTTGCCGCGGACGCTCACTCCACGAGCGCGCCGTAGAGCAGGTTCTTGAACAGGAAGCGGGTGTGCTGGCGCGTGCTCGGACCCGCGGCCATGAACACGCCGACGATCCGCTCCTTCGGGTCCACCGTGAAGCTCGTGCCGCCGGCGCCGGCCCACATGGCGTCGCCCTTCGAGCCGGGCGCGTAGGCTCCGCCCTCGCCGAGACGCACGCCCCAGCCGAGGCCGAACCCGTAGCCCGGGCCGGTCGTCGGGAAGGGCGTGCCCTCCAGGCCCTGGATGTGGTTCGAGAGCATGAACGCGACGGTCTCGCGCGACAGGATGCGCGTGCCGTCGAGCTGGCCGCCGTTCAGCACCATCTGGGCGAACCGGAAGTAGTCCTCGGCGGTCGTCACGGTGCCGGATCCGCCGTGCAGGTAGCGGGTGCCCGGATCGGTCTCGACCCGCACGGATTGCCAGGACGCGGCCTTGAGGGGATCGGCGTCGAAGGCGTCAGCGAGGCGGGCGACCTGGTCGGGCTTCGCCCCGAAGCTCGTCTGCGTCATGCCGAGCGGCTTGAAGATGGTCTCCGCGAGATGGACGTCGAGCCGCTTGCCGGCCACCTTCTCGACCACGAGGCCGAGCACGTCGGTCGCGACGGAGTATTCCCACCGGGTTCCGGGCTCGTAGGCGAGCGGGATCGCGGCGAGACGGGCGACGAAATCCTCGTTCGAGACGTCGGTGACACGGGATTCGACGTCGGCCTTCTCGTAGGCGTCCTTCAGCTCGGGGAAGGGTGCGCTCCCGCCGTAGGTGAAGCCGGCCGTGTGGCGCAGCAGGTCCCAGACCAGGATGGGACGCTTCGCCGGAACGGCCACGCGGCTCGTGCGGCCGCGGTCGTCCCGCACCTCGGCCAGGACCTTCATGTCCTTGAAGGCGGGGAAGTACTGCGAGAGCGGGTCGCGCAGCCCGAGCCTGCCCTGCTCGACGAGCGCCATCGCGGCGACGGAGACGATCGGCTTCGTCATGGAGAAGTTGCGGAAGACGGCGTCCTTGCCCATCGGCTTCGTCTTCGCGGAATCGAGGAAGCCATGCGCCTCGAAATGGACGATCCGGCCGTTGCGGGCGATCAGCGTGACCGCGCCCGGGACCGTGCCCTTCGCGACCTCGTCCTTGATGGCGGGCGCGATCCGGGCGAGCCGCTCGGGCGAGAAGCCCTGCGTCTCGGACGTGGCCTCGCCCGCGCCAGCGGGCGCGCTGAGCGCCAGAAGCGCCGGCAGACAGCGGTAGGCGAGCGTGCGTCGGCTCATCGGGCGTCCTCCTCGTCCGTCTTCATGCGGACGGGAGGAGCTTAGCCGGGGCTGTGGCGGCCGGCTACGTCGAGAGCCGCGACGCGCGGCGTCTCTACGCGTCTTCCCCTACAGGTCCCGATCGCCGACGAGGTTCGTGACGACGCGGCGGTTCTGCGATTTGCAGGATAGGTCGGCGCAGTCGCGGACCAGGCGGTCGCGGCCGTAGCCCTTGGCGCTCATGCGGCTCTCCGGCACGCCCTGCGCCACGAGGTAAGACCGGACGGCCTGGGCGCGCTTCGCCGAGACGGAGACGTTCGCCTCCTTCGAGCCGGGATCGTCCGCGAAGCCCTGGAGCTTCACCGACCAGCGTGGGTAACGGCGGAGCCAGGCCGCCTGCTTCTCGAGCGTCTCCTTCGCCACGGAATCGAGCTCCGACGAGCCCTCGCGGAAGTAGGTGCGGCGGCCGACGTTCAGGACGAAATCCTCGCTGCCGCCACCGGGCGTATCGGTCGCGATCGCGATCGTGGTGCCTCCGCCGCCGTCCGGCGCCCGCGAGGCGACCGAGTCCACGCAGGCCCCGAGCCCGAGGGCGATCGCGCCGATCAGCCCGGCCCGGACGAGCGACGATCCGCTCCCGACATGTGTCATGTGAGGTCTCCCGAGCCGCCGCGAGGGGGGCTTCGATCCCGTCAGGTCGCGTCGCGCGAGCCGAGATGCTTCAGGACCAGCACCTTCGTGCCGATCGGGCTGCGGCCGTAGAGATCGATGATGTCCTCCGTCAGCATCCGGATGCAGCCGGACGAGCCGTCGGAGCCGATCGACCAGGGCTCGTTCGTGCCGTGCAGGCGAAAGCCCGTGTCGCGGCCGTCGCGATAGAGATAGAGGCCGCGCGCGCCCATCGGGTTGTCCGGGCCGCCCGCCATGAAGCGCGGCAGGTCGGGCCGGCGCTTCAGCATTTCCGGCGGAGGCGTCCAGTCGGGCCAGGTCGCGCGGCGATCGATCGTCGCGCGGCCGAACCACTGGAAGCCTTCCCGCCCGACCCCGACGCCGTAGCGCAGAGCCGTGCCGTTCTCGAAGATGACGTAGAGGAAATGCGCCCGGCTATCGACCACGACCGTGCCCTGCGGCTCGCTCGAGGAATACTTCACGAGCTGCCGGCGCCAGACGGGGCTGATCTTGTTCAGGTTCGTCGAGAGATAGCGCTTCCCGTGATCCTCGGCCTCGGGGCCGTAGTAGAGCCCGGCATCGGCGGGCTGGTCCGCGAGAGCGGGGCCGGACAGGCCGAGGCCCATGCCGGCGACAAGTCCTGCCGAGAGACCTGCCGAAAGGCCTGCGGAGAACACGCGGCGCGTGGTGGTGGACATGAGACCCCCCTGTCGAACCCGGCCGACCGCGGCGCTCGTCGCCGAATGTTTGTGCCGAACCGGACGTCCCCGTCTACGTTGAGCAGCGAGGTTGCGGCAGTGTTGCGCCGGGTGTGGCATCGCGGGCTCAGTCGAGGCCGGCCAGGACACCCTCGAACACTGTCTAGGATCCGAGCCGACAGGAGAGCGTGATGGGTCTTCTCGACCAGATCTTGGGGCAGGTGATCGGCGGCATGGCTGGCGGCGGCAGCGGCTCGCCGCAGCCGGGCTTCCCGACCGGCCAACAGGGCGGCCCGCCGCCCGGCGGAGGCGGCGGCGGTGGCCTCGGCGACCTGCTCGCCGGTGTCGGCGGGAAGTATTCGCCCCTCGTCATGGCGCTCCTGTCGCTTCTTGCCTCGAAGCACATGGGCGGGGGCGGAGGCGGCGGCTCCGGCGGCATCCTGGGCGACATCCTCGGCCGCATGACGGGCGGGGCATCGTCGCGCGACGAGCGCGGGCCCTCGGGGCGCGACGACCGGGCCGACGACGGGGAAGACGACCGGCGAGGCGGCGGCTACGGCCGGGACGGCGGCTACGGTCAGGAGGACGAGGAGGAGCCGCCCCGCGGCCGCGGCGGCAGATCGGACGAGGGACGCGGCGGCGGTCTCGGTGGAGGCCGCGAGGACGGCGGGTTCCTGAACACGATCGGGTCGATGCTCGACGGGCCGGGCGGGGCCTCCTCGCAGCGCGGCGCGACGGGTGGGAGCGAGACCGGTCAAGGCGGCGGCTTCGAGGATCTGTTCGAGCGCTTCCGGCGCAACGGGAAGGGCGACCTGATGGAATCCTGGGTCGGCGGCGGGCCGAACCAGGCGGCCTCGCCGCAAGACCTGAACCAGGCGATCGGCCCCGACGTCGTCGACGACCTGTCCCGCAAGACCGGGCTCGGCCGCGACGACCTCCTGTCGCAGCTCGCCCAGGCGCTGCCTCAGGTCGTCGACAAGCTGACCCCCCATGGCCGGGTGCCGGACGAGCGCGAGCAACGCGGCTGGTTGTAGAGCCGGAGCGCCGGACGGCAGGTGGTGCCGAGACGCTGATCCCTCCCCTGCAGGGGAGGGTCGAGTCGATGCGAAGCTTCGAACCGGGGTGGGGATATCCGGCCGAGAGAACCCCACTCCGGTCGGCTGGCCTCGACTCGCCCTCCCGTCAATGGAGGGATCAGCGTCCAGTCAAGCGGGCGGCGGCAGGAAGTCCACGCCGTGCCGGGCCGCGAGCGCGACCACGGCCTCCGGTGTCTGCTCGGCCATCTCGTGAAGGCCTCTGAACAGGTCCGGCAAGGTACCGGTCGGGGCGACCCAGAACAGGCAGGTCGCGGTCGCGTCCGAGCGGTTGAAGATGCCATGAGGAGTGGCCCGGGCGAGCCGCACCGTGTCGCCGGCCGTCGCGGACATCTCCTCGCCGTCGAGCCAGAACGTAAGCCGCCCCTCGAGGATGAACAGGTACTCGTCCTGCTCCGGGTGGACGTGCGGCGGCACGAAGGTGCCGGGCGGGAGCGTCGCGTGCCACGAGAAGGAGGCGTCGGAAATCGTCTTCGCGACGTAGGTCTGGCCGAGGATGGTCCAGCGCGTGCCCTCGATCGACTCGTCGGCCCGCGTGATCCCGGCGGTCTCGTTCCTCATCGTGGTCTCCTCGATCGAGCGTTGCGCCGCGCCGGTGCACCCAGGGTGGGCGGGTGCGCTACGACCCGGGAGGGAACCCGATGCCCTCAGGGGCGTCAACGGTGAGGAGCCTCTCGGCTCGTCAGGACACCTGATCATGAGCGCTCCCATCCAGTCCCCGTCCGCGACCGCCGCGGCTCCGCCGTTCGACCGATCGCGCGCCATGAGCGCGGTCCTGGCTCAGAACTGGTGGGCGATCGCGCTGCGGGGCGCCTTCGCGATCCTGTTCGGCGTCCTCACCTTCCTGACCCCGGGCGTGACGATCACGACGCTCGTCATCCTGTTCTCGGCCTACATGACCGTCGACGGGGTCTGCGCCATCGTGGCCGGCGTGAAGGCGGCGGGGCGGCACGAGCGCTGGGGGCTGCTGATCCTGGAAGGCGTCGCGAACATCGTGACGGGCCTCGTGGCCTTGTTCCTTCCCGCCCTGACGGTCATCGTCTTCGTGTACCTCGTCGCCGGCTGGTCGATCGTGTCCGGGCTGTTCATGACCGTCGCGGCTTTCAAGCTCGATCTCGACCACGGGCGCTGGCTGCTGGCGCTCGCCGGCATCGTATCCGTCGTCTTCGGCATCCTGCTCGCGATCGCGCCGCTCGCCGCGGCCGTCGTGCTGACGCTCTGGCTCGGAGCCTACGCGCTCGTGTTCGGGGCGACGCTTCTGATGCTGTCCTTCAAGCTCCGCCAGCGCCGCGCCGACTCGAGCCCAACCGGCGGGCCGGCCTTCGCGGGCCGGTGATCCGTCAGACGTGGAGGTAGCGGTCCGCGACCGCGGGATCGGCACGAAGCTCCGGGCTCTTGCCGGTCCAGACGACCCGGCCCTTCTCGATGACGATGTGCCGGTCGGCAAGCCGGGTCAGGGCATCGAGGTTCTTGTCGACGACGAGGATCGACTGGCCCTCCCCCTTCAGGCGGGACAGCACGGTCCAGATCTCAGCCCGGATCAGCGGCGCGAGGCCTTCGGTCGCCTCGTCCAGGATCAGGAGACGCGGGTTCGTCATGAGCGCGCGCCCGATCGCGAGCATCTGCTGCTCGCCGCCCGAGAGCTGCGAGCCGAGATGGCCGCGGCGTTCCTGGAGGCGGGGAAACAGCCCGTAGACCTCGGGCAGCGTCCAGCGCGCCGGGCCGCGCCGGGCGGCCGCCGTCGCGACGAGGTTCTCGGCGACGGTGAGCGTCGGGAAGACCTGGCGGCCCTCGGGCACGAGCCCGATCCCGGCCTTCGCGATCCGGAACGGCGGCCGGCCGGCGATCGGCTCGCCCGCGAACGCGATCGCGCCCGCGCTCGACCGGATCAGGCCCATCACGGCCTTGATCGTCGTGGTCTTCCCCATCCCGTTCCGGCCGATCAGCGTCACGACCTCGGCGGCCCCGACCACGAAGGACACGCCGAACAGCACCGGCGCCGGCCCGTAGCCGGCATGGAGGTCCTCGACCGCGAGCAGCGTCACGCCGCCTCCTCGCCGAGATAGGCCGCCCGCACGGCCGGATCGGCCCGGATCGCGGCCGGCGTCCCGGTCGCGATCACGCGGCCGTAGACCAGGACCGAGACCCGGTCGGCGAGCGAGAACACCGCCTCCATGTCGTGCTCGACGAGCAGCATCGCGAGCGTGCCCTTGAGGCCGCGCAGCGTCTCGACGACACGTCGCGATTCGGCGTGGCTCGTTCCAGCCAGCGGCTCGTCGAGGAGGAGGAGCCGCGGCCCGGTCGCGAGCGCGGTCGCGAGCTCGAGCTGCCGCTTCTCGCCGTAGGACAGGAGCCCGGCCGGGACCTCGGCCCGGGCCCCGAGGTCGAACCGATCGAGAAGCGCCAAAGCCGGCCCGTTCAGCGCCGTCTCGCGCGAGACGTCGCCCCAGAACCGGAAGCTCGACCCGGACCGGGCCTGGACCGCGAGCGCGACGTTCGCGAGCACGGAGAAGCCCGGCAGGATCGAGGTGATCTGGAACGAGCGCGCGAGCCCGAGCCGCACGCGCTCGGCCATCGGCCGACCGCCGATCTCGACGCCGTCGAGCAGGATCCGGCCGGCATCGGGACGGGCGAGGCCGGAAATCTGGTGCACGAGCGTCGTCTTGCCGGCCCCGTTCGGGCCGATGACGGCGTGAAGCTCGCCGGGCTCGACCGCGAGATCGACGCCGTCCGTGACCCGGAGCGCGCCGTAGCTCTTCGTCAGGCCCTCGAGCCGGAGCAGCGCGCTCACGGCTGCCGAACCTTGCCGAAGGCCGCGCCGAGCCCGCCGCGCAGGAACAGGACGGAGAGGACGAGGAGCGGTCCGAACAGCATGCGCCAATGCTCGGTCACGTGCGACAGCACCTCCTCGGCCAGCATGAAGGCCGCGGCGCCCAGGATCGCGCCGTGCAGCGTGCCGAGACCGCCGAGGACGACCATGAAGATGAGGTCGCCCGAGCGCTGCCAGCTCATCGCGGCCG
>CAXTKM010000112.1:10972-12835 GCA_964244795.1 uncultured Enterovirga sp.
TGAGGTCGTTGATGCGGGACTGCGACTGGCCGTCGATCACCGGGCCCATGCCCGCCTCGGGATTCGCACTGGTGTCGTCGATCTTGAGAGCGTCCATCGAGGCGACGAGCCGGTAGCGCCCGGGCGCGAAGCCGATCGCCTCCATGCGGGTCGCGTTCTCGCGCGTGCCGGACAGCACGCGGCCGAAGCGGGACGCCATCATCCGCCGGGTCAGCACGTAGCAGCCGGCGAGGGCCGCGAGGCTCGCGCCGTAGAGCGCGACGTCGCTCTTCAGGACCGGCTGGCCGAAGAGCCGGCTCCGGCCGGACAGCGTCAGCCCGTCGTCGCCGCCATATGCCGCGAGCGAGGTCGCGAGGAAGAACAGCATCTGCCCGAAGGCGAGCGTGATCATGATGAAGGAGACGCCCTCCGTCCGGAGCGCGACCGCGCCGGTCGCGAGCGCGAACAGCCCGGATGCCGCGAGCGCGACGGCGACCTGCACGAGGCCGTCCTCGACGCCGTGGCTCGACAGGATCGCGACCGCGTAGGCCCCGATCCCGAGATAGGCCGCGTGCCCGAAGGACACGAGGCCGCCGTAGCCGACCAGGATGTCGAGCGACATCGCCGCGAGGCCCAGGATCACGACCCGGGTCATGATGGCCAGGATGAAGCTCTCCGGCCCGAGCTTCGCCGCGAGCGGCACGAGGGCCAGCGCCGCGAACAGCGCGACAGGGAGCCAGGGGAGCGGGCGCGCGCGCGCGCTCACCGCTTGGCCGGGAACAGGCCGGCCGGCCGGGCGAACAGGATCGCGGCCATCAGCATGTAGATCAGCATGGGGGCGACCGCCCGGCCGGTCTGGCTCGCGGCGGAGGGATCGAGCACGGCCCGGAGCAGGGTCGGGGCGACGAGGCGGCCCAGCGTGTCGACGAGACCGACGAGGAGCGCCGCCAGGAACGCACCCCGGATCGACCCGATCCCCCCGATCACGATCACCACGAAGGCGAGGATCAGGACGTTGTCGCCCATCCCGGGCTCGACGGAGAGGATCGGCGCGACCATCGCGCCCGCGAAGCCGGCGAGCATCGCCCCGAACCCGAACACGACCGCGAAGAGGAGCCGGATGTTCACGCCGAGCGCGGACACCATGGCGGCGTTCGAGGCCCCGGCCCGGACCAGCATCCCGACCCGGGTGTAGCCGACCAGCACCCAGAGTAGCGCCGCGACCCCGAGCCCGGCCGCGATGATGGCGAGGCGATAGACCGGGTAGTTCACGCCGGCCACGAGCTCGACCGAGCCGGACAGCGCCTCCGGCACCGGGACCGAGAGCGGCGCCGCGCCCCAGAGAAGCCGAACGGCCTCGTTCAGGAAGATGATGATCCCGAAGGTGGCCAGCACCTGGTCGAGATGGCTTCGGTCGTAGAGGTGCCGGAAGACCAGCACCTCGAGCAGCAGCCCGAACGCGAGCGCGGCCGGGAGCGCCGCCGCGAGCCCGAGCGCGAACGACCCGGTCGCGGCCGTGAACGCCGCCGCGAGATACGCGCCGACCATGTACTGCACGCCGTGCGCGAGGTTGATGAAGTCCATCACACCGAACACGAGCGTCAGCCCGGCCGCGATCAGGAACAGGATCAGGCCGAACTGGAGGCCGTTCAGGGCCTGGAGGGCGAGGAGGGTCGGGGACATCTCAGGTGGGCCTTCGCAGCGGAACATACACTGCGATCGTTGATGCGGGGCCGTTCGAGTGGCCCGCACGGCTGATCCCTCCCCTGCAGGGGAGGGCCGAGTCGAAGCGCAGCTTCGAACCGGGGTGGGGATCACCCGGCCGGGCAGACCCCACCCCGGTCGGCTGGCGCCGACTCGCCCTCCCCTGCAGGGGAGGGATCA
>CAXTKM010000113.1:0-8828 GCA_964244795.1 uncultured Enterovirga sp.
ACCTGCTGGATCGCGGGGGTCTCGTTCGGGGCCTGGATCGGCATGCAGCTCCTGATGCGGCGGCCGGAGATCGAGGGCTTCATCTCGATCGCGGCTCCGGCGAACCGGTTCGACTTCACGTTCCTCGCGCCCTGCCCGTCCTCGGGGCTCTTCGTCCACGGCGCCGACGACCGGGTCGCCCCGCACCGCGAGGTGATCGCCGTGATCGAGAAGGTGAAGACCCAGAAGGGCATCCAGATCGAGCATCAGCTTGTCGAGGGCGCGAACCACTTCTTCGACGGCAAGGTCGACGACCTGATGACGACGGTCGACACCTACCTCGACAAGCGCCTCGGCAAGCGGGAGGACGCGGCGGCGTAACGGTCGGGAGAAGGCCATGACCGCGGGCCTCCTCGCCCTGGTCGCGGCGGCGCTGTTCGCGGGCGCCGCGCTGTACATTTCGGTCGCCGAGCAGCCGGCCCGTCTCGGCACCGATGATCGGGCGCTTCTCGTGCAATGGGCGGCATCCTACGAGCGCGGGCAGGTCATGCAGGCTTCGCTCGCCATTCTGGGCCTGATCCTCGGCACGGTCGCCTGGTGGCAGCTCGGCCGCACGGGCTATCTCGTCGGCGGCGTGATCCTGGTCGCGAACTGGCCCTACACGCTGATCGGCATCCTGCCGACGAACCGCGCCCTGAAGGCGATCCCGATCGACCGCGCCGGTCCCGAGAGCCGTGCCCTCGTCGAGCGCTGGGGCCGGCTGCACGCGATCCGGGGCGCGCTCGGGGTCGCGGCGGTCGCCGCCCTCGCCTGGACGCTCGCGACCGGGTAGGCCTCGTCACCCGAACATGACTCGCCCGAGGATGCGGCCCGGTGCCAGCGTGAAGGCGCCGGCGATCACGAGCGCGCCCACGAACAGCCCGATCATGATGCCGCGATGGCGCGCGACCTTCCCGCGCCTCGCGGCCAGGAGCCCGAGCGGCAGCATGACGAGCGTGAACAGGCTGAGGCCGTGGATCGCGCTGAACGGCCCGAGCCGCATCTGCTCCCGTGAGATCCAGATCGAGCTCAGCGCGACCGCCGCCAGCAGCGCCGCCCACGTCCAGCCGATCAGACGATGCCGGCGCCCGCCCTTCGGCAGCGCGAGCTGAGCCGCCCCGAGGACGAGCGCCGCGACGGCCGCGGCCGCGTGGAGCTGGATGATCGGCGCCGCGGCGAGCAGCGGCGCGAGGGTCACCGCGGCCTCGCGAGGACGCCGCCGGTCATCGGCTCCGGCGCGCCCGTCGTCGACGGGAAGCTGATCGGCAGCCCGGCCTGCGTCAGGACCGCGAGATAGGCGAAGGCCTGCGCCTCGAGGAAGGCAGAGGACCAGCCGACGTCGTCGGCCCGCGTGACCTCGGCCCGCAGGTGATGCGCGAGAAGCCGCATCAGCTCGGCGTTCCGGGCGCCGCCTCCGGCCACGATCCAGCGCGGCGGCGGTTCCGCCGCGTGATCGAGCGCACGCGCCACGGCCTGCGCCGTGAAGGCGGTCAGCGTCGCGGCCCCGTCCTCCGTCGAGAGCCGGCCGGCGAGCCTGTGCGAGAACGCGTTCCTGTCGAGCGACTTCGGCGGGCGGGTCACGAAGAAGGGGTGGGTCAGCAGCCAGGCGAGGAGCGCCCCGTCCGGCCGGCCACGGGCTGCGGTCCGGCCGCCCTCGTCCTGCCCGCGCCCGGTCCTGTCGCGCATCCAGTCGTCGATCAGCGCGTTGCCGGGCCCGGTGTCGAAGGCGAGAAGCGCGCCGTCCCGGCCGATCAGCGTCACGTTCGCGACGCCGCCGAGGTTGAGGATCCCGAGCGGCCCCTCGAAGCCCGACGCGGCGGCGAGCGCGTGGTGGAACACCGGGACCAGCGGCGCGCCCTGCCCGCCCGCCGCGACGTCGGCGGCCCTGAAATCGAAGGCGACCGGGATGCCGAGGCGGTCGGCCAAGCCCTGGCCGTCGCCGATCTGGACGGTCAGGCGCCCGTCCGGTCGGTGCAGCACGGTCTGGCCGTGGAACCCGATCACGTCGACGTCGCCGGGCGCGAGCCCGTTCTCGGCGAGGAACCGCTCGATCGCCTCCGCATGGCTGCGGGTGACGAGCGCCTCGGCCTCGGCGAGGCAGCCCGGCCGCTCGGACCTCCGCCCGACCGCCTCCGCATCGACGAGCGCCCGGCGGAGAAGCGCCCGCTCGTCGTCGGAATAGGCACGGTAGCCCGTCGGGCCGAGCGGCTCGACGAAGCCGTTCCCGCCCCGCACCACCTTGAGCCGCGTGCTCTCGATCTCGATCAGCGCGATGTCGATGCCGTCCATCGACGTCCCGCTCATCAATCCGATCGCCCGCATCCCGGTCTCCGTCGAAATCAGCCGGTCGAAGTGTTACACGCCGGTCTTCCGAACCGATACGACCGAGCGCATGTCCGCCCCGACCTCAGATTTCCTCCGCATCCTCGCCGAGCGCGGCTTCATCCATCAGGCCTCCGATCTCGCCGGCATCGACGCGCTCGCCCGGGAGGGTCGGCTCACGACCTATGTCGGCTACGACTGCACCGCGCCGTCGCTCCATGTCGGGCATCTCCTGTCGATCATGATGCTGCGCTGGCTGCAGGAGACCGGAGCGGGCCGCCCGATCGTGCTGATGGGCGGGGGCACGACGCGGGTCGGGGACCCGTCCGGCCGCGACGAGACGCGGCGGCTGCTGACGGCCGAGCAGATCGACACGAACACGGCCGGCATGGCGAAGACCTTCGCCCGTTTCCTGCGCTTCGGCGAGGACCACATGGGCGCCGTCATGGCCGACAACGCCGAATGGCTGCTGTCGTTGAACTATGTGGAGTTCCTGCGCGACGTTGGCCGGCACTTCTCGGTCAACCGCATGCTGTCGATGGATTCCGTGAAGATGCGGCTCGAGCGGGACCAGGAGCTGTCCTTCATCGAGTTCAACTACATGCTGCTGCAATCCTACGATTTCGTGGAGCTGCACAGGCGGCTCGGGACCCGCATGCAGATGGGCGGCTCCGACCAGTGGGGCAACATCGTGAACGGCATCGATCTCGGCCGGCGCATGGGCACCGAGCAGCTCTACGCGCTCACCGCGCCCCTGATGACGACCGCGTCCGGCGCGAAGATGGGCAAGACCGCGGCCGGCGCGCTCTGGCTCGATGCCGGCCAGCTCTCGCCCTACGGGTACTGGCAGTTCTGGCGGAACGCCGAGGACGGCGACGTCGGCCGCTTGCTCCGGCTCTTCACGGCCCTGCCGGTCGCCGAGATCGCCCGGCTCGAGGCGCTCGGCGGCCAGGAGATCAACGAGGCGAAGAAGGTGCTGGCGTCCGAGGCGACGGCGCTGCTGCACGGCCGGCCCGCGGCCGATCTCGCGGCCGACACCGCCGCGAAGACCTTCGAGCAGGGAGTGGCGGCGGACAGCCTGCCCAGCGTCGATTGCCCCCGGGCCGAGATCGAGGCCGGGATCGCGATCGGGCCCGCGCTCGTGCGGGCCGGCCTCGCGGCCACGAACGGCGAGGCGCGGCGCGCGATCGCGAACGGCGCGATCTCGGTCAACACCACCCGGGTCGCGGACGAGAAGAGGGTCGTCGGGCCGGGCGACCTGTCGCCGGACGGGACGGTCCTGCTCTCCTTCGGCCGCAAGCGCCACGTGCTCCTGCGGGCGGTCTGATTCTCGCGGCCGGCTACCGGGCGGAGCGTCGCGGCGGGGCCTGGGCTGCGGGACCGTCGGCCGGCTCCGGCCCGTCCTGCAGCATCCAGCCGAACAGCTTTCGCAGGATCCCGGGCGCGACCGCGGTCAGCGGGTTCACGGTCAGCGTCGGGCTGGACAGCGCGCCGGCCACCCGGAACTCGACCGCGAACAGGCCTTCCGTCCGGCCGCCCCCGAGCAGGAGCCCGACCACGGGCAGCTGGCTGAAGGCGTTGTTCAGGAGGTAGGCCGGGACGAAGGTCCCGGTGATGTCGAGCCGGTCGCGGGCGTGGTCCACGTAGCCGGACAGGTTGAATCCCACCTGCGTGCCGTAGATGACCGCATCGGTGTAGTCGACGCGCGATCCCGAGCGCCGGAAATCCGCGTGCAGGCGGTTGAAGAGGACCTGATCGGCGTCCGGTCGCACGATCGCGACCTGGCCCCGCTCGTCGGAGACCCCCGGCTGTTGCGGCGCCGCCTGGGACACGATGCTGCGGAGCGCGGGCTCGTTCCGGAGGCCGAACTCCTCGACCGTGACGCGACCCTCCTGGACGCCCTCTCCAGATCTCGCGTCGACGGAGAGCCTGCCCCCGACCATCCGGCGGTAGAGATCGAGGAATCGGAGCGTCGCGCCGGCGTCGCCCGAGCGGACCGACAGGATCGGGGCGCCCGAATCGCGCTTGCCGAGCTGCGCCTCGACCTGGGCGCCCCGGAACCGGCCGCCGAACTGGAGGCTGCGCAGCTCGCCATCCTTGGTCGCGAGCTTGCCCGAGACGCCGGTCAGCGCCTCGTCGTTGAAGCCGCTGAGGATCGAGACCGCGAGGTCGAGCTCGACGTCCTGGCTTTCGCGGGCGGCCCCGCCCTCGCGGGCAGCGCCCGCCCGGACCGGGATCGCGGTCATCCACTTGAGGACCGGCCGCGCATCCGCGTTGCCGCCCTTCAGGACCACCCGGTACGGGCCGCCTTGGAGGCGCTCGACCTGCGCCCGGATGTCGTCGCCGGGCGAGAGCCTGAAGACTGGGAAGTCGGCGCGCTCCAGCCCTCCCGCCGCCGACAGGTTCACCTGCCCCTTGATCTGGACGCTGCCCGCGTCGACCGCGAGGTCGCGCAGCTCCGGCGATTCGCCCGCCCCGAGCGTGAAGGAGAGGCGCCCCGGCCGATTCGCGGGCTTGACCCAGCCCGGGATCAACCCGTCGATCGCGACCCGGCCGAGGTCGGCCTCGACCCGGGCCTCGCCTCGGGCGTCCTGGCGGCCGCCCAGCGGAATGACGATCTTCAGGGGAACGGGGCCGGACAGCGCCGGCGCGCCGGGAAGCGAACGTCGGGCGCGGCCGGCATCGTCTAGCACGGTCGAGACCGTGAGCTCGCCGACGCCGAGCCGTGGCACCTGGAGGTCGAAGGTCGCGGGCGAGCCCGTGAGCCTCGCCTCGCCCCGGATCGAGAGGCTGCCGGCCTCGCGCCCGACGGTGAACTGCCCGCCGTCGAGGCGCTCGCGCCCGGGCAGCCTGTCGACGCCGATGTCCGACAACGTGCCGGTCACCGCGAGCGCGAGGTCTTTCAGCGGCGGCACCGGTCCCGGCACGAAGGGCAGCGTGACCCGGAGGTCGACCTGGCCATGGAGGGTCGCGGGATCGATGTCCGGCGCGCCCGTGTCCCGGATCAGCGGGAGACGCATCAGCGAGGCCAGCGCATCCATGCCGCCCGAGACCCGGAACCCGATCTGCGCCGGCTTGTCGGCCCGGCCGAAATTCGTGTGCACGAAGCTCGCGTCCGAGAACGAGAGGCGCCGCCCGTCCGCCATCTCGACGAAGCCGTCGCGCGCGACCAACGACGCCTTCGTGCCGCTGACCTTGCCCTCGAGCGACAGGCCGCGGAGAGGCGGCAGGCCGTCGACCACCGACAGCTCCGCGCCGGAGACGGCGAAGCGAAGATCGAGAGAGCCGTCCGACATCGGGGCGTCGGACGTGACCGCCCGCAGGTCGCGCCCGTCGAGGACCGAGCGCAACCGCAGCCGGTCCACGGTGCCGGCACCGAGGCGCGCGGAGAGGTAGGCCCGAAGATCGGGGTTCAAGGCATCGGGCCAGAGCCGCACGAGCCGCCGGGCGTTCGTCGCGCGCGCCTCGACGAGACCCCGGACCACCGGGCCGTCCTGGCCCGGCACGAGGGTCCCGGACAGCTCGATATCCAGCGCCTCGCCCTTGATCGACGCCTGCTCGACCGTGATTCCCCCGTCGGCGAACCTGACGTCGGCCGCGACGGAGCCGAGCCGGAAGGCGGGATCGCGCGCGGTCAGCCCGGCCACGACCGCGTCGCGGCCGGACAGCTTGAGCCGCCAGCCGTCGCGCCCGCCATCCGCGAGGTCGCCCGAGAGGCGGAACCGCGTGCCCTCGCTCGCGACCTCGAGGTCGACGATCCGGAGCCGCCGCTGCTCCTCGTCCCAGCTCGCCTCGGCCGAGGCGCGGTCGAGGACCAGGGGCGGATGCCCCGCGCGCTTGATCGCGCCGGCCGAGCTGTCCAGTTGCCCCTCGAGACGGGTCAGCCGGCGCCCATCGTAGGCGACGGAGAGGCGCGCACCGAGCGTGAGATCGGAGTTCGCCGGGAGGTTCGAGAGGCCGGTGAGAAGCAGGATATCGGTGAGCGGGACGTTCTCCGCGACGAGCTCGGCCCGCCGGTCGGGTCCGCCATGGACCACGCCGCGGACGTGCCAGGCGCCGCGCGCGCCGTCGAGATCGAGATCGATCCGCCGGTCGCCGCCCTCGACCCGCTGGAACACGGCGCCGACCTTGCTGAAGGCGGCGCGCTCCCGACCGTCCTGGCCGACGAGGATCAGGCGCGCCCCGACCACGGTCGCCCGGTCGAGCGCGCCGATCAGCCCGGTTCCCGCGACGAGGGGATCGAGCAGCGAGGCGAGGGCCGCGGACAGGCCCGACCCGGACGGCTCCGGTCCGCGACCCGGGACAGCCTGAGAGGGTGCCGCCTCCGGGACGGCCGCCGCCCTCCCGTCGCCTTGCGGCACGATCGACAACGTCCCGTCCTCGGCGATCCTGCCCCGCAGGTCGAGATCGCGGAACTCGATCTCGCGCGGCGAGACCGTCCCGGTCAGGAGCGAGATGGGATCGAGGCTGACGACGGCGAAGGGAGCCTTCACCACGGACGCGCCGGCCGGGTTTCGGATCTCGAGCCCCTTCGTCCGGACCGCCGGAAGGATCCCGTGCAGCTCGAGCGCGGTGTCCTCGAGGGTCACGGTCCAGCCCGGGCCGATCCGGCCGGCCAGCGCCTCTCCGACGCGTCCGGCGTAATCCTGCAGGCTGACCGGCCCGGCCGCGAGGCGGAGGAAGCATGCGAGCGCGACGACCAGCAGCGTGAACGCGAGGCCGAGCTTCACGTAGAGCGTCCCGCGGACGATCCGCCCGAACCGGCCTCTTCGTGCCTGCCGTCGCCCACACTTGAGGTCGTGCTTGGACAGAAGGGTCATCCTGCTCGCGCAGCTATGGTAGGGCACGACCGGCCACGATCGGGTATGGTCGGCCGGGCGGCCAGGCGCGAGCCTCCGGTCTCGGGCGCGCCGACGTCTTCAACAACTTCAATCGGACGAAAGGAAGGCATATGGCACTCGAGGTCGGCTCCGCCGCTCCGCTCTTCGCGCTCCCAGGCGGAACGGGACAGGACATCTCGCTCGCGGCGCTGAAGGGCCGCAAGGTCGTCCTCTACTTCTACCCGAAGGACGACACGAGCGGATGCACGAAGGAAGCCCAGGAGTTCAGCGCCCTCAAGGCCGACTTCGCGAAGGCCGACACGGAGGTCGTCGGCATCTCGCCGGACAGCGCGGCCAGCAAGGCGAAGTTCGCGAAGAAGTACGGCCTCGAGGTCGCGCTCGCTGCCGACGAATCGAAGGCGACGCTCGAAGCCTACGGCGTCTGGGCCGAGAAGAGCATGTACGGCCGCAAATACATGGGCGTCGAGCGGACGACCTTCCTGATCGATCGCGACGGCACGGTCTCGCGGATCTGGCCGAAGGTGAAGGTCCCGGGCCACGCCCGAGAGGTCCTGGACGCCGCCCAGGCGCTGTGAGACCGCGCCTTCCGGCCTTCGCGATTTCTTAACGCTAACGGGGTCTTGCTCGGGGTCGTTCATGCTGGCGACCCCCGCGATGCCGCTCCGATCCCCTGACACCCGGCCGCGGCAAGACGCGCGGCCGGACGCTCGCTCCGGCGCCGTCGTGCTCGGCCGCCGAACCCTCGCGAGCCTCGCCGGGCTCGGCGCCGTCGCGCTCCTCTGGGCGGGCGGCACGACCTACTACATCGCGTTCCGGGACGAGTTCGCGCAGAGCTTCATGGCGCGCCAGACCGAGCTTCGCTATTTCTACGAGGACCGGCTCTCCGAGCTGAAAGGCCGGCTGGAGCGCGAGATCACCGCGAACCTCGTCGAGCGGAACGGCTTCTCGGCCCGCGCCGAGGCGCTGGCGACGCGGCAGGGCGAGATCGAGGCGCGACAGCTCTGGCTCGGCCAGTTGACCGAGCGGCTCGGCGCCGGCTCGGGCGGAACGGCTTCGGCCGTCATCGGGACCACCTCCGGGCCGCAGCGGGCCGCGGCGCCATCGGCCGAGCCCGTCTCCCCGCCTGGGACGAAGCCGCAGCCTCTGCCGGCGGACGGGCTCGACCTCCGCCTCCGGAAGCCCGGCGACGAGGCATCGCGGGAGGTCAGGCCGGCCGAGCGGCTGGCCGGCATCGAGACCGCGCTGCGGCGCGTGTCGGACATCGCCGTCGGGAGCGCGGACGCCGTCCGGCGCACGGCGCGGCATCGGGCGCAGCGCCTGCGCGGTGCGCTCGAGGCAACCCGGATCGACACCGCCCGGATCCTCGGCCGCTCCGTCCCGATGGGTGGGCCGCTCGTACCGCTTCCGCCCGCTTTCGACGCCGGCGGCTTCGCGCCGATCGCGGCCGATGCGGAGGCCGCGCTCGTCGAGGTCGAGGCCCTCGCGAGCGCGGTCCGGGCGCTTCCGCTCGGCCGCCCGCTCGCCGGCGACCTCGAGCCGACGAGCCCCTTCGGCTACAGGTTCGATCCGTTCACCCGGGCGCCGGCCCTCCACACCGGCATGGACCTCCGGGCCGAGCCAGGCGCCGCCGTCCGGGCCACCGCCTCC
>CAXTKM010000113.1:8838-12822 GCA_964244795.1 uncultured Enterovirga sp.
GGCGGGTCGTCTCGGCCGAGGCGACCGGCGGCTACGGCAACATGGTCGAGCTCGAGCACGAGAGCGGGCTCGCGACCCGCTACGCTCATCTGTCCTCGATCGCCGTCACCCCGGGGCAGCGCGTGGAGGTGGGCCAGATAGTCGGCCGCGCCGGCTCGACCGGCCGATCCACCGGAGCGCATCTCCACTACGAGACGAGGGTGGACGGCGAGCCCGTCAACCCCGCCCGCTTCCTGCAGGCCGGCCGGCTTCTCGGGGCCACTCCATAGGCCGTTCCGCCTCGTCTCCAGAAGCCCGGCGACAGCCCGGTGTCATTCCGGGGCGGCGCAGCCGAGCCCGGAACCCATAAACGTCGACGCTGTCGATCCAAGGCCGACAGAGTCAGGATGGGGTACGTCAGCGTCTACGGGTTCCGGGCTCGGCGTCGCCGCCCCGGAATGACACCGAGGGACGTATCGGGCCGTCGCTAGTCGATGTCCTCGACACCTTCCGCGCCGCCATAGACCCGCTGTGCGAGCGCGGCCTCCATGAACGGGTCGAGCTCGCCGTCGAGCACGTCGGAGGGTGTCGGCGAGGTCACGCCGGTCCGGAGGTCCTTCACGAGCTGGTAGGGCTGGAGCACGTAGGAGCGGATCTGGTGGCCCCAGCCCACGTCGGTCTTGGCGGCCTGCTCGGCATTCGCCCTCTCCTCGCGGCGCTTCAGCTCGGCCTCGTACATGCGGGCCCGGAGCATGTTCCAGGCGGTCGCGCGGTTCTTGTGCTGCGAGCGCTCCTGCTGGCAGGCGACCACGATCCCGGTCGGGATATGGGTGATCCGGACCGCGGAATCGGTCGTGTTGACGTGCTGCCCACCCGCCCCCGAAGACCGGTACGTGTCGATCCGACAATCCGATTCCTTGATGTCGATCGTGATCCGGTCGTCCACGACCGGATAGACCGTGACGGACGCGAAGCTCGTGTGCCGGCGCGCGTTCGAGTCGAAGGGCGAGATCCGGACGAGGCGGTGCACGCCGGTCTCGGTCTTCAGCCAGCCATAGGCGTTGTGCCCCTTCATCAGGAGCGTCGCGCCCTTGATGCCGGCCTCCTCGCCGTCCTGCTGCTCGACGAGCTGCACCGAGTAGCCGCGCCGTTCGCCCCAGCGGACGTACATGCGCGACAGCATCTGCGCCCAGTCCTGGCTCTCCGTGCCGCCGGCCCCGGAATGAACCTCGAGGTAGCTGTCGTTGTTGTCCGCCTCGCCGGCGAGCAGCGTCTCGACCTGCCGGCGCGCGGCCTCGGCCTGGACGCGCCGGATGGTCTCCTCGCCCTCGGTGACAGACGCCGCGTCGCCCTCTGCCTCGCCGAGCTCGATGAACGCGAGCCCGTCCTCGAGATCGGCCTCGAGCCGACGGATCGCGGCGATCTGATCCTCGAGCGCGGTCCGGTCGCGCATGACCTTCTGGGCCGCCTCCGGATCGGTCCAGAGGTCCGGATCCTCCGAGCGCGCGTTCAGCTCGCCGAGGCGGCGATCGACGGTATCCCAGTCAAAGATGCCTCCTCAGCAATCCCATGGATTGCTTGGCGGCTTCGAGGAGAGATTGGATTTCGGCGCGCATGGGGGTGCTGAGAGGTGGAGGGCGTCAGATAGGGGCGACGAGAGGGGGTGTAAACCTCGGAAGTTGACCGACGCCTTGGCGAAACCTTGGCCCGGGCACGACGACTGTCATTCCGGGGCGGCGAAGCCGAGCCCGGAACCCATAAACGCCAATCGTCGCTCCGGCACCCTCATCGTCAGGGCTGCCATCGTCAGCGTCCATGGGTTCCGGGCTCTCGCTCCGCGAGCCCCGGAATGACAGCCGGGAGGGCCCGAACCGGTTCCCAAGCTGCAGCGACGATGCACCTACGTCAGTAGAGCCCGCCCGTCCCCGCGCCGACCGCCCGGTCCGCCTCCGGCGAAACCTGCCCGCCCGAGCCCGAGGACGAAACGACCGAGTAGCTGTCCGGAGGGGCGGTGCCGGGCTTGAAGGCCTCGAGGATCGTGCCGCCGCCCTCCCCGCCCGACCGCGTGCCGGAACCGGCGGAGACCCGGATCAGCTTGATCCCCGGCGGAACACGGAACGGCGTCGGGCCCTTGTCCGCGAGCGCGACCTTCATGAAGTCGCCGAAGATCGGGGCCGCGTAGGTTCCGGCCTGGGCGCTGTCACCCATCGAGCGGGGCTTGTCGTAGCCGAGGTACAGGCCGACCGCGAGATCGGGAGAGAACCCGACGAACCAGAGATCCTTCGCGTCGTTCGTCGTGCCGGTCTTGCCCGCCACCGGCTTCGAATCGACCATCGCCCGCACCCGTGCGGCCGTGCCGCGCAGGATGACGCCCTCCAGGATGGAAACCATCTGGTAGGCGGTCAGCGGGTCGAGGACCTGCTCGCGCTTGTCGACCAGCTTCGGCTCGTCCTGGCCCGACCAGGTCTCCGCCGCGCAGCCGATGCACTCCCGGTCGTCGTGCCGGTAGATCGTCGTTCCCTGCCGGTCCTGGATGCGATCGATCAGGGTCGGCTTGATGCGCCGGCCGCCGTTGGCCAGGATCGAGTACCCGGTCACCATCCGCATCACGGTCGTCTCGCCGGCCCCGAGCGACATCGGCAGGAGCGGCATCAGGTCGTCGTAGATGCCGAACCGGCGAGCGTATTCGGAGACGAGCGGCATGCCGACGTCGCGAGCGAGCCGGACGGTCATCAGGTTCTTCGACTTCTCGATCCCGTAGCGCAGCGTGTGCGGGCCGGTCGACTTGCCGTCGAAGTTCTGCGGCGACCACGCCTCCTGCCCGCCGCCCGGATCGATCGTGATCGGGGCGTCGTCGACGATGGTGGAGGGCGTGTAGCCGTTGTCGAGGGCCGTCGCGTAGACGAAGGGCTTGAACGACGAACCGGGCTGACGCATCGCCTGCGTCGCGCGGTTGAACTCGCTCTGATCGTAAGAGAAGCCCCCGACCATCGCGTGCACGCGGCCTGTGAACGGGTCCATCGCGACCAACGCGCCGGAGATCTCCGGGAGCTGGCGCAACCGGTACTGGCCGGGCTTTGCCGGGAGCGGCTCGACATAGATCACATCGCCCGGCGTCAGGCTGCCCGAGATCCGGCCGAGCCCGTCGCTGCCGATCTGGCCCAGGGTGCGCTCTCGCGCCACGGCGCCGCCCGCCTCGCGCTTCGGCTGGATGCCGACCCGCGCTCCGCCGGCCGCGCGCTCCAGCACGACGGCCAGCACCCAGGGCTGGATATCGGCCAGCGCCGGCACCTCGGCCAGCGCCAGGCCCCACTCGCGCCCGGCGAGGTTGATGTTGCCCTGCGCCCCGCGCCAGCCGCGCGATTCGTCGAAGCGGATCAGCCCGTCGACGAGCGCCTTTCGGGCCATCGCCTGCATCTTCGGGTTCAGGGTCGCCCGGACGGAGAGGCCGCCCTCGTAGAGCGCCTTCTCGCCGTAGCGGTCGCCGAGCTCGCGCCGGACCTCCTCGGCGAAGAAACCGGACGCGATCAGGTTCGGGGAATGCATGCGCGAGTTGATGCCGAGCGGCTGCGCCCTGCCCTTGTCGCCCTCGTCCTTCGAGATGTAGCCGTTCGCGACCATGAGGCCGAGGATCTCGTTCCGGCGCCCGAGCGCCTCCTGTGTCTTGCGGAACGGGTGGTAGTTGTTCGGGCCCTTCGGCAGGGCCGCGAGATAGGCCGCCTCGGCGGGCGTGAGCTCGTGAACCGACTTGTTGAAATACTCGAGCGCCGCCGCCGCGATCCCGTGCACGTTCCGGCCCGGGACCAGCGTCCCGAGGAAGATCTCGTTCAGGTAGAGCTCGAGGATGCGGTCCTTGGAGAAGGCCGTCTCGATCCGGAGCGCGAGCAGGGCCTCCTTGGCCTTTCGCTCGAGCGTCTGCTCGTTCGACAGCAGGAAGTTCTTCGCGACCTGCTGGGTGATGGTCGAGGCGCCCTGGCGCCGGCCGCTGCGGAAGTTGTTCAGCGC
>CAXTKM010000114.1:0-12812 GCA_964244795.1 uncultured Enterovirga sp.
TCCATATCTCGCCAGGCTGGGTGCCGGCCCCGCCGGCATGAGCGGACGGGGCAGCCCGACCGAACCAGGGAGGCGAGGCCGAGGTGGCGGATACGATCAAGCGCGTGCTCGTGAAGCTGTCCGGAGAGGCCTTGGCCGCGCCGGACGGCTTCTGGCTCTACGCGAAAACCCTGTCCGGACTGGCCGACGACCTCGCCCGGACGGCGGCCCTCGGCTTCGAGCTCGCGGTCGTGATCGGCGGCGGCAACATCATCCGGGGCGCCCGGATGGCGCAGGCGGGATGGATCGACCGCCCGACAGCCGATTCGATGGGCATGCTCGCGACCGTGATGAACTCGCTCGCGCTCGAGACGGCGCTGAACGCAGCCGGCGTCGCGGCCCGGACGATGTCCGCGGTGTCGATGCCGACCATCTGCGAGACCTACGCGCGCCAGCCGGCGCTCCATCATATGCAGCGCGGGCAGGTGGTGCTGATCGCGGGTGGAACGGGCAACCCCTTCTTCACCACCGACACGGCGGCGGTGCTCCGGGCGGCGGAGCTCCGCTGCGACGCCGTCCTGAAGGCGACCCAGGTCGACGGCGTGTACTCGGCCGATCCGAAGACGGACCCGTCGGCCGAGCGTTACGACCGGCTCACCCACGACGAGGCGATCGCGCGCGACCTGAAGATCATGGACACGGCCGCCTTCGCGCTGGCGCGCGAGAATCGCCTGCTCGTCATCGTCGGGTCGATCCACGCCCCGAGCTCGGTCGCGGCGATCCTCTCCGGCGCATCGCCCTCGACCCGGGTCGCGCCCTGACGATGGACAGGGGCCTCGACCGGCCGGACGGCCCACGCGCCGGCTCTTGATGACGGCCCGACACCCGCGTAAGCCCAGCCTTCTTCGTTCGAGATCAATGCCATGGCGGTCACGACCTTCGACGTCAGCGACCTGAAGCGCCGGATGCAGGGTGCGCTCGCGTCCTTCAAGCACGACCTCGGCAGCCTGCGCACGGGGCGAGCGACCCCGAGCCTCGTCGAGCCGATCCATGTCGACGCCTACGGGCAGTCGCTCTCCATGAACCAGGTCGCGACGGTGTCGGTGCCCGAGCCGCGGCTCCTGTCGGTCCAGGTCTGGGACCGCGGCATGGTGGCGGCCGTGGAGAAGGCGATTCGCGAATCCGACCTCGGCCTGAACCCCCAGACCGAGGGCCAGGTGATCCGGCTCCGGATCCCCGAGATGAACGAGCAGCGCCGCAAGGAGATGGTCAAGGTAGCCCACAAATACGCGGAGGAGGCCAAGGTCGCGGTCCGGCACGTGCGGCGCGACGGTCTCGATACCCTGAAGAAGCTGCAGAAGGACGGCCACATCAGCGAGGACGACGAGAAGCGTCAGTCCGGCGACGTCCAGAAGGCGACCGATGCCGCCGTCGCCGATGTGGACATGATCGTCGCCGGGAAGGAAAAGGAAATCATGCAGGTTTAGGGTCCTGGCTCGGCGAACGGATCCCCGGATGTCACTTCCCTCTCCCATCTTGGACCACGCGGACGGGCTGCGCCTCGCCGAGGCCGTCCACCGCGATGCGCTGCCGGGCCATGTCGCGATCATCATGGACGGGAACGGGCGCTGGGCCGCGCGGCGCGGCCTGCCCCGCAGCGAGGGCCACAGGCGGGGCGTGATCGCGGTTCGGCGCGCGGTCGCGGCCGGCGTCGAGATGGGCATCCGGTATCTCACGATCTACGGCTTCTCGACCGAGAACTGGCGGCGTCCGGCGACGGAGGTCGCGGACCTGTTCGGGCTGCTCCGCCGCTTCATCAGGAACGACCTCGCGGAGCTGCACACCAGCAACGTCAGGGTCCGGGTGATCGGGGACCGGAGCGGATTGTCAGTCGACCTGCTCGCCCTCCTCGACGAGGCGCAGGACCTGACCCGCCGCAACACGGGGCTGACGCTGGTCGTCGCCTTCAACTACGGCGGCCGCCAGGAGATCGCCCGCGCGATGCGGGCGCTCGCGCGCCTCGTCAGGGCGGGGCAGCTCGATCCCGAGGCGATCGACGTCGAGGCCGTATCCTCGGCGCTCGACACGAGCGACATCCCGGACCCGGATCTCGTGATCCGCACCTCCGGCGAGATGCGGGTCTCGAATTTCCTGCCCTGGCAGACGGCCTATTCGGAGTTCGTCTTCCTTCCGGATCTCTGGCCGGATTTCGACGAACGCGCCTTCCGGGGCGCCGTCGCACAGTTCATGGGACGCGACCGCCGGTTCGGCGGACGGAGCGCGACCGCTGTCTGACATGGCGGTTCTCGGATCCCGGGGTGGTGCGGCCGGTGCGTCGGAGCTGCGGCTCCGGACCGTGTCGGCGCTCGCCCTCGCGGCGATCGCGCTGCTCACGGCCTGGACCGGCGGATGGCCGCTCGCCGCCTTCTGGGGCGGGGCCGGCACGGTCATCGCGATCGAGTGGCTCGCGATGACCGGCGCCCAGCCGGCGCGAGGCCTCGGGATCGTGGCCGTGGCCGGCATCCCGGCGCTCGAATGGGCGTTCCTGGCCCGGCTCGACGCCGGCATCGTGCTCGTCCTCGGCGCGGTCGTGATCGCGACCGTCGTCCTCGCGGTTCCGGCCCGGGACCGGCTCTGGGCGCTTGCCGGTTTCGGCTATGCGGCGGCGGTCGCGATCGCGCCGGTCGCGATGCGGGGCCATCCGGCCGGGGGAATCGCCGGCCTGCTCTGGATGTTCGCCGTCGTCTGGGCGACGGACATCGCGGCCTACTTCACGGGCCGGGCTCTCGGCGGCCCGAAGATCTGGCCGGCCGTCAGCCCCCGGAAGACATGGTCGGGCTTCGCTGGTGGTCTTCTCGGCGGCATGCTGGCCGGGCTCGCGGTCGCGGCGATCGCGCTGCAGACGCGTGGGGTTCTCCCGTTCGGGCTGATCGTCGTCGCGCTCGCATCGGCGGTCGCCTCGGTCGCGAGCCAGCTCGGCGACTTCATGGAATCCGCGATGAAGCGACGGTTCGGCGTCAAGGATTCGGGGACGCTCATCCCGGGCCATGGCGGGGCGATGGACCGGCTCGACGGCTTCGCGGCCGTGGCCCTTCTCGTGCTGGCCGGGCTCGGCGCCGCCGCTTTCGCGGCCAGGGGCGCCGCGTCGTGACGGAGCGCATCGCGATCCTGGGTGCGACCGGCTCGATCGGGCGCTCGACGCAGGACGTGCTCCGCGCGCATCGCGACCGCTACAGCGTCTCGGCGGTCGTCGCCGGACGCGACGCCGCGGCGCTCGCCGCCGTCGCGATCGATCTGCGGGCCGAATTCGCGGCGCTCGCCGACGACACGTGCCTCGGCGAGCTCCGCCAGGCGCTCTCCGGCTCGGGCATCGCCTGCGGGGCAGGGCCGTCCGCGGTCCGCGAGGCGGTCGACCGCGAGGCGGACCTCGTGGTCGCGGCGATCTGCGGCGTCGCCGGCCTCGCGCCGACGCGGGACGCCCTGAAGCCGGGCCGCCGCCTCGCGCTCGCGAACAAGGAGAGCCTCGTCTCGGCGGGCGCCGCCTTCATGCGCGAGGCGGCCCGGATCGGGACCACGATCCTGCCGATGGACTCGGAGCACAACGCCCTGGCTCAGGCGCTGGCCTCGGGTCATATCGACGACGTCGAGACGCTGACGCTGACGGCCTCCGGCGGCCCCTTCCGGACCTGGACGATGGCCAGGATGGCGGCCGCGACCCCGGCCCACACGGCGAAGCACCCGACCTATTCCATGGGGGCTAAGATCAACGTCGATTCGGCGAGCCTCATGAACAAGGGGCTCGAGCTGATCGAGGCGCACCACCTGTTCGGGATCGCGCCCGACCGGCTCGACGTGGTGGTGCATCCGCAGTCGATCATCCACGGCCTCGTGAACTGGCGCGACGGAGCCGTGACGGCCGGGATGGCGCATCCCGACATGCGGGTTCCGATCGCGCATTGCCTCGGGCTCGACGGACGACGTCTCGGGACGAAGGTGCCCCGTCTCGATCTTGCCGCGATCGGGGGCTTTACCTTCGAGGCGCCGGACGAGGATCGCTTCCCGTGCCTGAGGCTGGCCCGCGAGGCGCTCGCCGAGGGCGGCGCGTTGCCGACGATCCTGAACGGCGCGAACGAAATCGCGGTCGAGGCCTTTCTGGACGGTCGGATCGGCTTCCTCGACATCCCCAGGATCGTCGAGGAGACCTGCGAGCGGAGCAACGCGGGGCGCTCTGCCTCCGCGCCGGCCTCGATCGAAGAGGCTCTCGAACTCGATCTCGGCGCGAGGCGGGTCGCGCTCGAAGCCATTCAGCGACGTGCATACGTCCCGGCGCGAGCCGGCCTGTGAGGAGACCGTGATGGAGGCCTTAGGCCCGGCCCTGGGGAAGATCGGCGGGATGCTGATCTACCCCGTAGCCTTCCTGTTCGTGCTGACGATCGTGGTCTTCGTGCACGAGTTCGGCCATTTCTGGGTCGGGCGCCGCTGCGGCGTCGGCGTGAAGGCCTTCTCGATCGGGTTCGGACCGGAGCTGTTCGGCTGGTACGATCGTCACGGCACGCGCTGGAAGCTCTCGGCCGTGCCGCTCGGCGGCTACGTTAAGTTCGTGGGCGACATGAATGGCGCGAGCGTGCCGGACGACGAGGCCATGTCGACGATGTCGGCCCAGGAACGGGCCGTCAGCTTTCACCATCAGGTGCTCTGGAAGCGAGCGGCCATTGTGGCCGCGGGCCCGATCGCGAACTTCATCCTCGCGGTGCTGGTGTTCGCGGGCGTGACCTTCGCGAACGGCCGGCAGGTCCTGATCCCGCGCATCGAATCGGTCCAGGCGGGCTCGATCGCGGAGACCGCCGGGTTCAAGGCCGGAGACGTGATCCGGTCGATCGACGGCCGGCCGGTCGCGAGCTTTACCGAACTCCAGAGAATCGTCTCGACCAGCGCCGGCGACGAGCTCACCTTCGGGGTCGACCGCGACGGACGCACGCTGACGATCGCCGCGACCCCGGCCGTGCGGGAGGTCGAGGTCCCGGGTTTCGGGAAGCAGCGGATCGGCGTTCTGGGCCTGCAGGCGTCGCGCAACCCGGCCGACCTCTCGAAGGTCAGCTACGGCGTGGTCGACTCGCTCGGGATCGGCTTCAGCGAGACCTGGAACGTCGCCGAGCGCACGATGAATTATCTCGGCAAGCTCATCACGGGCCGCGAGTCGCCGCAGCAGCTCTCCGGCCCGATCGGCATCATGCGGGTCTCGGGGGAGGTGGCCCAGATGGGCGGGCTCTCCTCGCTCGTCGGGCTGATCGCGGTGCTGTCGGTATCGATCGGCCTCCTGAACCTCTTTCCCGTGCCGCTCCTCGACGGGGGGCATCTTCTCTTCTACCTCTGCGAGGCCGTCCGGGGCCGGCCCCTGACGGATCGGACGCAGGAGATCGGCTTCCGGATCGGCCTCGCGCTCGTCGTGATGCTGATGCTGTTCGCCACCTGGAATGACATTCTAAACCTTGTCGCGTCATTTACGCGCCGGGTGACGTGACACGAAGGCCACGGCTCGGAAGAATGACACGCCGTTAAGCTTAAGCTGGTTGCGTGGCGGGGTGGATTGTCGGAAGCCGGAAGCCGAACTGGGTGGTGCTGCGATGGCCGCCGGATCGGGACCTGACTTCATGAGAAGCAAGAAACGAGACGGGCGAGAGTGATGATGTCGATGACGACGACGCGCCGGGCGAGCCCGGTTGCCACCTTCCTGGGGGCGCTGCTCGCCACGCTGGCGATGCTTCTCGGCTTCGCGGCGCCTGTCGCCGCGCAGGAGATCGTCGTCCGGGGCAACGGCCGGATCGACGTCGAGACCGTCCGGTCCTACGTCACGGGCTCCGGCTCCCTCGAGGAAGCGCGCCGCGCCATGCTCCAGACGGGCCTGTTCTCGTCGGTCGCCATCTCCCGGCAGGGCAGCCAGATCGTCGTCAGCGTGAACGAGAACACCTCGGTCAACCGCGTGGTCGTCGAGGGCAATCGCAAGTTCAAGCGCGAGGCGATCGAGCCCGAGCTCCAGACCAAGGCCCGCCGGCCGCTCGACCGCCGCCAGGTGGAAGGCGATGCTGAGCGCATTCGCGAGTTCTACCGGCGGATCGGCCGTGGCAACGCCACGGTCTCGTCCCGGGTCGTGGACCTGCCGAACGGGCGTGTCGACGTCGTCTTCACCGTCGACGAGGGCGACAAGACCGGCGTCCTCGAGATCAACTTCGTCGGCAACAACGCCGTCTCGTCGCGCAGGCTCCGCGGCCTGATGCAGACCGGCGAGATGAATTTCCTGAGCTTCCTCAAGACGAACGACGTCTACGACGCCGACAAGCTCGCGGCCGACCAGGAGATCATCCGGCGGTACTACCTGAAGAACGGCTACGCCGACTTCCAGGTCACAGGCACCGACGTGCGGTTCGATGCCGGGCAGGGCGGCTACGTCATCACGATAACCGTGAACGAGGGTGCCGAGTACCGGGTCGGCCAGGTCGGCTTCGACTCGCGCGTCAGCTCGCTCGACCCCGAGATCCTCCGCGACGAGATCCAGACCGACCCGGGCGACGTCTACAACGCCGAGGCGGTCGAGAAGACCCTCAGCAAGATGACCACGGCCGCCGTCCGGCGCGGCTACCCCTTCGTCCAGGTCCGTCCGACCGGCGCACGCGACCCCGCGACCCAGACCGTCAACCTCGGCTTCGTGGTCGACGAGGGCCCGCGCGTCTACATCGAGCGCATCGTGATCCGCGGGAACAGCAGGACCCGGGACTACGTCATCCGGCGCGAGCTCGACCTCGGCGAAGGCGACCCCTTCAACAAGGTCCTGATGGACCGCGGCGAGCGCCGCCTGAACAACCTCGGCTACTTCAAGAAGGTCCGGGTCACGACCGAGCCGGGAACGGCCGCAGACCGTGTCGTGATCAACATCGACGTCGAAGACCAGGCGACAGGCGCCTTCTCGATCTCAGGCGGCTATTCGACGGCCGACGGCGCGATCGGCGAGGTTTCGGTCTCGGAGTCGAACTTCCTCGGGCGCGGCCAGTTCGTCCGGGTCGCGGGCCAGATCGGCCAGCGCTCGAACGGCGTCGATTTCAGCTTCACGGAGCCGTATTTCCTCGGCTACCGGATGGCGGCCGGCTTCGACCTCTTCTCGAAATACTCGAACCAGACGCAGTATTCCCGCTACGAGAACCGCACGACGGGCGGCCAGCTCCGCCTCGGGTTCCCGTTGACCGAAGAATCCGGCATCACGCTGCGCTACTCGCTCTATCAGCAGACGCTGAAGATCCCGAACACCTTCCGCCAGCCGTTCAACGACTGCACCGCGCCGCTGCCGCTGGTGACGCCGCTGAACGCCGACGGGACGGCGAGCTACCCCTACTGCGCCTATAACGGCGAAGCCTCGATCGCGGTGAAGGAGTCGCGTGGCTCCACGATCACCTCGCTCGCCGGTGTGACGCTCGCCTACAACACGGTCGACAACCTGAAGAACCCGCGCAGCGGCATCTACGCCGAGCTCAAGCCCGATTTCGCCGGCCTCGGTGGCGACTCGAACTACTTCCGCATCTCGGGCGAAGCCCGTGCCTACCGCGAGCTCTTCTTCGAAGACCTCGTCGGCGTCTTCAAGCTGCAGGGCGGTCACATCGAGGCGACCGGGCGCAGCAAGAGCACGACCGGCCTCCAGACGATCGGTGGCGACCTCCGGCTCGTCGACCACTTCTTCCTCGGGCCATCGCTCGTCCGTGGCTTCGCGCCGTCCGGCATCGGCCCGCGGGACATCTCGTCCCCGGATTCGAGCCAGAACGCGCTCGGCGGCACGACCTATATCGGCGCCTCGGTCGAAGCGCAGTTCCCGCTCCCCTACATCCCGCGGGATCTGGGGCTGAAGGGCGCGATCTTCGCCGACGCCGGTACGCTGATCGGCTACCAGGGTCCGCGCGGCTTCGACGTGAACGCGTCCGGCACGATCCAGTGCGGCAACCCGAACATCCAGCCGGAATGCGTCAAGGTCCGGGACAGCTCGATCATCCGGTCGGCGATCGGCGCCTCGCTCCTCTGGAACTCGCCGCTCGGCCCGATCCGGTTCGACTACGCCTACGCCCTGTCGAAGGACAACGGCGAGATCGTGAACTACGCCGGCATCGGTCCGGTGAGGGTCGGCAAGGACGAGACGCAGGCCTTCCGGTTCTCGGGCGGCACGCGCTTCTAGCCGAGAGGCGCGAGCCGGCCGAGGCCGGCTCGCGCATCGTCGATGACCGAGCCGGCCTTCTTTCCCCGCGCAGCCCCGCTCTCCCTGGCCGAGGTCGCAGCCGTCGCGGGCGTCGACCTGCCGGACGATGCGCCCGAGATCGTCGTCGGGGGCGTGGCCTCGCTCGAGGAGGCGGGTCCGCTCGACATGTCCTACATGGACAACGCCCGGTACGCGGACGCCCTCGCGGCCTCGCGAGCGGGCCTCTGCCTCGTGTCGGAGCGTTTCGTCGCGAAGGTGCCGGCCTGCACCTATCCCCTCGTGGTTCGCGAGCCCTATCGAGCCTACGCGGCGGTGCTCGCGAGGCTCTATCCGACGGCTCTGCGGCCCCGATCGCTGTTCGGGGCATCGGGCGTCAGTCCGGGGAGCGCCGTGCACCCCGAGGCCCGCCTCGAGAGCGGCGTCGTCGTCGATCCGGGCGCGGTGATCGGCCCCGGCGCGGAGATCGGCCGCGGCACCGTGATCGGGGCCGGCGCCGTGATCGGGCCAGGGGTCCGGATCGGCCGCGACGGCGCGATCGGGCCGCAGGCCTCCGTCCAGCACGCCCTTCTTGGGAACAGGGTGATCGTCCATCCGGGCGTTCGGATCGGCCAGGACGGGTTCGGCTACGCCTTGGGCCAGGGCCGGCACGTGAAGGTGCCCCAGATCGGCCGGGTCGTCATCCAGGACGACGTCGAGATCGGCGCGAACTCCACGATCGATCGCGGCACGACCCGAGACACCGTGATCGGCGAGGGGACGAAGATCGACAACCTGGTCCAGATCGCCCACAACGTCGTGATCGGCCGCCACTGCATCATCGTCGCCCAGACCGGGATCTCCGGCTCCACGACGCTCGAGGATTATGTCGTGCTCGCGGGACAGGTCGGCGTCGTAGGTCACCTGAGGATCGGGCAGGGCTCGCAGATCGCCGGGTCGAGCAACGTGAATCGCGACGTCCCGCCCGGGTCGCGGTGGGGCGGGACGCCGGCGCGGCCCGTCCGCGAGTGGTTTCGCGAGATGACGACCCTGAAGGCTCTCGCCGCCCGCGGACGTCCGGCGCGCCCGGAGGCGGACGAGCCCTGAGCGATCGCGCGGCGGGCGCCTTCGGGGCTGCCGCCCGTGCCAGTTTCAACACGGGCCGACACCGATCAGGCCATGCTACGTCGAGGAGAGGCCCATGTCAGAGGAGCTGAAATCGCAGCTCGAATCGTTCGACATCATCCGCTTGATGGCGCTTCTCCCGCACCGCTATCCGTTGCTGCTCGTCGACCGCATCACCGATATCGACGGGGACAGGTCCTGCATCGGGCTGAAGAACGTCACGTATAACGAGCAGATCTTCTCCGGCCACTTTCCGCAGGCGCCGATCTTTCCGGGGGTGCTGCTCGTCGAGGGCATGGCGCAGACGGCTGGCGCCATCTGCATCGCGCTGCAATCGTCCGAGAAGTCGGCGCCGAGCAAGGTCTACTTCATGACGATCGACGGCGCGAAATTCCGCAAGCCGGTCGTTCCCGGCGACACGGTCCGCTACCACATGACGAAGCTCAGCTCGCGCCGCAACATGTGGTGGTACCGGGGCGAGGCGCGGGTCGACGGCGCGGTCGTCGCGGAGGCGAAGATCGGCGCGATGCTGGTGGCGTCGTGACGGGCGGGGGAGCGCACGGGCCAGCGGACGGAGACCTCGCGCCGGAGGTCCATGCCCTCTCGATCGTTCACCCCCGGGCGCGGCTCGGCGCGGGCGTCAAGATCGGGCCGTTCTGCACGGTCGGACCCGACGTCGAGCTCGGGGCCGGCTGCGAGCTGATCAGCCACGTGGTCGTGGCCGGCCACACGACGATCGGCGCGCGCTGCCGCATCTTCCCCTTCGCCTCGATCGGCCATGCCCCGCAGGACCTGCGCTACAAGGGCGAGCCGACCACGGTGTCGGTCGGGCAGGATTGCATCATCCGGGAGGGCGTCACGATCAACGCGGGCACCCCGAACGGGCGCGGCCGGACGGTCGTCGGCGACCGCTGCTTCTTCCTCGCGCAGGCCCATATCGCGCATGATTGCCAGGTCGGCTCGAACGTCGTCATGACGAACAACGCGATGATCGCGGGCCATTGCCAGGTCGGCGATTTCGCGATCCTGGGCGGCGGCGCGGGCGTGCACCAGTTCGTCCGGATCGGCCCGCACGCCTTCGTCGGCGGCCTGTCAGCGCTCGAGAACGACGTGATCCCCTACGGGATGGTGCTCGGCAACCGGGCCTACCTGCACGGCCTGAACATCATCGGGCTTCGGCGCCGCGGGTTCTCGCGCGAGCAGATCCACGACCTGCGGCGGGCCTATCGCCTGCTCTTCGCCGACGAGGGCACGCTGACGGAGCGGGTCGAGGACGTGGCGGAGGAATTCGCGAAGCACCCGACCGTGCACGAGATCCTGGACTTCATCCGTGTCGGCGGCGACCGCTCGATCTGCGTTCCGCGCGAGGTCCCGCCGGGCGCATGATCGTGACCTCGTGACGGCAAGCGCGTCCGGCGAGCGGCCGGTCGCCATCCTGTCCGGCTCGGGCGAGCTGCCCGGGCTTCTGGCCGACAGGCTGGCGGCGGCCGGCCGTCCGCACCGCATCCTGGCTTTCCGGGGCTTCTGCGATCGGCCCCTCAAGGCGCGGGCCGACGCCGTCGTCGGCCTCCTGGATCTCCAGTCGATCGAGCGTTGGCTCGGCGCCTGGCAGCCATCCTGCCTGACCTTCGCGGGGGGGCTGCGCCGCCCCTCGGCCGCCGCCCTGATCGGCGCCTTCTCGGCTTTCCGGAACCGGGAGCAGGTCGCGGCGATCGTCGCCCGGGGCGACGACAACCTGCTCCGGGGCGCGATCGAGCTTCTCGAGAGCAAGGGTTTCCCGCTGGTCGGCGTCCGCGACCTCGCCCCGGAGCTCCTGGCCGAGGCGGGCGTCTACGGCCGGCATCGGCCGACGCCGGCCGCGATGTCGGCCCTGGCGCTCGGCTTCGCGGTGCTGGACGCGATTTCGCCCTTCGACATCGGCCAGGCCGCCGTCGTGTCGGGCGAGCGGATCCTGACCATCGAAGGGCCGGAGGGCACGGACCGGATGCTGGCGCGCGCGCGCGCGCTCGGCGGCCGAGCCCTCTTCAGGCGGCGGGCCGCCCGGGGCGGTGTCCTCGTCAAGGCGCCGAAGCGGGGCCAGGACCTGCGCGTCGACCTTCCCGCGATCGGGCCGAGGACGGTCGTGAACGCCGCCCGGGCCGGGCTCGACGGCATCGCGATCGCGAGCGGGCTCACGCTGGTCCTCGACCGCGCGGGCACGATCGCGGCGGCCGACCGGGCCGGGCTGTTTCTCCTGTCGGTGGACCCGGCGACGCTGCCGACCGGCGGGCGCGGGCCGGGGGTCGCCGATGACTGAGGAACCGTTGCGGGTCTACCTCGTCGCGGGCGAGCCCTCCGGCGACCAGCTCGGCGCGAGCCTCATGCGGGCCTTGCGGGCCCGGCTCGGACCGGCTGCGGTGCTGACGGGCGTCGGCGGAGACGCGATGACCCACGAGGGGCTCGCGTCGCTCTTCCCGCTCTCCGACATCGGGGTGGTCGGGTTCCGCAGCGTCGTCGGGCGCCTGCCCCGGATCCTGCGTCGCGCCTACCAGATCATCGACGCGGTCGCGACCGAGAAGCCCGACGTCCTCGTTGTCATCGATGCGCCGGACTTCACGCACCCGATCGCCCGCCGGATCGCGCGCCGGATGCCCGACCTCCCGATCGTGAACTACGTCAGCCCGACCGTCTGGGCCTGGCGTTCCGGCCGGGCGCCCCGAATGCGGGCCTATATCGACCACGTGCTCGCCGTGCTGCCCTTCGAGCCGGCCTCCCACGAGCGCCTCGGCGGCCCGCCCTGCACCTATGTCGGACATCCGGCGATCGAGCGCATCGACGCTCTGCGGCCGAGCCCGGGTGAGCGGACAGGAATCGAGGCCGATCCCCTCGAGCTGCTCGTCCTGCCGGGCAGCCGGCCGAGCGAGATCGCACGTCTGATGCAGCCCTTCGGCGAGACCTTGGGCCTCGTCCAGCGGCAGGCCGGGCGGCAGATCGCCGTGACGCTGCCGGCCGTGCCACATCTCGCGGCCGAGATCCGGCGGCTCGCCGCCGGCTGGCCCCTGCAGCCGAAGATCGTCGTGGGAGAGGCCGAGAAGCATGCGGCCTTTCGCCGGGCCCACGCGGCTCTCGCGGCCTCCGGAACCGTCACCCTCGAGCTCGCGCTGTCAGGCGTCCCGATGGTCGTCGCCTACCGGTTGGCCCTGCTCGAGGGGAAGCTCCGCTTCCTGGTCAAGACGCCGACGATCGTGCTCGCAAACCTCATCGTCGGCGAGAACGTCGTGCCGCAATTCCTGCAGTACCGGGGCATCCCAGCCCGTCAGCTTTCCCGGCCGCAGGTTTACGTCGGTGATGATTGCCCTGTAATCGCAATCCTTGGCATCGAGCATGACAATCGCCTGTTCGCCGTCACTCGCCTCAGCGACATCAAACCCGGCGTCTTCCAGGCCTTGTCTTAAAGTATCGCGGATGAGAAACTCGTCTTCGACCAGTAGAACGAGAACAGACTGCAACACCCTTTTTG
>CAXTKM010000115.1:0-12792 GCA_964244795.1 uncultured Enterovirga sp.
GTTGAAGTCGTGCGCGATCCCGCCCGTGAGCTGGCCGACCGCCTCCATCTTCTGGGCCTGCCTGAGCTGCTCCTCGACCTCGCGCTGCTCGGTGACGTCGCGCCCGACGACGTAGAAGACCTCGCCCTCCGGGACCGCGTTCCACATCACCGTCCGGCTGCCTCCGGTCTTGGTCTTCACGCGGTCGACGAAGCCGTCCACCGTCTCGCCGGCCGCGAGGCGAGCGACCACGACGGCCGTCTCGGCATGGTCCGCCGGGTCGATCAGCTCCACGAAAGGCCGCGAGAGCAGCTCCTGCTCGCTCCAGCCCAGCAACGTGACCCAGGCCGGGTTGATCGCCCGGAGATAGCCGTCGAGACCGGCCGTCCCCATCAGGTCGCGCGTCGAGCTCCAGAGGCGGTCGCGCTCGCGTGTGCGCTCCTCGACCCGGAGCGCGAGCTGCCCGTTCGCCCGGGCGAGCGCGCTCGCGGTCTGCTTCTGCTCGTGCACGTCCGTGTTCGTGCCGATCCAGCGGGTGATGGCGCCCGCGGCATCCCGGATCGGGAGGGCGCGGGCCAGAAACCAGTGATAGACGCCGTCGTGCCGGCGCAGGCGAAACTCGGTCTCGTAGACGTCGCCTGTCGCGACGGCGTGGGTCCAGCGCGCGACGGCTTCCGGGACATCCTCCGGATGGACCATCTCGATCCAGCCCGATGGCTCCTGCGACGGCGCCGTCACCCCGAAATACTCCGACACGCGCCCGTTCAGCCAATCGAGCTGACCACCCGGGTCCGCGGCCCAGACCTGGTTCGGCACGGCCTGCGCGAAGACCCGGAACAGCTCCTCGCTTCCCTTCAGCGCCGTCGTGGCCCGGACCCGCTCGATGGCGGAGCGCGTCCGGTCGGCGACGGTGCGGACGAACGCGACCTCCTCGGGCAGCCACGCCCGGGCCTCGACGTGGTTCAGGTAGAACAAGGCCACCACGCGGCCGTTCTCGATCAGCGGAAGATTGACGAAGGAGTGCGCCTCGATCGCCTTCAGGGCCGAGGACGTGGCGACCGTCCTGGGATCGAGGTCGGAATCCGAGACGATCACCGCCTCGCCCCGCTTCAGGTCGTCGATGTAGCTGCCGAAATCCCGGAACTGGAGGGTGCCGGCGAGGCTCTTCACGCCCGGCATCGACCAATCGCGCTCGATCGTGATCGTCTCCCGGTCGACGTCGATCGTGCCGTAGCCGGCCCGGCTGACGCCCAGCGTCGGACCCATGATCTCCGCGACCGCGAAGGCCATCTCGGCCGTGTCGTCCATGTCGCGCAGCCGATCGCCCAGCAGGGCGGCCGCGTCCCGGCGCTCGTCGGCCCGGTTGCGGTCGGTCAGGTCGAGCATCGCGCCGACCATCCGGACCGCGCGGCCGTCCTCCTGCCGGATGACGGAGCCGCGATCGAGGATGTCCGCGAAGGACCCGTCCCGGCGCAGGAAGCGGTACTCGTCGGACCAGTGCTGGGCGTCGCCGTCGATCACGCGATGGATGGATGCCGAGACGCGCTCGCGGTCGTCGGGATGGACGTGCGCGATCCACCAATCGCCGGTCGGCTCGATCTCATCCAGGCTGTAGCCGTGGACCTCGTGCAGGGCCTCGTTCCAGACGATGTGGTCCGTCACGAGGTCCCAGTCCCAGATGGCGTCCCGGGTCGCTCCGGCGAGGAGCCGGAAGCGCTCCGCGCTCGCGTGCTGGCGCTCGAGCGCGACGTCGCGCTGCGCGAGCGCCCGCCGCAGCTCGAGCTGCGACATGACCTGGTCGGCCAGCACCTTCAGGGCGAAGAGCTGCTGGGGCGTCAGTCCTTGCGGCCTCGGCTCGTAATCGAGGACGCAGACGGTCCCGAGCGGGAACCCTTCGGGGGTCTCGAGGATCGCGCCGGCGTAGAAGCGGAGGCGCGGATCGCCGGCGACGAGCGGGTTGGTCTCGAACCGCGGATCGTCCGTCAGGTCGGGCACGACCACCACGCCCGGTTCGAGCATGACCTTCGCGCAGATCGACATGTCGCGCGGCGTCTCGCGCACGCCGAGCCCGATCTCCGACTTGAACCATTGCCGGTCGCCGGCCACGAGGGTGATGACCGATATCGGCGCGCCGCAGATCTGCGAGGCGAGCTGGACGATGTCGTCGAACGCGACCTCGATCGGGGTGTCCAGGATTCCGTACCGGTCGAGCGCGGCCAGACGGTCCTGTTCCGTCCAGGGCGCCGCCGGACGGCCGTCCGCGAAGCCGCTCTCGCCGGTCATTGGCCCATCCGGATGCCGTTCGCCCGGATCACGGGTTCCCAGCGCGCGAGCTCCTGTCGGATCACCGCCCGGAACGCCTCGCTCGACGTCCCGGCGGGCTCGATCGACTGCGCCCGGAGCTTCGCGGCCGTCCCGGGCTCGGCCAGGATCTCCCGGACGGTGTCGCCGAGCCGCGCGAGGATCGCGTCGCCCGTCCGGACCGGCGCGATGAGCCCGATCCAGGCATCCGCCTCGACCCCTGGGATACCGGCCTCCTTCAGCGTCGGCAGGAGCGGCAGGAGCGCGGAGCGCATGGCCGCCGTCACCGCGAGGGCCCGGAGCTTGCCGTCCTCCACCTGCGCGACCACGGCTCCGGCCGGCAGCACGGCCATCTGGACGTCGCCCCGGATAAGCGCCGTCACGGCCGCGGGCGAGCCCTGGAACGGCACGTGGACCGGCCGGACGCCGCCCTCCATCGCGATCGCCTCCATGGCGAGATGCGACAGCGACCCGACCCCGATCGACGCGAAGTTGAGGCGGCCCGGCTCGCGCCGGAGGAGCGCGAGAAGCTCGCCGACCGACGCGGCCGCGAGATCGGGGTTCACGACGAGCACGCTCGGCTGCGCGCCGATGATCGTGATCGGGGCGAGGTCCAGGGCCGGATCGTAGGGCATCCGGGGGAAGAGCAGCGTGTTCAGCGCGAGCGGGCCGACGATGCTGACCCCGATCGTGTAGCCGTCTGGCTCGGCCTTCGCGACCGCGTCCGTGCCGAGATTGCCGCCGGCCCCGACCCTGTTCTCGATGACGAAGGGCTGGCCGAGCTTCGCCTGGAGACGGTCGGCCAGGATCCGGGCCGCCCCGTCCGGGGTCGAGCCCGGACCGAACGGCACCACGAGCCGGACGACGCGGCTCGGCCAACCTTCCGCGAAGCCGTCCTGGCAGCCGGCCAGGGACGCGAGTCCGGCAGCGATCAGGCGACGACGATCCACGTGAGCGCTCCCGAGGCGTGAGGCCGGGACGTCCGCTTTCGCGTCCCGAACCGCAAGCCTTTCGCACGCGCCGGACGCGATCGTCACCCCCACCCTGGCCCGGGGCGATCTCCCGCGACGCCGCCGCGGGTCGCCTCGACCGAACGGCTCTGGCATAAGGCCGGATGCACGAGAGGATCACGATGTCGAAGACGTCACGCCTGCTGCTCGCCGCGCTCGCGGCGTCGGTCCTGTCCGGCGCCGCTTTCGCCCAGAGCGAGGCCGAGATGGCCGAGTACAAGCGCAACTGCACCGGCGACTACATGCGGTTCTGCTCGGCCTACGATCCGGCTTCGCCCCAGGTCCAGGCCTGTTTCAAGGCCAACCTTCGCAACCTCTCGGCGCGCTGCCAGGCGACGATCTCGCAGGCGCGCGGCGGCCGGCGCTAGCGGGGCATCCTGTCCGCCGACCCTGACGGACGTCGGGGTCCAGGCCGCGCGCGGCGCGCTGGCTGGGTGCCGGCTTTCGTCGGCATGAGCGGGGAGAGCGAGACCTTCAGGCCGCCCGCGACAGCCGCTCGGCCGCAGGCGGCTCGCCGACGGGCGCCTCGCCGGCCGCGTCGCCCTCCTGCCGGACGGCGTAGAACGAGGCGTTCTGCTTGCCTTCCAGCGCCTCCGCGGTGAAGCGGATCATGTGGTGGGAGACGAACCCCATGTTGAAGACCGCCTCCACCTGGCCGCGCCGGATCGCGGTCAGGGCGGCGCGCCAGAACACGCGGCGGTAGGACGACAGGAGCCCGACCCGGATCGCGATGTTCGTGCCGAGGATGAGGGCGCGGCGCAGGTTCGCGTAGGTGAGACGCGTCCGGACCGGCGTCTTGATCCGGTGCGTGTAGGTGGTCTCGACCTGATGCACGAAGCGCTCGAACAGGCGCTCCGGCGTGTAGGCATGAGCGATGCAGCGCCGCCAGGCGGCCAGCACCTCGCCGTAGGGCATCACGAAGCGGACGTTCGATTCGAGCGCCGGGTCGTGATCGAGCCGGTCCGCCTTCTCCAGGCGCTCCCAGAGCGGCGTCTTTGGCAGCGCCTGGAGCAGGTTGATGGTCAGGACCGGCACGTTCGAGGCGTCGATGAAGGTCCTGAGGCGGACCTCCGAATCCGGGCTGTCGGTGTCGAGCCCGAGGATGATCCCGGACGTGACCTCGAGCCCGTAGCGGTTCAGCGTCTCGATCGATTCCAGGATCGGCAGCTTCGCGTTGTGGCCCTTGTCCATCAGCCGGAGCGCGTCGGCGTCCGGCGTCTCGATGCCGACGAAGACCGTGATGAAGTTCGCCTCCCGCATCATCTCCAGGATCTCGGGCTGACCCGAGAGGTTCAGGGTCGCCTCGCAGGCGAATTGCAGCGGGTAGCCGTTCCGCTTCTGCCAGGCGACGAGGTGCGGGAGCATGTCCCGCGCGGCCTTCCGGTTGCCGATGAAGTTGTCGTCGACGAAGTAGATCACGGCCGGGTAGGTCGGCCGCGCGAGGATGGCGTCGAGCTCGGCGCAGAGCTGCTCCGGCGTCTTCAGCCGCGGCTGGCGGCCGTAGAGCGCCGGAATGTCGCAGAACTCGCAGCGATAGGGGCAGCCGGACGAGAACTGCAGGCTGCCGATGAGATAGCGCCCGAGCGGGATCTGCTCGTAGGCCGGGATCGGGAAATCCGCGAGCGGCAGCCGCTCGCCGGTCTCGAGCCGGACCTGGGCCGGCGGACGCTCGATGCCGGCGTCGAGGAGCCGGACGAGCGCGTCCGTCGCGTCGCCCATCTCGCCGACGTGGAGGTAGTCGAAGCCGCCGTACCATTCCGGCGCCCCGGAAGCGGAGGGGCCGCCCAGCACCGCCACCTTGCCGGCGGCCTGCGCGCGCTCACGGATGGAGTTGATCTGCCCGACCTGCACATGCATGCCGCTCACCAGCACGACGTCCGCCCAGGCGAAGTCGGCCTCGGTCGCGGCCGCGATGTTCTCGTCCACGAAGCGGACGGGCCAGCGCTCCGGCATGTAGGCCGCGATCAGGAGCAGGCCCTGCGGCGGCATGAAGGCCTTCACGCCGCCCATCAGCGGGTAGGCGTGGGCGAAGGTTCCGAACGAGGGCGTGTAGGTCGGGAACACGCACAGGATGCGGCGTTCGTTCACGACGGGAAGCTGATAGCGCAATCCGGCACTCCGCGGCCGCGAGGGCGGGCCGATTCGATCTCGGTCGGCCGGAGGGAACGCTGCGCGGGGGCCGCCCGTCAATCCCGGCCGCGGCCCGCCCGTGCGCACGTCCTTCTACGGACGTCGCAAAACGCGGCCGAGCGCTCCCTGGCCGGGAGTTAAACGTTGGACGAAAAGCTCGTGACGTGCCTCGTCGCTCGATGTATGACGAGCAGCGTGGTGATCATCGTTCCCGAGCCGAAGCGGATCGCGAACCTCGTCAAGCATCGAATCGACCTAGCCGATTTCGAGGCCGGCTTCAGCTGGGATCGTTTCGTCGTCCTGTCGGCACACCCGAGCCGCACTGGCCGTGCGCGCGAGATGTTCATCGGAACCATGGCGGGTCGGATCGTAGCGGCGATCGTCTCGCCGATCGGCTCAGAGGCCTTGGCAATCGTCAGCATCCGGATCGCAGACGCGAACGAGAGGGCAGTCTATGACGCGAAAGATTGACTGGTCTCAGGCGGCGAGCCTGCCCCCTGACGAGCTGAACCGACTGCTTGAGGACGATCACGACGAGGTCGACGACAATCCGCCGGCGACCGCCGAACAGCTCGCAACCGCTCGGCCCGGAACGCTTCGCCCTGGGCAGCGCGGGCCGGGCAAAAGGCCGGCCAAGGTGCCGCTGACGGTTCGAGTGGAGCCGGCAGCTCTCGCGGCCTGGAAGGCATCCGGCGCCGGCTGGCAGAGCCGGATCAACGATCTCGTCGTGCGAGAAGCCCCGAAGACCAAGCGGAGTGCATAGGCCCGATCTCGGGCTCTATGCGACCGGAGCTGTCAACGCGCCTCCGGTTCCGGGCCGTCGCCCGCCGCCTTTCGAGGCGGGCCAAGGAAGGCCGGCACCGCCACAAAGGCGGCCAGCAGCGTGAACACGAGCGAGATCGTGAGGAGCTTGCCCATGCTGGCCGTGCCGGGATGGTTCGAGAGCCAGAGGCTGCCGAACGCGATGCCGGTCACGAGCGACGAGAAGAAGATCGCCCGGGTCAGGCTGGACGCCAGCATGTCGGCCATCCCGTCCCGCCACGCGATCATGTAGTAGATGTGGAAATTGACCCCGACCGCGAGCATCAGCGGCAGCGCGATGATGTTCGCGAGGTTCAGCGGCATCCCGATCAGGTAGGCGGTCTCGAGCGTCAGGAGCGTCGCGATCACGAGCGGCCCGAGCGTGAGCGCGACGTCGAAGGGTCGCCGGAGCGCGATCGTCAGGAGCGCGAAGATCGCGGCCAGCGCGAGCCCGCCCGCGACCATGAACGCCCGGACGATCACCCGGCCGGCCTCGACGACCTCGATCGGCGCCCCGGACGCGTTCGGGGCGACGGCCCGGACCGCGATGCTGAAGCGCTCCAGCACGGCGTTGTCGTTCGCGTCGCCCGTCGGCGAGACCTCCATCCTGGCGCGCCCGTCCCGTGCGAGCCAGTCGACGCGCAGCCGCTCCGGCAGCGTCTCGATCGTGACGGTTTCGGGCGTGAGGAGGAGCTGCAGCCGCGCGAAGAGTGGCGGCAGGCCGCCCGCCAGCGCCTCTTGGGCCGCCGCGCGCCGGTCGGGCGCCGCGTCCGCGAGCCGGACGAGGCCGTCGGCGAGCCGCGCTTTCGCATCGGGCGCGCCCGCCCCGGCCTTGGCCCGCAGCGCCTCCGCGGTCTTCCGCAGCGCGTCCACGAGCTCGGCGTCGGTCGGGGCCGGGGCGGGCGGGGCCGGGTCGACGATATCGGGCAGCTCCTCGGCGGCGGCCCGCACGAGGGCGAGCTTCGCCTCCTGGTCCGCCGGCACGAAGGTCGCGATCGTCGCGACACGGGACACCTCGGGCAGCGCCGCGAGGCGCGCCGCGAGCGGCCCCGCCGCGTCCAGCGAGGGTGCCAGCACGCTGATCGTGTTCGGGGTCTGGCCGGGCTCGCGCGTGAGGTCGAGGAAGGTCGCGACTCCTTCCGTCTTGGCGCTGCGAAGATGCATCGGGTTCGCGTCGAACTCGAGCCGGAACAGGAAGGGCAGGCCGGCCAGGACCAGGGCCGCGCAGGCCGCGATGACGAGCTTCCGGTGCGCCAGGATCCAGTGATCCACGGCCGCGAGGGCGGGGCTCCCGACGGTGTCGGGCTCGCCCGGCGGCCGCAGCACCGCGATCAGGGCCGGCAGCAGCGTCAGGCTCGCCAGGAAGGCGATGATCATCCCGACGCCCGTGATGAGGCCGAGCTCGGCGACGCCCGTGAAGGAGGTGGGCAGGAAGGAGAAGAAGCCCGCGAGCAGCGACAGGGCGGCGAGCGTCAGCGACCACCCGATGCCTCGCGCCGCGAGACGCAGCGACGCCTGGACGTCGTCGCGCTTGTGGCGCTCGTCGCGGTAGCGCACCGCGATCTGGATGCCGAAATCGACCCCGAGCCCGAGGAACAGGGCCGCGACCGCGATCGAGATCACGTTGAAGCGCCCGACCATCAGGAGCCCGACCCCGACCGTGAGCACGAGGCCGGCGAGCGTCGTCAGAAGCACGGCCCCGATCACGCGGCCGGACTTGAGGGCGAGGTAGAGGATGCCCGCGATCGCGACGACGGTCAGGCCGAGATGAAGCGGCGCCCCCTCCTTCACGGTCGCGAACTCCTCGTCCGCGAGCGGGGCCGCGCCCGTCAGCCGGACTCGCGTTCCGCGCTCCGGCGTGAGCCCCAGCGTCCGGGCGGTCTCACGGATGCGGCCGATCGCGGCGGCCGCGGGTTCCAGCGCCTTGTAGTCGAGCACCGGATCGACCAGCACGAAGCGCCGGAGCTCGCGCGTCTCGGCCGGGCGGCCGGACAGGAGGCTCTGCCAGGAGAGCGAGGCGCGCTCGCCCCGCAGGACGCGCCCGACGACGTCGGTCATCTGGTCGAGCAGCGGCGTGCTGGCCTCGAGGGCGCCCCGCTCGGCGCCGAGCTGCAGGAGCCGCATGAGGCCGCGCAGGCTCGGGTCGCCCGACAGCGCGAGCAGCGTCTCTCCCTGCTTCAGCAGCGCCTCGGTCGTCGCCTTCACGTCGGCCAGCGGCAGCAGGAGGAGGCCGTTCCGATCGAAATACGGGCCGCCGTCCGGCCGCCACGTCGCCTGGATGCCGGGGCCGGGATTTGCCGCGAGGGCCTGCGCGAGCCGCGCGGCTCCGGCTTCCGCGAGCTCGGGCGTCTCGCCGTCGATCACGGCCACGATCGGCTTCTGGAACTGCGGAAAGGCGGCCTCGTAGGCGATCTTGTCCTTGGCCCAGGCGGCGTCGGTCTGGATGAGCTGGTTCGTCTCGGTCGTGATCGCGAACCGGGTCACGGTCACGTAGACGCCGACGACCGACAGCACGAGCCAGAGCACGATCACGGCCCAGGGACGCCGGATCGACGCCTGGACCAGGCCCTCGGCGAGGGCTCCAGGGCCGGAGGGAGCCCCCAATCCTGACGGTGCGGGCACGATCCCGGACTCGGGCGCGGAGGTCACGGGGGGACGCACGATGTCGATCCTCTCGGACGCGGCCCTCGGCCGGCCCGTCCTGGGAGAAGGGAGTGGTCGTCAGGCACGAGCCGCGGATCGCGGAGACCCGAGGCTCGGCCCCGTCACGAAGGCGGTCTGGTATCGCGTTTCGGCACGGCCGGCGAGGCCGGCCGCCCCGGGGCCGGACCGGACATCGAGGCCCATTCGGGGTCCGGGCGAGGGCCGCCCGGCGCCCCGGTCGGCGCGACGAGCTGCCCCTGCACGGGATCCGGGGCCCGGGTCCAGCTCTGCGTGCTGCAGAGGAATGCCACGAGGCAGCCTTTGACCTTCAGGTCGTTCGCGGATTCGAGCCAGACGGTCACGTCGTAGCTCTTGCCGTCGTCGGCATTGTAGATCAGCCCTTCGTAGCGATCGTCCTCGTTGGCCTTGAGGCCGAGGATGAGCTGATGGCCGAGGACCGGCCGGGCGCTCTTTCGCGGATCGGGGTTCTTGCGGTCGAGCGCCGCGGCCGCGGCCCCGGGCCGCAGCCACACGATGTAGCCGCAGAGCCGGTCGCGGGCTGGCCCGCACGTCTCGACCCGCACCCTGGCCCGCCCGTCCTCCGTGAGCCAGGGACCGCTCGGATCGCGGGGTGCCGCGGCCACGGGCTGGATCGCGAGCGCGAGGGCGAGGGCTGCCGGCGCGCAGCATGCGGTCGTGGGACGACGGTGCATCGAGATCCTGGCAGATGGATTGGCAAGCGACACGGGCGAGGCCCGTGTCAAACGACGCAGATGCGACGAGATCATGGCCGATGCCGCGCCGCGGCCGTGCGTCGGGTGCCGCACACGTCCCGCGTCGCCGCTACAGCATCGGGAACAGGGGGGCCGCGTCGCGCGGCAGGTGGCCCGTCAGGCGGGGATCGTCCGCGACCTCGATCGCCCGGCGATAGGGCCGGAACCCGGCCTTGAGATAGAACGGCAGCGCCGCCGGGTGATCGAGGGTGCAGGTGTGGAGCCAGAGCCGCCGGATCGGCCGGGCGAAGGCGCGCCGGATCGCCTCGTCCATCAGGGCCCGGCCGAGACCCCGGCCATAGGCCTCCGGCACGAGGCCGAAGAAGGCGAGCTCGCATTCGCCGCCCTGGCGGAAGTCGAGCTCGGCCAGGCCCATGTCCCGACCCCCGATCACGAGGCAGGCAGCCTGGACGTCGGGGTGATCGATGATCGCCCGCAGATCGGCATCCGGCAACACGGCGCGGCTGAACCAGAGCCAGGGCTCGCCGATCCCGGCATAGAGCCGCCGGTAGCGCGGCAGGTCGCCCGACAGCCCCTCGAGCCGTCCGGGGAGGGCTGGCCGCTCGGGCCGGGCCGCCCTTCGCATCTCGAGATAGGTCGCGACGGCGGCGATCTTTCCGGGCGGCAGCTCGACGATCCCGTCGGGAACCGGAGCGCGGGCGGGCGTCTGACGGGCGTGCACGGCGGTTCCGAAACGCTGCGGGCGGTCCGCGAGGCTGTACAGAGGTCGGGCGAGATTGGCCATGCGACTCGACAGGACTCCCTCTCCCTCTCGGGAGAGGACGCGTCGCGTTTCCGGCCCAACTTGCGTCCGCCCGTTGAGAACCGGCGCGGTCGCGCTTAACTGAGGCCGGGCCGGGAGCCCGAGGGAATCTCTGATGAGACGCGTCGTCGTCACCGGGATGGGCATCGTGTCGTCCATCGGCAACACCACGGCCGAGGTGCTGGCCTCGCTTCGCGAGGGCCGGTCCGGGATCAGCCGCGCGGAGGATTACGGACGGCTCGGCTTCCGGTGCCAGGTGCACGGCGCACCGAGCCTCGATGTCGAGGGGCTGGTCGATCGCCGGGCGATGCGGTTCCACGGCGGCGGCACGGCCTGGAACCACGTCGCGATGGACCAGGCGATCCGGGATGCCGGGCTGGAGCCGGGCGACGTCTCGAACGACCGCACCGGGATCATCATGGGGTCCGGCGGACCCTCGACCCGCACCGTGGTCGAGGCCGCCGACATCGCGCGCGAAAAGGGGCCGAAGCGGGTCGGGCCCTTCGCGGTCCCGAAGGCGATGTCCTCGACCGCGTCCGCGACGCTCGCGACCTGGTTCAAGATCAAGGGCGTGAACTATTCGATCTCGTCCGCCTGCGCGACCTCGAACCACTGCATCGGCAACGCCTACGAGACGATCCAGGTGGGCAAGCAGGACGTCATCTTCGCGGGCGGCTGCGAGGAGCTCGACTGGTCGCTCTCGGTCCTGTTCGACGCGATGGGCGCGATGTCGTCGAAGTTCAACGAGACGCCGGCCCGCGCGTCCCGGGCCTACGACCGGAGCCGCGACGGGTTCGTGATCGCGGGCGGCGCGGGCGTGCTCGTGCTGGAGGAGCTCGAGCACGCGAAGGCGCGCGGCGCCCGGATCCACGGCGAGATCGTGGGCTACGGGGCGACCTCGGACGGCTACGACATGGTGGCGCCCTCCGGCGAGGGCGCGGTGCGGTGCATGCGGATGGCGCTGGCCGGCGTCGGGCCGCGGGTCGACTACATCAACCCGCACGCGACCTCGACCCCGGTCGGCGACGAGCGCGAGATCGAGGCTCTCCGGACCGTGTTCGGGTCGGGCGAGGCCTGCCCCCCGATCGCGGCCACGAAGTCGCTGACCGGGCACTCGCTCGGTGCGACCGGGGTTCAGGAGGCGATCTACTCGCTCCTCATGATGAACGAGGGTTTCATCTGCGCGAGCGCCCATATCGACGAGATCGACCCGGCCTTCGCCGACATGCCGATCCTGCGCGAGCGCGTCGACGGCGCGAGCCTCGGCTGCGTGATGTCGAACTCGTTCGGGTTCGGGGGCACCAACGCCACGCTCGTGTTCAAGCGGCTCGAGGCGTAGAGCCGTCACGACCCCGACACAGGCCCGGGCCACGAGACCGATGCACCGCAAAGGACACACGATGAATGCGCTCTCCGACGACCTCCTCGCGCTCTCGACGACCGGCCCCGTGTCGCGCCGCTCCGTCGTCGCCGGAGCCACGGGCTTCGCGCTCTCCGTCCAGCCCGTCGGCGCGCAGACGATCACGACCGACGCGGCCGGGCTGGAGGCCGGCGAGGTCAAGATCGCGACCCCGAACGGCGAGATCCCGGCCTACCGGGCGATGCCGTCGGGCCAGGGCCCCTTCCCGGTGATCCTGGTCGTCCAGGAGATCTTCGGCGTGCACGAGCACATCCGCGACGTATGCCGCCGCTTCGCGAAGGCCGGCCACATGGCGATCGCGCCGGAGCTGTACTTTCGTCAGGGCAACGCCGGAGCCGTGTCCGACATGGGCGCCCTCATGCGCGACATCGTGTCGAAGGTGCCGGACGGGCAGGTCATGTCCGACCTCGACGCGACCGTCGCCTTCGCGAAGGCCTCGGGCAAGGGCGACATGGCGAAGCTCGCGATCACGGGCTTCTGCTGGGGCGGCCGGATCACCTGGCTCTATGCCGAGCACAACCCGGACGTGAAGGCCGGCGTCGCCTGGTATGGCCGCGTCCTCGGCGACAGGACCGCGATGACCCCCTCGCACCCGATCGACGGCGTCGCGCAGCTCAAGGCCCCGATCCTCGGGCTCTACGGCGCGGCCGATACCGGCATCCCGGTCGCGAGCCTCGACCAGATGAAGGCCGCCTGTCAGGCCGCCGGCAAGACCTGCACGTTCCAGATCTACCCCGACACCCCGCACGCCTTCCACGCCGATTACCGGCCGAGCTACCGCGAGGGGCCGGCGAAGGACGGCTGGGCCAGGACGGCCGCCTGGCTGAAGCAGCACGGCGCGGCCTGAGGCGGGACGGCTCCCGAGGAAGCGTCCCGCGGCCGATCCCTCCCCTCAGGGGCGGCCGAGTCGGCGCCAGCCGATCGGGGTGGGGTTTCCCCGGCCGGGCAGACCCCACCCCGGTTCGAAGCTTC
>CAXTKM010000116.1:0-12747 GCA_964244795.1 uncultured Enterovirga sp.
CTCACCCGGTCGCACTGACGTGCGACTCGACCTCTCCCCGCCTTGCGGGGAGAGGAAGGGCGGAACCATGCTGACGCTCGAGAACGTCGTCCAGGTTCTCGCGTCCGGCCTCCTGATGGGTCTGATCTACGCGCTGATCGCGGTCGGCCTGTCGCTCATCTTCGGGCTCATGGACGTCGTGAACTTCGCCCATGGCGAGTTCCTGATGCTCGCCATGTACGCGACCTTCGGGGCCGTGGTCCTGACCGCGATCGACCCGCTCTTCCTCGCGCCGCTGGTCGTCGCCGCCCTCTTCGTCGTGGGCGCGACGGCCTATCTCGGGGTCGTCCAGCACGCCATGAAGGCGAAGGCGAACGTCGGGATGGTCCAGGTCTTCGCGACCTTCGGGCTCGCGGTCGTGATCCGCGGCGTGTCGCAGTTCTTCTTCACGTCCGATTACCGCAACATCCCGTCCAGCATCCTCGGCGGCAAGACGGTGTCGCTCGGCGGCGTCTACCTGCCGCTGCCGCAGCTTGCCGGTGGACTGATCTCGGTCGCGGCCTTCATCGGGCTCTGGCTGCTCATCACCAGGACCGATTTCGGCAAGGCGCTCGAGGCGACGCGCGAGGACGCGGGCGCCGTCGCCCTCGTGGGCATCGACAAGAACCGGGTCTTCACGCTGGGCTGGGGGCTCGGGGCCGCGCTCGTCGGGCTCGCGGGCGCGGTGCTCTCGATCTTCTACTACATCCATCCGGACGTCGGTGCGCCCTTCGCGCTCATCGCCTACGTGACGGTCGCGCTCGGCGGGTTCGGGAGCGTCTTCGGGGCGCTCGCGGCCGGCATCCTGGTCGGGCTCGTCGAGGCCGCGACCGCGCTCGTCCTGCCGCCATCGCTGAAGTCGGTCGGGATCTACGCCATGTACCTCGCGGTCGTCTTCGTGCGGCCTCGCGGCCTGTTCGGATCGCTCTGATGGCCGTCGGCGCCCTCCCCCGGCCGCTCGCCGCGACCGTCTCGGCCTACGACCGCCGCCGCCGCGGCGAGCTCCTGGTCTTCGCGGCGGTGCTCGCGACCGTCGCCTGCCTGCCGCTCGCGATCCGGGACGTCTACACCCAGAACGTCATCGTGCTGACGCTCCTCTACGCCGCGCTGTCGCAGAGCTGGAACATCCTCGGCGGCTATTGCGGGCAGATCTCGCTCGGGCACGCGCTCTACTTCGGCACGGGCGCCTACACGACGTCGCTCCTCTACACGAAGGCCGGCATCCTGCCCTGGTTCGGGATGCTGGCCGGCGGGCTGATCGCGGCCGCGATCGCGCTCGCGCTCGGCTACCAACTGTTCCGGCTCGCCGGCCACTACTTCACGATCGCGACGATCGTGATCGCGGAAGCGGGGCTGATCCTCGTCCACAACTGGGACTGGGCCGGGGCCGCGACCGGCATCCAATGGCCCTACGTCCCGGATTCCTGGGCGACGTTCCAGTTCGGCCGCGACAAGCTGCCCTACATCTACTTCGCGCTCGGCCTCTTCGCCGCGACCTGGCTCACGACCTTCGCGATCGAGGGCTCGCGCTGGGGCTATTGGTGGCGCGCCGTGAAGGACAACGCCGACGCCGCGCAGAGTCTCGGCGTCATGATCTTCAAGTCGAAGATGGCGGCCGCGGCCGTCTCGGCCTTCTTCACCGCCGTCGGCGGGTCCTTCTACGCGGCCTTCGTGTCCTACATCGACCCGGAGAGCGTCATGGCGTTCCAGTTCTCGCTCCTGATGGCATTGCCGGCGGTCCTGGGCGGCATCGGGACGCTCTGGGGGCCGGCGCTCGGGGCCGCGATCCTGATCCCGCTGACGGAGGTGACGCGCTCCTATCTCGGCGGGTCCGGGCGCGGCATCGACCTCATCGTCTACGGGGCGCTGATCATGGTCATCGCGCTCGCGAGGCCGGAGGGGCTGGTCAGCCTGTTCCGCCGCAACGAGGCGCCAAGGGCATGAGGACGATCCGGGTCGTCATTGCGAGCGTAGCGACGCGACCCCGGAGCTGGCGCGCTTGCCTCTGGGTTGCTTCTCGCTGGCGCTCCTCGCGATGACGGCGTCTGACGGGATCGCGCGGGAGGTGCGGCGATGATACCTCACCCCCTCCTCTCCATCCGGGACGTCTCCCGCCGCTTCGGCGGCCTCACGGCCGTCGACGGCGTGTCGCTCGAGGTCGGGCGCGGCGAGATCGTCGGGCTGATCGGCCCGAACGGGGCCGGCAAGTCGACGCTCTTCAACCTGATCGCGGGCGCGCTGCCGCCCTCCTCCGGGACCATCCTGTTCGACGGCGAGGACGTGACGGCGCTGGACGCCCCGGACCGCTGCCGGCGCGGCATCGCCCGCACGTTCCAGGTCGTGAAGAGCTTCGATTCGATGAGCGTGCTCGACAACGTCGTGGTGGGCGCGCTCGTCCGCCACAAGCAGTCGGGGCGCGCCCGCGCGAAGGCGGCCGAGGTGCTCGATTTCGCCGGCCTCGCGGGCCGGGCGTCGGCCCCGGCCGGCGACCTGACACCCCCCGAGAAGCGCCGCCTCGAGGTGGCCCGGGCGCTCGCGACGGAACCGTCGCTTCTGCTGCTGGACGAGGTCATGACCGGACTCACGCCCGCGGAGGCCCAGAAGGGCGTCGAGCTGGTCCGACGCGTCCGCGACACCGGTGTCACCGTCCTAATGGTCGAGCACGTCATGGAGATCGTCATGCCGCTCGTCGATCGTGCCTTCGTGCTGCATCTCGGGCGTGAGCTCGCCCACGGCAAGCCGACCGAAGTCGCGTCCGATCCGGGCGTGATCGCGGCCTATCTCGGGGTGCGCCGCCGTGCTGCTTGAGGTCCGCGATCTCACGACGGCCTACCAGGGTCTCGTCGCGATCAACGGGATCGGGCTCGACGTCGCGGCGGGCGAGATCGTGGCCGTCGCCGGCGCGAACGGGGCCGGCAAGTCGACCCTGCTGAAATCGATCGCGGGTGCCGAGAGGTCTCGATCGGGCACCGTCAGCTTCGACGGCCAGCGCATCGAAAGCCTCGCCGGCCATCTGATCACGAAGGCCGGAATCGCCTACGTGCCGGAGAACCGCCGGCTTTTCCCGCGCCTCTCCGTGCGGGACAATCTCCGCCTCGGGTCCTACCTGTTCCGGGGCGAGGCAGACCGGGAGGAGCCGCTCGAGCGCGTCTTCAAGCTGTTTCCGCGCCTCGAGGAGCGGTTGCCGCAACGGGCCGAGACGCTGTCCGGCGGCGAGCAGCAGATGCTCGCGATCTCGCGCGCCCTCATGACCCGGCCACGTCTTCTCATGCTGGACGAGCCGTCCCAGGGCATCGCGCCGAAGCTGGTCGACGAGATCTTCGATGCGGTCGTGACGATCCGGTCTGCCGGGACGACCGTGCTGATCGTCGAGCAGCGTCTATCCGAGGTGCTCGCCATCGCCGACCGGGGCTACGTGCTTCAGACCGGCCGGATCGTGATCTCAGGCTCGGCGAAGGCGATCCTCGACCACACCGACGTTCGGAAGGCCTACCTGGGAGTTTGATCGTCCTTGGGAGCCTGCATTCCGGCTCACCGCTCTGGAGGCCGTCAAGCGATCTCGTGGATCCGCGGCGACCGACGAGCGCCGATCCGTCGGATGCGCGACACACGCGAACCGCGATCGACTTGCGACGGCAGCTCGAACGAACGTCGCGCCATCCTGGCCTCGGGAGCGACGTCCAGCACCTTGGCCAGGAACTCCATCCCGTCCGGGTCCGACGTCAGGGCAGATGAATCAAGCTGGGGCACCGAAGCCTCCCGATCGGGTGCGGCCGTTCCAGTGAGAAACGTCGCAGGACAGAATTTGGTTCAAAAATTGTTTCCGGCTGATGTCCCGGATTGTTTCACGCGGACACATGCCCGGAGCCCACCGCGGCTTCCTTGCGGATGATCGGGATGACCCGGACCGGCCGGACGTCGCGCTGCTCGGCTTCACCGGTGCGGACGCCCGGAGCGGGCGCCGCGACGGGAGCGCGGTCCGCCTTGGCGGACGGTCCCGCCTTCCAGCTCTCCGCCATCGTCACGAGGGCCGCCGCGAGTGCGGCGCTGACGACTGCGAGCTTCAAGATCCGGACCATCGCTGCACCCCCGCGGTCTCTCAAGGGACCGTCCGGGCAGCGTCATCCCATGGTCGCGGCAAGCAATCGGTGCGTCGGCACACACGGCTTAAGCTTGCCGCGACTGCTCAAGCCAAGAAGCGCAGCTCGGTCATCTGACGCGAGACTTCGCCGGGAAGAAGAGTGCAGGGCGGAAAATGCGCGTGGTTCGGCGCGTCGGGGAAGCGCTGCGGCTCGAGCGCGATCCCGGCGCAGCGCCCGTAATCGGCCCCGCCGAGGCCGGGCACCGGGATGTCGATCTTGTGCCCGTCATAGACCTGGAGACCGGGCTCGCTCGTCCAGAGCTCCATCGCGAGGTCGCCCGAGGCCGAGGCGAGCGTCGCCGCATGGGCCAGCGCCGGATCGGGCGATCGGTCGCGCCGTAGGACGTAGGGCACGTCGAGATCGCGTCCGACCGAGCGGATCGGGCGCGGTTCGCGGAAGTCGAGCGGCGTCCCGGCGACGGTCGCGACCTCGCCGGTCGGGACCCACCCGGCGTCGGTCGGGAGGAAGAGGTCGGCCGCGAGCGTCAGCGCGTGGTCGCGGGCGTCGGGCAAGCCGTCGAGGCTGTAGTAGTTGTGCACGGTGAGGTTCACCGGCGTCGGCCGGTCGGCGAAGGCCTCGAGCGTCATCTTGAGGGTCGCGGGCCCGGTGAACTCGTAGGTCGCGAAGGCGGCGAGCCGGCCCGGGTAGCCCATGTCGCCGTCCTCCGACAGGAGCGCGAGGTGAGCGCGCCGCGCGTCATGGGCGACCAGCACCCAGGGCCGACGAGCGAAGCCGACGGGACCGCCATGCAGCGCGTTGCCGCCCTCGTTCGGGAGCAGGTCGACCTCCCGCCCGCCGAGCCGGAAGCGGGCTTTGCCGATCCGGTTCGCGTAGCGGCCGACGACCGCCCCGAAGCTCGGCGAGTGGGCGACGTAGTGTTCGAGCGTATCGAGGCCGAGCACCACGTGCCGCGGTCCTGCCCGGGTCGGGACGACGAGATCGCGCAGCACGGCTCCCCAGGTGATGATGCGGGCCTCGCAGCCGTCGGACGCGAGCGTCACCTCCTGCACGTCGACGCCATCGATCCGTCCGAACGGCCTCACGCTCACGGAAGGCCCATGCGGCAGATCTCGGCCGGAACGCCCCGGACGCCCGTCTCGAACGCGAAGAGGTGGCCGGCCAGGGGATCGATGGTCCGGTCGCGGTCGCGGGCCGCGCTCGTCACGTAGAGCGTGGAGAGGTCCGGCCCGCCGAACGCGACCTTCGTCACCTGCGGGGTCGGCATCGGGACGATCAGGACGGGTGCCCCGTCCGGGCTGAACCGCGTGATGCGGGCGCCGCCGAAATGGCAGACCCAGAGATGCCCCTCGGCATCGACGGTGAGCCCGTCGGGATGGCCGTCGCCGGGCCTGAAGGTGACGAAGGGCTCGCCGGGGCCGGGCACGCCGTCGGGGCCGAGCGCGTGCCGGTAGACGCGGCCAAGCCCGGTATCGGCCGCGTAGAGGATGCGGCGGCCGACATCGATCGCCGGGCCGTTGGTCACGGTCGCGGCCCCGCCGAAGGACGAGAGGCCCGCATCAGACCAGTGATAGAACGCCCCGGTCGGCCCTTGCTCGCCGTCGTCCATCGACCCGAAGTAGAGCGCGCCATCCGGACCGCTGGTCGCGTCGTTCAGCCGATTGGCGGGGCGATCCGGCTCGGGCAGAAGCACGACCTCCGGCCGCTGCCCGCCGTCGACGTCGAAGCGGGCGACGCCGCTCTTCAGCCCGAGGATCAGCCGGCCCGGATCGGGCGTGAGCTGGACGAAGCCGACCCGCTCGCCGACCGGCCGCGAGACCGCGTCGTCGCCGGCGCCGGGCCGCCACGACCAGAGCGCCTCGCCGTTGATGTCGACCCAATGGAGCGTCGCGATCCGGCCGTCCCAGATCGGCGCCTCGCCGAGAACGCAGCCGCAGGGCACGGCGACCCGGTGGCGGCCCGCGAAGACCGGCACGGTCATCGGACCCGGCCTCCCGAGCCTGCGACGGTCACTCGGCCACCGCGATGCGGGTCGCGAGCCGGACGAGGCCGAGATCGGAACCGGGCGGCCCGAGGAGCGAGAGGCCGAGCGGCGCGCCCAGGCGGGACGCGAGCGGCATCGTAACCTGGGGAAAGCCGGACAGCCCCGCGAGGCAGAGGAGGTTGAGGGCCTTGTTGCGGTAGGCGTCCAGCGCGTCCTCGCTCTCCGTCAGCAGCGGCGCCACGTCCGGCATCGTGGGCAGGATCATCACCCCGTCCTGGCCGAGCAGCTCCGCGAAACGGGTCCTGAAGTCGCGCCGGCAGGTCTCGGCGTTCTCGACCTTCTGGTCCGTCAGCTCTCGAGCATAGGCGAAGCGTTCGGCGACGCCCGGTCCGAGCGGCATCCGGTCCCGCTCGATCAGCGGGCCGTCGGTCGTCCAGGCCTCCCGGCCCTGCAGGTTCCGGAACGCCCAGTACAGCGGATCGAACCCGCCCGCACCCGCGGCCTCGACCATCGTGGCCGCGCCGAGATGCGCTTCGATCCGCTGGACGAAGGGCGCGAGGACGGCTCGGACCTCCGTGTCCAGCATGGAGAACGCGTCCGCCGCGATGAGGATGCGCGGCCGATCCGGCAGCGGCGCCGGATCGGGACCGAGCAGCACCGCCGCGACCCGCTCGAACGTGTCGCTCGTCCGGGCGAAGAACCCGCAGGTGTCGAATCCGGGCGCGAGGTCGTGGCAGCCGTCCAGCGGCACGCGGGCATGCGTCGGCCGGATTCCGAACAGCCCGCAATGGCTCGCCGGCGCCCGGACCGATCCGCCCGTATCCGAGCCCAGCGCCGTATCGCAGAGCCCGTTCGAGACCGCCGAGGCCGAGCCGGACGAGGAGCCGCCCGGGATTCGGTCCGGCGCGCCTCCGTTCACGGGCGTCCCGAAATGCGCGTTCTTGCCGTTCATCGAGAAGGCGAACTCGTCCGTGTGCGTCTTGCCCACGAAGCGGGCGCCCGCGTCGAGCAGCATCTGCACCGCCCGGGCATTACCGGCCTTGATCCCCGACCGGGCGAGCACAGCGGGAGAGCCTGCGCCGGTCGGGTATCCGACCACGTCGAACAGGTCCTTCGCCGCGAAGGTGAGGCCGGCGAGCGGGCCGGCGGCGGCGCCCTGCACCGCGACGGCCGGATAGGGCATGAAGGCTCGGGCGGGATCGTCTCGCAGCAGCATCGTGTCTCCGCAGGGCTCGTGTCGGGACGATCACGCCATAGACCCGCATGCGCCGCAAGTCGCGGTTGACCCGCCGGCCGATGCGGCATCAAAGCTGGGCGACCGGCAGGACGGGCCCGCGGCCCTTCGCCCGAGGAGACGCCGTCCTTGCTCTATCGCGACGCCGGACAGTTCAAGACGAGCTACGCCGCGGACATGGCCGTCTTTCCCCTCCGGGAAGACCGCATCGGCATGGCCGTGCTCCTGCTGGTCGCGTTCGGGGCCGTGCCGCTCCTCGGCAGCGACTACCTGCTGAACGTCGTCATGATCCCGTTCCTGATCTACGCGCTGGCCGCGATCGGGCTGAACATCCTGGTCGGCTACACGGGGCTTCTGTCGCTCGGAACCGCCGGCTTCATGGGCGTCGGGGCCTATGCCTGCTACAAGCTGACGTCGATCTTCCCGGACGTCAGCATCGTGGTCTGGCTCCTCGTATCGGGCCTGTTCTCGAGCGTGGTCGGGTTGGCCTTCGGGCTTCCGAGCCTGCGGATCAAGGGATTCTACCTCGCGGTCGCGACGCTCGCCGCGCAGTTCTTCCTGTCCTGGGCGTTCCAGCGCATCCCCTGGCTGTACAACAACAACATATCGGGCGCGATCGAGGTCCCGACCCGCACCGTGCTCGGCTACGCCGTGACCGGCCCGACGGCCTCGCCCTCGCTCCGCTATCTCCTGGTGCTCGGGATCGTCGCGCTCCTGACCCTCGTCGCCTCGAACCTCGTCCATGGCCGGATCGGCCGCATGTGGATGGCGGTGCGGGACATGGACATCGCGGCGCAACTGATCGGCATCAGGCTGCTCCGGACGAAGCTTCTCGCCTTCGCGGTCTCGTCCTACCTCTGCGGCGTCGCGGGCGCGCTCCTGGTCTTCCTCTGGTACGGTTCGGCCGAGCCCGACGTCTTCGGGATCAACCTGTCCTTCCTGGTCCTGTTCATGGTGATCATCGGCGGGCTCGGCTCGCTGCTCGGATCCTTTCTCGGGGCCGGCCTGATCTACCTCCTGCCGATCGGCCTCCGGACGTTCGCGCCCGCGATCGGCATCACGATCGCGCCCTCCACGACCGAGCACATCACGCTGATGATCGTGGGGGCGCTGATCATCTTCTTCCTCATCGTCGAGCCGCACGGCCTCGCCCGGCTCTGGCAGATCGCGAAGCAGAAGCTCAGGGTCTGGCCCTTCCCGTATTGAAGGCCGGCTGCCTCCGCCTGTCGGGCTCGCCCCGTCATCGACTAAAGTCGAGGCGCCAATCCTTCGCCGTCCAGCCACAATGGCGGGACGACATTCGACGATCCGGTCAACGGACACGCGCCCATCCTTCGGAGGATCCCATGCTCAAGCGTCTTCTCACCTGCGGCCTCGCCGCCGCGACGCTGGGCGTCGCGCCCCTCCCGGCCGCCGCGCAGGATTCGATCTACGTCCCGCTCTTCACGTACCGGACCGGCCCGTTCTCGGGCTCCGGCGTCCACATCGCGAACGGCATGCGCGACTACCTCACCATGCTGAACGAGCGTGACGGCGGGATCGGGGGCGTGAAGCTCCTCATCGAGGAATGCGAGACCGGCTACGACACGAAGAAGGGCGTCGAGTGCTACGAGGCGGTCAAGGGCAAGAAGCCCGTGATGGTGAACCCCTGGTCGACCGGGATCACGCTCCCCCTCATTCCGCGCGCCGCGGTCGACAAGATCCCCGTCCTGTCGATGGCCTACGGCCTCTCGGCCTCGGCCGACGGCAGCCGTTTCCCCTGGATCTTCAACCCGCCCAACACCTATTGGGACGGCGCCTCGATGATCGTCAGGTACATCGGCGACCAGGAGGGCGGGCTCGACAAGCTGAAGGGCAAGAAGATCGGCTACATCTACCTCGATGCCGGCTTCGGCAAGGAGCCGATCCCGCTCCTGGAGCAGCTCGCGAAGGATTACGGTTTCGAGCTGAAGATGTATCCGGTCGCCGGGACCGAGATGCAGAACCAGGCCTCGCAATGGCTCGGCGTGCGGCGCGACCGTCCGGACTACATGATCATGTATGGCTGGGGCGCCCTGAACCCGACCGCCATCAAGGAGGCCGTGAAGATCAACTACCCGATGGGCAAGTTCATCTCGATCTGGTGGCCGTCGGAGGATGACGCGCGGGGCGCGGGCCCCGGCGCGAAGGGCTTCAAGACGGTGAACTGGCACGCGGCGACCGCGGACTTCCCGGCCATCCGGGATATCGTCACGTACGTCTTCGACAAGGGCAAGAGCCAGGCTCAGAAGTCTCAGATCGGCGAGGTGCTCTACAACCGTGGCGTCTACAACTCGATGCTGATCGCGGAGGGCATCGCCTCGGCCCAGAGGATCACCGGCAAGAAGATGGTCACCGGCGAGGACGTCCGGCGCGGGCTCGAGGGCATGGACCTCACGGCGGCGCGACTGAAGGAGCTCGGTTTCGAGGGCTTCGCCGACCCGATCAAGATGAGCTGCGCGGACCATAACGGGCACAAGGCCGCCTTCATCCAGGAGTTCGACGGCACGAAGTTCGTGAAGGTGACGCAGCCGATCCAGCCGCTGGCCGACAAGGTTCAGCCGCTGCTCCGGTCCGCAGCCGAGGAATACGCCAAGACGCCGGGCTGGCCGGCCCGGACGGAGAGCTGCGACAAGAACTCGTAGGCGGGCGTCTTCGGACCCGTGTCATGGCCGGGCTTGTCCCGGCCACCCCGACCACGTCGCGGAGAGCGCCGGGGCAGTCGCGGTGACGGATAGCGGAATGGCCCAGATCGCAACCCAGCCCACGTCGGAGAATGCTACCGACACGATCCTCGCCGTGAACAACATCGAGGTCGTCTACGACCACGTGATCCTGGTCCTGAAGGGCGTATCGCTCACGATCCCGAAGGGTGGGATCGTGGCGCTGCTCGGTGCGAACGGCGCCGGCAAGACCACGACGTTGAAGGCGATCTCGAACCTGCTGCGCGCCGAGCGCGGCGAGGTCACGAAAGGCTCGATCGTGTTCGCGGGCGAGCGCGTCGACCGCCTGTCGCCGGTCGACCTCGTCCGGCGTGGCTGCATCCAGGTCCTGGAGGGCCGGCACTGCTTCGGCCACCTCACCATCGAGGAGAACCTCCTGACCGGTGCCTTCACCCGGCGCGAGGGCAACGCCGTCATCCGGCGCGACCTCGAACAGATCTACGAAACATTCCCGCGGCTCCGTCAGCGCCGCTCCTCGATGGCGGGCTACACTTCCGGGGGCGAGCAGCAGATGTGCGCGATCGGGCGCGCGATGATGTCGAAGCCCAGGATGATCCTGCTCGACGAGCCCTCGATGGGCCTCGCCCCGCAGATCGTCGAGGAGATCTTTGAGATCGTCCGCGACCTGAATGCCCGCTCCGGCGTCTCCTTCCTGCTCGCCGAGCAGAACACCCACATGGCGCTCCGCTACGCGACCTACGGCTACATCCTGGAGACCGGCCGGGTCGTGATGGACGGTCCGGCCAAGACCTTGCGCGAGAACGAGGACGTCAAGGAGTTCTACCTCGGCGTCTCGGATGGGTCCGGAAAGAGCTTCCGGTCCGTGAAGAGCTACAAGCGGCGCAAGCGCTGGCTCGCCTGAGCCGGCCGGCCCGCGCGGGTAACCAATCCGACAGGTCTCGTTTGCACTTCCTTCACCACGCCGTAAGGTCCCTCCCACGGCCCGATGGGGGAGTGGCGACTCGCAGGCGGTGCAACGCTCTGCAGCCCTGGTTCAAATCCAGGGTCGGGCCTCCAAGACCGGCCGGCGCGCCGAACCGTGCCGGTTCTCTCCGCTGGTCGAGCAAGTCGACCTTACGCAAGCCCGCGCAAAGGCGCTCTAGCTGAACATCCGCTCGCCCTGCTCGTCCACGAGCTGGCGCCCTTTCGAGAGCGAGAAGTCCGACGCTTCCTCCTGCGAGCCGAACCGATCGGCGCGGATGAACCGATGCTCGCGGACGACGCCGTCGACCTCCCTCGTGACCGTCCCGGCGGTCTGGAACTGTCCGCCCTCGGCCCTATAGGGCTCGGCCCTGATCGTGAAGCCTTTGTGGTCGAGGCTCGCCGAGGGACCGGAGAGAGCCGCTTCCTCGGTCGGGGAGCCGAAGAGCCGTTTCCAGAAAGACATGGCGTTGATCCGATGGGTCGCGTCGCTTGATTCACGCGCGCCTCAGTGCAGGTCGAGAGCGGAAAGAGTCACGGCCAGCGCCGGATCCTGGCCCGGGACGAGCGACAGGTCCGGACCCCTGTCCTCGACGAGGCGATAGCCGCCCGGCTGGGGCTCCCGGTGGACGCGGGTCACGAGGCTCGCCGCGTCGACGACCCAGAGCTCCCCGATCCCGAACCCGGCATAGAGCCGGGCCTTGCGGCCGAGATCGTAGGCCAGGCTCGAATCCGACAGCTCGACCACGAGACGGGCCGTGCCCGAGGTCAGGCCCTTCCAGCCGCCCGCCTTCGGGTAGAACACGAAGTCCGGTTCGAGATAGGTGTCGCGGCTCAGCCGGAACGTCGTCTCGGTCGTGAAGAGGATGTCGGGCGGCAGCGTCTGCGCCCAGAAGATCGTCAGGGCCGTCTTCAGCACCTCGTGGAGACCGCCCTTGGGTGACATGGGCACGATCTCCCCGCCGATCAGCTCGATGCGTTCATCTTCAGCGAGTATTCCGGCCGCGACCATCCGCTCCAGCTCTTCGAAAGTGAAGCGACGCCGGAGAAGCCCTTCAGCCTCGCTCGTGACGTTCAGCACCGCGACCATCGCTACGCCTCCATCGCCCGCACCTGCGCGCTGTTCAGAGGTCGAGAATGCTGAAGATCGAGCCCACGACCTCCAGCGCTCCGGAGGCCACCGCGCCGACACCCTCGGCCGTCGCGACCACAGCGCCGCCGACGAACTCGACCGCGCCGCTGGTCACGAGCTCCGCGGCGCCCTCCACCACGTCACCGAGCCCGGAGCCGGAACCCGCGCCCTTCTTCTGCTCGACCGTGGCCTGAGCCGCGATCGCGCCGTCCTGCAGCACCGCCGGATCCACGACATCCATCATGAAACACCTGCCCTGCCCCTGCCGACCTTCAGCGGGGACAGGAAACGACACGATCGCGACCGAGGCAAGGCAAAGCGTGCGTCAGCGCGCCGCGTTCAGTTGTCGAGGAAGCTCCTGAGCTTCCGGCTGCGGCTCGGATGCTTCAGCTTCCGGAGCGCCTTCGCCTCGATCTGCCGGATGCGTTCGCGGGTCACCGAGAACTGCTGGCCGACCTCCTCCAGCGTGTGATCGGTGTTCATCCCGATGCCGAAGCGCATGCGGAGCACGCGTTCCTCGCGCGGCGTGAGGGAGGCCAGCACCCGTGTCGTCGTCTCGCGAAGGTTCGACTGGATCGCGGCGTCGATCGGCAGGATCGCGTTCTTGTCCTCGATGA
>CAXTKM010000117.1:0-12655 GCA_964244795.1 uncultured Enterovirga sp.
GCCGCGACCTCGGCGATGCGGCCCGAGCCCTTGGTGATGACGACGAAGTTCACGAGGACCAGGATCGCGAAGACGATCACCCCGATGACGAAGTTGCCGCCCATCACGAAGCGCCCGAAGGCCTCGATGACGTGGCCGGCGGGCGCGCCGCCCTCGTGGCCGTGCGCGAGGATCAGCCGGGTCGTCGCAAGGTTCAGCGCGAGCCGGAGCATGGTCGCGATCAAGAGAACGGTCGGGAAGACCGAGAACTCCATCGGGCTCTCGATGAAGAGCGCCGTCATCAGGATCAGGACGGAGGTGATGATCGAGATCGCGAGGAGGAGGTCGAGCAGGATCGGGGGCAGCGGAACGATCAGGACCGCGAGGATCCCCATGACCGCGGTCGCCATGAGGATGTCCGGCCGGGCCGTCAGCCGCCGCATGTCGCCGAAGTTCGGCAGCGCGAGGCCGCCCGGGAGCCCGATCCGGCCCGTGCCGCCGGCCGGGACCGATCCGCCGGAGACCGTCGTCACCGCACCCGCGTCGCTCATGAATCCGCCCGTCGGCCGCGGAAGGCGATGCGGCACCCGGCAGGTTTTGCCGGGTTCGTGGTTAGCGGGGGGTTAAGGCGGTCGGCGCGCCACCTCTCCCAACCGGGAGAGGCAAGCCGCGTCACTCCCTTTCGTAGATCCCGACCAGCGCGCCCTTCGCCAGAACCCGCCCGCGCATCGCCGCCATCAGGGCGCTTCGACCGGGATGGCCGTCGAGCGGGAGCGGCTCCGCGAGGGCGAAGACCTGGAACACGTAGCGGTGCGGGCCGTGGCCGGGCGGCGGGTCGGGCGCGAGGTACTCGGCCCCGAAGAAGGAGTTCCGGCCGAGGTCGGGCTCGAGGCCGGGCGAGGCGTCGCCCTCCGGAGAATCGTCGCTCGGCAGCGCGCCCTCGGCGATGTCACCGTCGCGGCCCGGCAGGTTCCAGACGATCGCGTGGACGAGCGGCGAGGGGGTCGGGCTGTCGGCGTCCTCGATCACCAGCGTGACGGCCCGGGCCGCGGCCGGCACGCCGGTCCAGGCGAGCGGCGGCGAGACGGCGTCGCCGTCCTCGGTGAAGCGCTCGGGGATCGCGCCTCCGTCCGCGAAGGCAGGGCTCAGGACCCGGAGGGTGTCCGGCACGTCCGCGAGGTCCGGGCCGTGGACGATCGTGCGCTCGAGGCCGGCCCGAACGCCCGACAGCGCCTGCCCGATCGCGTGTGGCAGCTTCTCCAGCATCGTATCCTGTCTCCTGCCGGCTCAACGAATGGGGGGCGCCTCGGGTCCCTGTTCGCCGGGGCCGGCCGCGTAGTCCCGCCACAAGAGATGAAGCGCCGCCATGAGGGCCGGGCCGAGGAAGAGCCCGAGCAGCCCGAAGGTCTCGACCCCGCCCAGGATGCCGAGAAGCACCCAGACGAACGGCAGCTTCGTCGCGCCGCCGATCAGGGCCGGCCGGATCGCGTGGTCGGCCACGAACACCACGACCGTCCCGAACGCCACGATCCCGATTGCGGCCCCGACCGCGCCCTTCGCGAGGACCAGAGCCGCGGCCGCGAAGAACAGGGCCGCGGCTCCGAACGGGATCATGGCCGCGATCCCGGTCGCGGCCCCGAACAGCGTCGGGTGCGGCACGCCCGCGAGCCAATAGGCGATCCCGATGAGAAAGCCCTCGCCGAGCCCGACCAGGACGAGCCCGTCCACCGTGCCGTGGATAGAGGCGATCATCTGCCGGCCGATGCGCTCGCCATGCGGTCCGATCGCCCGCTCGCTCGCCCGGAGCAGGGCGGCGGTCAGCCATTCGCCGTCGCGGTAGAGGAAGAACAGCGTGAGGATCGTGAACCCGAACACGATCGAGCGATGCAGGAGCTGCCCACCGAGCGAGCGCGTGAAGCCTGCGAGCGTGCCGTGGTTCAGCCGCTCGATCAGCTCGGAGGCGGCCGCCGAGCTCGCGAGGTTCTCCTGCCACCAGGCGGCCGCGGCCGGGCCGGCGAGCGGCAGCCCGGCCAGAACGTCGGGCACCGGGAGGCCGGTCCGGCGCGCCTCGTCGATCAGCCCCAGGACGACCCGCGCCTCCCGCGCGATCTGGATCGCGGCGATCGCGAGGGGCACGAGGAACAGGAGCGCGACCGCGACCGTGAAGGCCGCCGGCCAGAGAATGTCGTGGCCTCGGGGCGGATAGCGGCGGCGGAGCCGGCCGTAGAGCGGCCAGGTCGCGACCGCCAGGATCGCGGCCCAGCCGAGCGCGGGCAGGAAGGTCCGGATCGTCCAGAGGCCGAGCAGCAGGAGGAGCAGGCCGAGCACGACCCGCGTCCGGCGCTGGGCGACCGGGAGTGACGGCTCGGGCGGCGGCGGTGCCGGCCGATCGACCGCGATCTCGACGTTGGCGCTCATCCAGGCCCTCCGCCGCGAGGCCGTCGATCCGGGCGCCGCGACATGCTCTGGGAAAACGGCTAGCAAGCGGGCGCCGCCTTGGCGAGCCCGGAGACCACGTCCTTGACGAACGTCACGATCGACGGCGAACGCCTCTGGGGCACGTTGATGGAGACGGCCCTGATCGGCGGCACGGCGAAGGGCGGCATCCGGCGCCTCACGCTGTCCGACGAGGACCGCCGCGTGCGCGATTGGTTCCGGACCGCCTGCGAGGCCATCGGCTGCACGGTCACCGTGGACGGGGTCGGCTCCATGTTCGCGAGACGCGAGGGGCGGCGGCCGGATCTGCCCCCGATCGCGATGGGCTCGCATCTCGACACGCAGCCGACCGGCGGCAAGTTCGACGGCTGCCTCGGCGTCCTGGCCGGGCTCGAGGTGCTCCGGAGCCTCGACGCGATCGGCTACGAGACGAACGCCCCGCTCGAGCTCGTGAACTGGACGAACGAGGAGGGCGCCCGTTTCACGCCCGCCATGATGGCGTCGGCCGCCTTCGCGGGCGTCTTCAGCCCCGACTACGTGCTGTCCCGCCAGGACCGCGACGGCTTGACCTTCGCGTCCGCGATCGACGCCATCGGCTACCGGGGCGAGGCGGCGGTCGGCGGCCGGCCGCTCTCGGCCATGTTCGAGCTCCACATCGAGCAGGGGCCGATCCTGGAGGCGGAGGAGAAGACGATCGGGGTCGTGACCGGCGTGCAGGCGATCCGCTGGTTCGAGCTGACGGTGACCGGCGCGGCCGCGCATGCCGGCTCGACCCCGATGCCGTCCCGGCGCGACGCCATGGTCGGGGCGGCCCGGGCGGTGCTGGCCGTCGAGGCGGTCGCGACCGCGCATGCGCCGGCCGCGGTCGGGACCGTCGGGATCCTCGAATGCCGGCCGGGCTCGACCAACGTCGTCCCGGGCGAGGTCTTCCTCACGGTCGACCTCCGCCATCCGGACGACGCGACGCTGGATGCCATGGAGGCCGAGCTGCACCGGCGTCTCGCGGAAGCGCTGGCCGGCGTCGACTTCGTCTGCGAGCGGATCTGGCTCTCGCCCGCGGTCCATTTCGACCCGACGCTCGTCGGCCTCGTCCGGGATGCGGCTGACCGCCTCGGCCTGCCGCACCGCGACATCGTCTCCGGCCCCGGCCACGACGCCGCCTACATCGCCCGCGTCGCCCCGACCACGATGATCTTCGTGCCCTGCCGCGACGGAATCAGCCACAACGAGGCCGAGGAGACGAGCTTCTCGCAATGCGCCGCCGGCGCGCAGGTGCTGCTGAACGCGGTACTCGCCTTCGATGCGACCCTGGAGGCGTAGACCTTCGCGCGTCGAGCGGGCGAGGCGATGATCGTGCCGCGCCCGCCTCCCGTCTCGGAGGATCGGCCGTGCGGCCGCAGATGGTCCGCTCGCCCCTCGGCGGCAGAAGGTCCCCCGGCGCGCAGGCTCGGGATGTCGCCGGTGGGAACGAGACGGCGCCCGTCTCCGCCTCGTTCCCACCGGTGGTCCGTCAGGGCCCGGCCTGCGGAGTCGCGACGGCCAGGACCCAGGTCACGCCGAACCTGTCCTTGAGCATGCCGTAGAGCGGCGACCATCCCGCCGGCGAAAGCGTCTGGATGATCGTCGAGCCCTCGCGAAGCGTCTCCCAGTAGCCCCTGATCTCCACGGCGTCTTGGCCACGAACCGAGACGAAGAAAGGGATCTCGCCCGGGCTCCACGACGTCGCCTGAGGCACGTCGTAGGCCATGATGCGGAAGCCGTTCTCGGCCACGACCTCGCCCCACATGATCTGGTCCGCCTCGGACGGGTCGCGGACGTTGTGGGCATCGGCGTAGGAGATCAGCACCTGATCGCCGCCGAACACGGATTGGTAGAAGGCGAGCGCTGCGCGCGCGTCGCCGCGGAAGTTCAGGTGGGTCGTGGTGTCGATCGTCATGGGAGGCTCCTCGCCGGTCTGCGGCTTGCTTGCGTGGCGGAAGGAGATATAGCGGCCCCCAACTGACAGTTCATGGCAGTAGGGCGATGGCGCGATCGGACCGGCTTTTTCGGCTGCTTCAGAAGATGCGCGAGCTCCCCGCGCCGCTCACCGCCGCGCGGCTCGCGGAGGACACGGGCGTATCCCAGCGTTCGCTCTATCGGGACATCGACAGCCTGCGCGCGGCCGGCGCGCGGATCGAAGGCGAGCGTGGCTACGGCTATCGTCTCGTCGAGGACTACGCTTTGCCGCCGCAGACGTTCGACCGCATGGAGATCGAGGCCCTGGCGCTCGGTCTCGCCGAGGTGCTGCACATGGGCGATCCTGCCTTGGTCAAGGCCGCGACGGCGGTGATGGCCAAGGTCGCGGCGACGTTGCCCGACGACGGGGAGCAGCACCTTTTCCACGCCGTCTCCCAGGTCTACCGCCTCCAGACGCGCTATGCCCCCTCGCCCGATCTGCACACGATCAGGCAGGGCTGCTGGCAGGAGCGGGCCGTCACCATCCGGTATGCCGACAAGACCGGGGCCGTGACCCGTCGGACCATCCTCCCGCTCGCCATCGCCTATCTCGACCGAAAGCTGATGGTGCTGGCCTGGTGCCGCCTGCGTGAAGGCTTTCGCATGTTCCAGGCCGACCGCGTGTCGGACGCAGATCTGGCGGCCGAAAGCTTTCGGCCGAGGCGGGTGTCCATGCTGAGGACCTATCTCGCCGAACTCAGGCCAACGCCGTGAGACGGGCCGTCGATCGAGTGCGCCTCGATCGGAGGCCGCTACCCTGATACGCTCGCGATGCCCCGGCCGCGCAGGCGGCCTCGTCGAGGCCGTACGGCCGCCCGGCCGAGGGGAGCCCGGGCTTTGTCCGGTCCGAACCGGGCCCGGCCGGGTCCGCGTCGGCAGGTGCCCGTCGTCAGGCGCCCGTCGTGGCGGTCCGGCGAGGCTTGGGCTATCCGGGCATCCCAGTCTCTGGAGACAGCCATGCAGAGCCGCCGCCCCGTGATGCTCGTGATCCTCGACGGCTTCGGCTGGCGCGAGGAGCGGGCCGACAACGCCGTCGCCCAGGCCGAGAAGCCGACCTTCGACGCGCTCTGGGCGGCCGGGTCGCGGGCGTTCCTGCACACCTGCGGACGGGACGTCGGCCTGCCGGATGGCCAGATGGGCAATTCCGAGGTCGGCCACCTGAATATCGGGGCGGGCCGGATCGTCATGCAGGACCTGCCCCGGATCGGCGCCGCGATCAGGGACGGCAGTCTCGCGAAGGACCCGGCGCTCGCCCGGGTGGCCGCGAAGCTGCGGGAGACTGGCGGCACCTGCCACCTCGTGGGCCTGGTCTCGCCCGGCGGCGTGCACGCGCATCAGGATCACGCTGCGGCGCTCGCGGCGATCGTCGCGAAGGCGGGCGTTCCGGTCGCGCTCCATGCTTGGACCGACGGGCGCGACACGCCGCCGCGATCGGGTGCGGACGACCTCGCCCGTCTCGCGGCCGCGCTGCCGGAGGGCGCCCGGATCGCGACGGTGTCGGGGCGCTACTACGCCATGGACCGCGACCATCGCTGGGATCGCGTCGCGAAGGCCTACGGTGCGATCGCTGAGGGCTCCGGCCAGCGCTTCGCCGATCCGGCCGCCGTCATGGCGGCGGCCTACGGGGCGGACGTCACGGACGAGTTCGTCGACCCGGCCGTCATCGGCGACTATGCCGGCATGCGGGAGGGCGACGGCCTCCTGTGCTTCAACTTCCGGGCCGACCGGGTGCGCGAGATCCTGGACGCGCTCCTCGATCCCGCCTTCGACGGCTTCCCTCGCGCGACGCCGCCCCGGATCGCGGCGGCGCTCGGGCTCACGCGATACTCGGACGACCTCGCGGACAGGATGGAGGCGATCTTCCCGCCCCAGACCCTGACGCACATCCTGGCCGAGGTGGTGTCGCGGGCAGGCCGGACCCAGCTCCACATGGCCGAGACCGAGAAGTACCCGCACGTCACCTACTTCCTGAACGGCGGCGAGGAGACGCCCTATCCCGGCGAGGAGCGCATCATGGTGCCCTCGCCGAAGGTCGCGACCTACGACCTCCAGCCCGAGATGTCGGCGCCCGAGCTGACCGACCGGGCCGTGGAGGCGATCCGGTCCGGGCGCTTCGACCTGATCGTCCTGAACTTCGCGAATCCCGACATGGTCGGCCACACGGGCAGCCTGCCGGCCGCGATCCGGGCGGTCGAGGCGGCCGATGCCGGTCTCGGGCGCATCTGGGAGGCCGTGCGGGCGAGCGGCGGGGCGCTGCTCGTCACCGCCGACCACGGCAACGCCGAGCTGATGCGCGATCCCGTGACGGGCGGCCCGCACACCGCCCACACGACGAACCCGGTTCCGGTCGTGCTGGCAGGCGTCGCAGGCGCGAGGCTCCGCGAAGGCCGCCTCGCGGACATCGCCCCGACGCTGCTCGCCCTGATGGACCTGCCGCAGCCGGGGGAGATGACCGGGCGGTCGATGATCGAGAGAGGGCCGGGACGTTGAGGGTTCGGCCGAAACGCGGGGCTGCGTTCCTCATGCTGGAGCCCTCTGCATGCGGCACGGCTGGCATTCCGGGGCTCGCGAAGCGAGAGCCCGGAACCCATAAACGCCGACGGTGTCGATCTGACGGCGCGGGTGCCTCGTCGGAGACGTCGGCCTTTATGGGTTCCGGGCTCGGCTTCGCCGCCCCGGAATGACAACGTCGGCTCCGTGAAGGTCTGCAGAGCGCTCTCAGCTCCCCTGACGCCCGACCGCAAGCGCGGGCATGAACAGGTCCGTCCAGGCCGCCGGGCTGGCCTTGATGCTGCCGGCCCGGGCCATGAACGTCACGAAGTCCATGATGCCCTGGGGAGCTGACGAGAAGCGGGTGTCCGGGTCGTCCAGCATCCGGACGACCTCGTCGACGCTCACCTTGACGGGCGAGGCCTTGACGAAGATCTCGGCCGCGCCGCGCCGGTCGGCCGCGATGAAGGCGTTCGCCTCCTCCTGCGCGGCGAGGAAAGCCGCCATCAGCTTCGGGTTCTGGTCCACGAAGCGCTTCGTCGCGAAGACCACGTCGAGCGTGATGTTGCCGAGCACGTCGACCGAGCTCATCACGCGGTGGATCTTCGGATCATCGCGCTCGATGTAGGAGAAGGGCGGCGAGGTGAAATGCGCCGTGATCTCCGTCCGGCCGCCCTTGAGGGCGGCGACCGCGTCGGGATGCGACAGCCCGACCGTCATCGGGTCGAGCCTCGCGAAAGCCTCGGCCCCGAAAGCCTTCGCGACCGTCATCTGCAGCACGACGGCCGAAAGCGACGTCTTGATGCCGGGCAGCGCGATCCTGTCGGTCGCCGCGACGTCCGCGAGCGACGTCATGCCGGGCCGGTTCGACATGAGCCACAGGGAGGTCGCGGAGAGCGCCGAGACGCCCGTGACCTCGACCCGGGTGCCGCGCGCCTTCGACCAGAGCGTGATGAAGCCCGGCGCGCCCGTCCCGGCGACGTCGAGCGCGCCCGCCAGCATCGCGTCGTTGATGACGTTGCCGCCGTCGAACAGGAGCCAGGTCGTCCGGACCTCGCCGAGCCCCGCCTTGCGGGCCTGCTCCTCGAGCAGCCCACGCTCCTTCATCACGATGAGAGGCAGATAGAGGATCCCGAACCCTTTCGAGATCCGGATCTCCGAGACCTCCGCCCGGGCGAGTGGGGCGCCAAGGGAAACGAGCGCCGCGAGCGCCACCGCCAGGATCCCGGCCACCCGCGATCCGGCCGCCGCCAGACCGCCCGCCCGTCCGATGATCCGCCTCATGGTCCGCACCTCCCGGCAGGAGGGGAGAGCCGCGGCGGCCGGGCTGTCAAGGCCGTCGTCCGGCCGGTCGCCATCCGTCCCGCTTGGGGAAAAGCGCCGGGCCGGCCCGTAAGGATTTCGTAAACCGACGTGGTTATCGGTTGCTGAAGGGCGACGATGGGACGAGACCATGGACACCAGCAAGCTCACGTCGATGTTCAAGGGCCGCGAGGCCGCGAAGCCGGGCGACCAGGCCGCTCCGCTGCCCGAGCCCTCGATGCCGCCGGACGTGCCGGCCCCGGAATCGACGACGCCCGAGGCCGATCCGGTTGCCACGGCGCCGGAACCGGCGCCGGCCGCCCCGGATACGGCCCTCCCGCCGCCGGCGCGCCCTTCGCGCCCCGTCGCGGGCGAGCGGGCGACGATCGCGGCCGCGGCCGCGTGGATGAAGGCCGCGGCGAGACGCGCGTCGGTCTCGGCGAAGCCGCTGGCCGCCGCGGCAGCCCTCCTCCTCGCCCTCGGGGCGGGATACGGGCTCGGAACCGTCGGCCGACCTGCGGACGGCCAGGCCGTCGCGGCCGCGAGCGCGCGCTGGACCGAGGCGATGGCGGACCTCCGGCAAGCCAATGGCGAGGTCCTCCGCCTTGCCTCCGAGGTCAAGGGTGTGAAGGCGACCCTGGACGGCCTCAAGGGCGAGCGCGAGAAGCTGCGCGATCTCATGGCTCGCCAGGAGCGCGCCGGGCAGGAGCAGACGACCCGTCTCGGCCGGCTCGGCGAGCAGATCGACCGGATCGAGAAGACGCAGCGCGACCCGAACCGGCTAGCCGCGCTGACCGAGCGCCTCGACCGGATCGAGAAGGGCCTGTCCGGGCCGACGCATGCCCCGACGCCGCCCCCGAAGCCGGTCGCGGCCGCGTCCGCCCCGGTCGACGTCGCCCAGACCGGCAGCATCGGCGAGTCCAGGACGGCGAAGCCCGAAGCCGCGAGGCCCGAGCGGGCCGAGGTCGCGGCGAAGCCCGAGGTCGATCCGCGGAAGACGCAGGTCGAGGGATTCTTCGTGCGCGACTACGACGACGGCTTCGCCCTGGTCGAGACCCGGGTCGGCCGGCTGGTCGACGTCGCGGTCGGCTACACCGTGCCGGGAGTCGGCCGGGTCGAGGCGATCGAGCGGCGCGGGCGGCAATGGGTGGTCGTGACCCCGAAGGGCTACATCGCCGAGCGCTGATCGGGCTCGACCGGCGGACCGGGCGTGCCCGGATGCACGGGCTTGCTCGGCGGCACATTGCCGGGACGCCGTACGCCGCACTAAGCTCGGCCGTGATGGCGGTCGAGAGGAGCCCGATGTCGCGCGCGAGAACAGGGTGGCCCCGGGCCGTGGCGTCTGGGATCGCGGCAGCGCTGCTGGCGGGCTTCGCGGGGCCGGCCCTCGCGGGCTGCAGCGACGCGGTCGGGCCCAAGGTCGACTGGACCGGCTGCTCGAAGCGCCAGCTCCTCCTGTCCGGCAACGACCTGACCGGGGCGGTGCTCACCCGGGCGGCCCTGACCTCGACGGACTTCCGGAAATCGCGCTTCCACGGCGCGAGCCTCGTCTCGGCCGACATCACCTTCGCGCGGTTCGACGATGCAGACCTGACCGGGGCCGACCTCACCAAGGCTGTCGGCTGGCAGACGAGCTTCCGGAGCGCGACGCTCGCCCGCGTGAAGCTCGCGAGCGCCCAGATGAGCCGGGCCACCTTCACCGGGGCGAACCTCGCGGAGGCGAACCTCGCGAAGGCCGAGCTGAACCGCTCCGACTTCACGGGTGCCGACCTCACCGGCGCGGACATCACGAAGGGCGAGCTGTCGCGCGTCAACTTCATGAAGGCCAAGCTGTCCGGGGTCGATTTCAGCTACTCGAACCTCGCCCGCGCCCGGTTCGACTCGCTCGACCTCGCGGGCGTGAAGATGGGGGGCGCCTATCTCTTCCTCACGCAGTTCGACGGCACCGACCTGTCGAAGGCCGTCGGGCTGCGGCAGGAGCAGCTCGACCTGTCCTGCGGGACGCCTGCGACGAAGCTCCCGCCGGGCCTGAACAGGCCGAAGGGATGGCCCTGCGCCGACGATGAATGAGCCTGCCGCCCGGCCGCGCGCTGCCGTGAGGCGCGCCTTCGATTGGGCCTTCCGCAACAGGACGACGGGCGCGATCACGATCGCGCAGACGGCGAACCCCGCCCTCTGGATCTTTCTCGCTGCATCTCTCGCGACCGTCGTCGCGAAGCCCTCCGGCACGGCCGGCACCCTCCTCGAGATCGCGGCGGCCGCGAGCCTTGCCTGGTGGGCGCTGGACGAGCTCCTGCGCGGCGTGAACCCGTGGCGGCGCCTGCTCGGAGCCGCGGTCCTGGTCTACGGGTTCGTCAGGCTCGTCGGGAGAGGGACATGAAGGACCGGGTCGACGAAGGCTCCTGGGCCTGGAAACAGGCCGAGAACAACGCGAGGATGATCGCTTTCCAGGCCGAGGCGACGGCGCCGTCCGGGACCGAGGGCACAGTCGAGCTCGCCTATTTCGGCGGTTCCTGCTTCCGGATCACCTCGCCGGCCGGGCTCACGCTCCTGATCGATCCGTGGCGCAACCCTCCCGCGGGCAACTGGGACTGGTACCTCTACGACTTCCCCCCGACCGAGGTGGACGTCGCCCTCTCGACCCACGCCCATTTCGACCATGACGGCCTGCACGCCGTCAGCGCCTCCACAATGCTGGACCGCCTCGTCGGCACCTATGCCTTCGCGGACGTGCGGATCACCGGGATCGCTGACAAGCACGTCTCGGATTCGTCCCACAACGCCTGGGACTGGGCCGAGCTGACACGGCGCCTGACGCCGATGGAGACGCGCCCGCCGGACAACTGGCGCTCATTCGACAACTCGCTGATCGTCGTCGAGACGGGTGGTCTCCGCATCCTGCACTGGGGCGACAACCGGCCCGATCCGCCGGACGCGGTCTGGGCCGCGCTCGGCCGGATCGACGTCGCCCTCCTGCCCATCGACGGGTCGCACCACGTCCTCAGCGACCCGCAGGTCGAAGCCGTGGCGCGGCGCCTCGGAGCGCGACTGATCGTGCCGCATCACTACCACGTCTGGGACGTGACGACGCGGGCCTCGACCCTGCTGCCGCCGGACGAATGGGTGCGAGGTCGGCCGGGCTCGATCTGGGCGGAGAGCGGCAGCGTCCGGCTCACCGCGGCGGAGGTCGCGAGGCATGACGGCGTCGCGTTCTGCTTCGGCGAGCACGTCGCGTTCGAGAAGCCGGGCCCGATGCGTGCGCCCGGCGGAGCGTGACGGGATCATCGATTCGCCCCCCGGCCCGGCTGACGCCTGGCCGGCCTTGAGGAGGCCCGATAGGGGAAGCCAACCGGAAATTCGATGAAGGATGGTGGAGCCAAGCGGGATCGAACCGCTGACCTCGTGAATGCCATTCACGCGCTCTCCCAACTGAGCTATGGCCCCAATCCATTGCCGCGGGGTGGGACACCGCGGATGCCGCTCGACGCGGCTGGCCTCTATAGGAGAGGCGCTGCGCCAACTCAAGCGCTCGTCCGGCCTTTTCTCCGGCCTCGCAGGCCCGACACTTCCTGAGGCCTTCGCGTCCCGGAGGCCTCAGGCCTCCTCGTCGTCCTCGATGTCGCCGTCGATGAGGTCGGAAACGTCGCCGCCCTCCTCTTCCTCTTCCAGGAAGGTGTCGTCGGTCGCCGCGTCCTCGGCGAGGTTCGCATCGTCTTCCACGGCCTCGACGCTCTCCTCCTCGGCCGCCCCGACCTCCTCGAGCGACACCGTCTCGGCGGTGGCCGGCAGGACCTCGACCTCCTCTTCCTCCTCGCGGGGACGCACACGCGAGCCGCCGCGGGTCACCTGGGGCTCGAAGAGCGCGCGCGGCAACGCCTCGCCGGTATAGGGCGAGATGATCGGCTCGCGGTTAAGATCGTAGAACTTGCGCCCGGTCGTCGGGCACACGCGCTTGGTGCCGAGCTCTGGTCTGGCCAAAGTGCTGAACTCTTGCTGGAACTGAAATGCTGGGGAGCCGGCCCCGTTAGGCGGGCCCGCCACCTGAGTCAACTGGCCTATCGGAGCCCCGGTTTCAAGTGCGGATGACGCGACCGAACCACCATGTTAGAGGCGGCCCGCATCTCGCCAAAAGCCGTGACGTGGACCCGCAGCACCCGAAAGCCTTTCCCGTCACGTCGCAGGCCGGCCCGCCGCTGAAGGGGCGCGTGGGCGTGCCGGCCGACAAATCGATCTCGCATCGCAGCCTGATCCTGGGGCTTCTGTCGATCGGCGAGACCCGGATCGAGAACCTGCTGGAGGGCGAGGACGTGCTGCGCACGGCCGAGGCCGCGCGCGCCGTTGGCGCCACTGTGCGGCGCGAAGGGCCGGGCGCCTGGCGGGTCACGGGCGTCGGCATCGGCGGGCTCGGCGAGCCCTTAGGCCCGCTCGATTTCGGCAATGCCGGCACGGGATC
>CAXTKM010000118.1:0-12642 GCA_964244795.1 uncultured Enterovirga sp.
AGACGCTCGACATCTACGCGCCGCTCGCCGGCCGCATGGGCATCCAGGAGATCCGGGAGGAGCTGGAGGATCTGGCCTTTCGGCACCTGAACGCCGAGGCCTACGGCACGATCGCCGGGCGGCTCGACGCGCTCGGGTCCCGCGGGATCGTCGAGGACGTCGAGCAGGGCCTGAGGGCGAAGCTCGCCGCGGGAGGCCTCGTGGCCGACGTGACCGGCCGCCGGAAGCATCCCTATTCGATCTGGCGCAAGATGGAGCGGAAATCCGTCTCCTTCGAGCAGCTCTCCGACGTGTACGGGTTCCGGATCCTGGTCGGTTCTCTCGACGAGTGCTACCGGGCGCTCGGCGTCGTGCACACGGCCTGGCCGGCGGTGCCCGGCCGCTTCAAGGATTACGTCTCGAACCCGAAGCAGAACGACTACCAGTCGCTGCACACGACCGTGATCGGGCCGCGGTCGCAACGGGTCGAGCTGCAGATCCGAACCCGCGACATGGACGAGGTGGCCGAGTTCGGGATCGCGGCGCACGGCCATTACAAGGACGGCGCGCCCCGGCTCGCCTCCGAGAGCCGCGCCTACCAGTGGCTGCGCCGAACGGTCGATCTCCTGGCGGATGGCGATAGCCCCGAGGAGTTCCTCGAGCACACGAAGCTCGAGCTGTTCCACGACCAGGTCTTCTGCTTCACGCCGAAGGGCCGCCTGATCGCACTCCCGCGCGGCGGCAACGCGATCGATTTCGCCTATGCAGTGCACACGGATGTCGGCAACACGGCCGTCGGGGCCAAGATCAACGGCCGGATGGCGCCGCTCTTCAACGAATTGCAGAACGGCGACCAGGTCGAGATCGTCCGGGCCGACGGGCAATCGCCGCCGCCGGCCTGGGAATCGCTCGTCGTCACCGGCAAGGCCCGGGCCGCGATCCGGCGCGCCGCCAAGGCCGCGACTCGCCGGCAATACGCGGGGCTCGGACGGCAGATCCTGGAACGCGCCTTCCAGCGCGCCGGAAAGGCCTTCTCCGACGAGAAGCTCAAAGGGGCGTTGCCACGCCTGGCCCGGGCCAGCGCCGACGACGTCCTGGCCGCGGTCGGGCGGGGCGAGATGTTCTCAGGCGACGTCGTCCGGGGCGTCTATCCGGACTACGTCGATCGCCGCGGCGAGGGCGAGGCGGCCCGTCCGCTGGCGGCCCGGGTGAACGGGCCGGGCGCGCCAGCCGACGCGCTGCCGATCCGGGGCGTCGCGGGCGACGTCGCGGTGCGGTTCGCCTCGAAGGCCGGTGCCGTCCCGGGCGACCGGATCGTCGGCATCATCACGCCCGGCGAGGGCGTGACCATCTACCCGATCCAGAGCCGCGCCTTGGCCGATTTCGACAACGACCCGGAGCGCTGGATCGACGTCCGCTGGGACATCGAGGCCGGAGCCGGCCGACGCTTCCCGGCGCGTCTCACCTTGCAGTCGATCAACGAGCCGGGAAGCCTCGCGCAGATCGCGCAAGTGATCGCCGATCACGACGGGAACATCGAGAACGTCTCGATGCAGCGCCGCACACCCGACTTCACCGAGGTCACGGTCGACCTGTCGGTGTTCGACCTGAAGCACCTGACCGCGATCGTGTCGGAGCTGCGCGCGAAGCCGGCCGTCAACAAGGTCGAGCGCTACACCGGATGAGACATTCCTGAATGTCCGGATTTAACCAACATTTGCCCGGACCGGCTGCTTAAACGGAAATTTCAGGCTCTGCCCCTCTAAGTGCATCATCAAAAGTGATGGGGCTAAAGAAATGACCTCGTTCGCGAGTGGCCTCGTGGCGCTCCCGTCGGCACAGGCGGGGGGTCAGGACGTCATCCAGGACGCGTTGGTGGCGATCCGCAACCACCTCGGAATGGAGGTCGCGTACTTCTCCGAGTTCGTCGACGGGCGAACGATCTTTCGACGGGTCGACGCTCCGGGACTGCAGCATCTGATCAAGCCGGGCGATTCCCAGTCCCTCGACGACGTCTATTGCAACCACATCCTGGAAGGCCGCCTGCCCGAGCTGATCCCCGACACCTCGCTCGTGCCGCTCGCCTTCGGGATGCCGATCACGGCGGCGGTCCCGATCGGCTCGCATGTGAGCATTCCGATCCGGCTCCTCGACGGGACGCCGTTCGGCATGTTCTGCTGCCTCAGCCCGCGCGCCATCCCGAATCTCAGCGAACGCGACCTCGCGACGATGAAGGTCTTCGCCGGCATCGCGATGAAGCAGGTCAACGGCGAGCTCCAGCAGCGCCGCGACATGAAACGCGTGCACGACAGGACGGCGTCCGTCCTCGCTGAGAAGGGCTACGCGATCGCCTTCCAGCCGATCTTCGACCTCGACACCGCGCAGGTCGTGAGCTGCGAGGCCCTGTGCCGGTTCTCCCCCGAGCCGTACCGATCGCCCGACAAGTGGTTCAAGGACGCGTCCGACGTCGGGCTCGGCATCGATCTCGAGCTCGCCGTGATCCAGGCGGCCGTCGGCGCCTTCCCGCTGCTGCCCGCGACCCTGTCGCTCTCGGTCAACGCCTCGCCCGAGGCCGTCGTCAGCGGGCGGCTCGCCGACGCGCTCGACCCGCGCTACGCCGACAGCACGATCATCGAGATCACCGAACACGCCGAGGTCGCCGATTACGCGATCCTGCACGAGCATCTCGCGCCTCTGAAGCGCCGCGGCATGAAGGTCGCGGTCGACGACGCAGGGGCCGGCTACTCGGGTCTGCAGCACATCGTCCAGCTCGCGCCGGACATCATCAAGATGGACATGAGCCTTACGCGCGCCATCGACGTGGATCCGGCACGCCGGGCGCTCGCCAGCGCCATGGTCTTCTACGCGCGCGAGATGAGCGCCTGCGTGGTCGCGGAGGGGATCGAGACCGAGGCCGAGCTGTCGACCCTGAAGCGCATCGGGGCCGACCGGGGCCAGGGCTACGTCCTCGCCCGGCCGGGGCCGATCGAGGCGCTCCTGGCCGCGTGCGACGAGCCCTACCGGATCGCGGCGTGACGACGAATCACGCCCGCTCGGCCCCGAGCCAAGCGATCACATCCTCGGCCGAGCGGTCCGGCGGGAAGACCGGATAGAAGACCCGCACGATCCGGCCTTCGTCGATCACCATCGTCAGGCGCCGCAGGAGCGTCATGCCGCCGGCCTCTAAGACGGGAAGCCGCAGCGCCGAGGCGAGGCGGAGATCCCGGTCGGACAGCAGCGCGAACGGAAGGTGCAGGCGCAGCACGACCTCGCTCTGATACGGGGTGTCTTGCGTGGACAGCCCGAAGAGCCGCGAGACGCCGAGCGCCTTCAGCTCGGCGTGATGGTCCCGGAAGGCGCAGGATTGCGGCGTGCAGCCGCGCGCGCCCGGGATCGCGTCCCAGCCCTCCGGATTGGGCTTCCCGGGCTCGCCCGTGCGCGGGTAGGCGTAGACGACGGTCCGGCCCGGGAGGCGGGCAAGCGCGACGGATGCGCCGTTGGTCGCCGCGAGCGCGATGTCCGGCACGGTCATGCCGACGAGGTGGGCGGCCGCGCCGTCGTCGACCGGCACGGGAAGATCCTCCGGAAGGTCGGTCCAGGCCGCGCCGGAGCCCTCGCTCATCAGCCCTTCTGCCGCATCAGGCGGCCCTTCTCGCGGTCCCAGTCCTTCTTCTTCTCGGATTCGCGCTTGTCGTGGAGCTGCTTGCCGCGCCCGAGACCGATCTCGATCTTCGCGCGGCCGCGCTCGTTGAAGTAGAGCCGGAGCGGGATCAGGGTGTAGCCCTCCCGCTGCGTCTGGCCGAGGAACCTGTTGATCTGCCGCTTGTGCAGCAGCAGCCGCCGCGGCCGCCGCGGCTCGTGGTTGAAGCGGTTGGCCTGGAGGTATTCCGGGATGTTCGCGTTGAAGAGGAAGATCTCGTTGCCCATCGGGCCAGCATAGGCCTCGCCGATCGTGACCTTGTTCGCCCTGAGCGACTTCACCTCCGTCCCGGTCAGCGCGATGCCGGCCTCGACGGTGTCGGTGATCTCGTAGTTGAAGCGGGCCTTGCGGTTCTCGGCCACGACCTTGCCGCCCGCGAAGACGTTCTTGGGCTGGGCCATCAGGCGTTGATCAGGCCCGCGTGCCGCATCGCGGCCTGGATCGCGGATCGCGTGGCGGGCGTCACGGGCAGGAGCGGCAGCCGGATCTCCTCCCCGGCGCGGCCGAGGAGCGCGAGGCCGCACTTCGCGCCCGCGAGCCCCGGCTCGAGGAAGATCGCGTCGTGCAGCGGGATCAGCCGGTCCTGCACGGTCAGCGCCCCGGCGTAGTCTCCGGACAGCGTTCGCGTCTGCAGCTCGGCGCAGAGCGCGGGTGCGACGTTCGCCACGACCGAGATGCAGCCGTGTCCGCCGGCCGCGTTGTAGGCGAGCGCGGTCATATCCTCGCCCGAAAGCTGGATGAAGTCGGGTCCCATGGCCCTGCGCTGCTGCGAGACGCGGGCGAGATTCGCGGTCGCGTCCTTCACGCCCGCGATGTTGTCGAGTTCGTAGAGCCGCCGCATGGTGTCGACCGACATGTCGATCACGGATCGCGGCGGGATATTGTAGATGATGATCGGGATGCCGACCGCATCGTTCACCGCCTTGAAATGCTGGAAGAGACCTTCTTGAGTCGGCTTGTTGTAATAGGGCGTGACGACCAGGACGGCATCGGCGCCGGCCGCCTCCGCGTCGCGCGCGAGCGAGACGGCCTCGGTCGTCGAGTTCGACCCGGCGCCGGCGATCACGGGCACCCGCCCCCTCGCCTCCTGGACGCAGGCCTCGACCACGACGCGATGCTCGTCATGCGTGAGGGTGGGGCTCTCGCCCGTGGTCCCGACCGGCACGATGCCCTGCGTGCCGCTCTCGATCTGCCAGCTCACGAGCTTCCGGATCGTGTCCTGATCGACGGCACCGTCCCGGAACGGCGTCACGAGCGCCGTCATCGAGCCCCTCAGGCGGCGCGTCGCCGACATCCTTCGATCCTCCCCGGCGCGATCCGGGCCGGTCGCGACACAGCCGTGAGACATAGAACGCCGGGTCGGGCGAGGCAAACCGGGCCATGACTTCTCCGCGAACACCGGCTTGTCATTCCGGGGCGGCGAAGCCGAGCCCGGAACCCATAGACGCCGGCATCGTCGAGGGGACATCCGTGCCGTCGATACCGGCAACACTCGTGCTTATGGGTTCCGGGCTCTCGCTTCGCGAGCCCCGGAATGACAGCCGTCGCGTCGATGCGCGAGCCTCCAGCGTCCCAAGACGCGTTATCATCGCCGTCGTCATCGCGGCGTTCCTCGCGTTGCCCTTCACGGTCGCCTCGGCCCAGGAGGAGAGCCGGCCGACGCCCGAGACGGTGCCGGCCGTCGAGCGGCCCGACCTCGCGGTGGTGCGGGACGCGGTGACGGCCTACAGGCGCGGCGACCTCGCGGCGGGCGACGCGCTGCGGCGGCGCGTCGAGACCCCGGCCGCCGGCGCGTTCCTGGACTGGGCGGCGCTCCGGCTCGCCGGCGTGACCGTCCCGTTCGACCGGGTCGCGGGCTTCTGGCTCGCCCAGCCCGGGTTCCCGAATCCCGCCTGGCTGCGGCGCAGGAGCGAGGACGCGCTGCTCGTCGAGCGGCGGCCGGCCCCGTTCGTCAGGGCCTTCTTCGCCCGGGAACGCCCGCAGACGGTGTCTGGCAAGATCGCGCTCGCGCAGGCGTTCCGGGCCGACGGGCTGTCGGAGGATGCCGACGCGCTCGTGCGCGAGACCTGGCGCAACGACACGTTCGGACGCGACCTCGAGCTGCGGATCCTCGACCTCTTCAAGGACACGCTCGCGACCGCCGACCACCGCTTCCGCATGGAGCGGTTCCTGCTGCGGGAGAACTGGGAATCCGCGAAGCGGGCGGCCGTCTATGCCGGCGGGGGCCACGACGCCCTCGTGAAGGCCCGGATCGCGGTCGACGCCCGGGCGAAAGGCGCGGACAAGGTCGTGGACGCGGTCCCGGCCCCGCTCAAGAGCGACGCGTCCTGGCTGTTCTCGCGGACCCAGAACCTCCGGCGCGGCGAGAAGCCGGTCGAGGCGGCGAAGCTCCTGGCCGAGCTGACGCGCGACCCGGCGCTCCTGGTCGACGGCGACGCCTGGTGGGTCGAGCGGCGCCTCGTCGCGCGAAAACTCCTCGACGACGGCGACGCGAAGGCCGCCTACGGGGTCGTGACGGGCCACGGCGCGACCACCGCCGAGCGCCGGATCGAGGCCGATTTCCTGGCCGGCTGGATCGCGCTCCGCTCCCTCTCCGATCCGGTCGCCGCCGCGCGCCACTTCGACCGCGCCGCCGCGCTTGCCGCGACCCCGATCTCGCGGGCCCGGGCCGGGTACTGGCAGGGACGCGCCCGGGAGGCCGCGGGCGCGAGCGCCGAGGCGAAGCGCCTCTACGCGGCGGCCGCCCGGCACGGGATCGCCTATTACGGGCAGCTCGCGGCGGCCCGGCTCGGCGCCGGCGCGGTCGCGCTCCGGACGCCGGCCGATCCCGCGCCCTCCCGGCCGCCCCTCGTGGGCGCGATCGCGATCGGCTACGCGGCGGGCTTCCGCGACCTCGCCTACCCGATGGCGCTCGATTTCGCCCGCGGCGGTCAGGACCTCGCCGAGCTCGAGCAGGTCGCCGCCATCCTGACCGCGAACGGCGACGCGCGCGGGCTGCTGGCCTTCGGCAAGCTCTCGACGCAGCGCGGCCTGCCGCTGGACGAGGCGGCGTTCCCGACCTCCGGCGTCCCGGCCTTCGATCCCGTCGGCCGTAGGGTCGAGCCCGCGATGGTGCATGCGATCGCCCGGCAGGAGAGCGCCTTCGATCCCGCGGCCGGCTCTTCGGCCGGCGCGCGCGGCCTGATGCAGTTGATGCCCGGAACGGCATCCGCGACCGCGAAGAAGGCCGGCCTCGCCTACGAGCCGGGCCGCATCCTCGACGGCGTCTACAACGCCCAGCTCGGGGCCGCCCATCTCGGCGACCTGATGGAGGATTGGCGCGGCTCGTTCATCCTGACCTTCGCGTCCTACAATGCCGGGCCGGGCAACGTCCGGAAGTGGATCGCGGCCTACGGCGATCCGCGCCGGCCCGAGGTCGACGCCGTCGACTGGGTCGAGCGCATCCCGTTCTCGGAGACCCGGAACTACGTGCAGCGCGTGATGGAGAACCTGCAGGTGTACCGCAAGCGCCTCGATCCCGGCAGCCCGCTCTCGATCGAGAGCGACCTGAAAGCCGGAGCACCCCCCGCGCAGACCGGTGCGGTCGTGGCGCCGACCGGCGCGGTCGTGGCGCCGACAGGCACGCCCGTCGCTGGAACAGCCGCCAGCGCCGCGACGCCATGACGGCCGCGCGGGATGCGGCCGCCTTCGCGAGCGCCTGGGTCCGGTCGGCCGACGGGCTCGCCCTTCACGCCCGGGTCTACGGCGAGGACGGGGCTCGTGATCGGCTGCCGGTGGTCGGCCTGCCCGGCCTGACCCGAAACGCGTCCGAGTTCCATCGTCTCGCGCAAGAGCTGATCGCGGCCGGCGCGACCGATCGCGTCGTCGCGGTCGACTACCGCGGTCGCGGGCTGTCCGACCACGATCCCGACCCGTCCCGCTACACGGTCCCGGTCGAGACGACGGACCTCCTGCTGCTTCTGGGGCATCTCGGGGTGGAGCGGGCAGTCTTCGTCGGCGTGTCGCGCGGTGGGCTGATCGCCATGCCGCTCGGAGCCGCGCGGCCCGACCTCGTCCGCGGGATCGTCCTGAACGACATCGGCCCCGCGATCGAGCGCGCGGGGCTTCTGCGGATCAAGTCCTATGTCGGCCGGCTCGGCACGCCCACGGGCTGGCCGGACGCGGCGGAGCGGCTTCGCGCGCTGTTCGGCGGCCAGTTCCCGGCGCTCGACACGGCCGAGTGGCGGGACTGGGCGGAGACGGTCTGGCGGGAGAGCGACGGCCGGCTCGTCCTCTCGCACGATCCCGCGCTCGCCCGGGGGCTCGACGCGCTGGACCTCGCGAGCCCGATCCCTGACCTCTGGCCGGTCTTCGACGCGCTCCGGGCCATGCCCATGATGGTGGTGCGGGGCGGACGCTCCGACCTCCTGTCGGCCGAGACGATGGCCGAGATGGCCCGGCGTCATCCCGGACTGGACAGGATCGAGGTGCCGGACGAGGGTCATACGCCGCTCCTGCACCGGCCCGCCCTCGCGGCCCGCATCGCGGATTTCGTCCGGTCGCTCCAGCCTGGTCGATGAATCCGGTCTTCGCGCAAGATGACGTCGCGCGCCTTCGCGGGCGCTGGCTCCGGATCCACTACAGCCAGAGCTTCCGCGGGCAGCCCGCGCGGCCCTGGCTTCGGCTGCATCGCGGGGGCGGGCCGCCCGACACGCATATCCTGCCGGCGGCCGTGTTCGGGCGGGCGCGCTGGATCGGGCCGGCGCCGCCGGACCTCGTCCGGCTCGAGCTCCTGGCCGACGTACAGGACGACGGCGACATCCGGGTGGATTCGCTGGAAGCCTGGCCGTTTCGGCGGCTCGCCGCGGCGCTCCTCGCCCGCGGGCTGCCCGGCCTCGTGCAGCTCGCGCGCTGGCCGCTCCGGACGGGGCGGGGCCGGATGCTCGGCGCGCAAGGGGTGCTGGACGGCGCCCCGCTGGCGGAGATCGCCCGCTTCGCGGCGACCCGGACACGGCCGCTCGACCCTCACGGCATCGACGCGGCCCTCGCCCTGCCCGGGTCGACGGGCCGGCTCTGTCTCGTGCTCGTCGACGATCCGTCCGATGGAGAGGGCGTTCGGGCGACGCTCGCCTCGCTCGCGGGTGCCGATCCTCGCTCGGTGCGTCTGCGGATCGGCGTCTCCGACGACGCGAGGGGCGAGGCTGTCCGGCACCTCGCCCGGGAACTCGGGCTCGCGGAGATCGCCGAGGTCGTCCCGGCCGCGGCCGGCGCGACGCCGGACCGGCAGGCGCTCGCGCTGGCCGTGGAGGCCGGCACCGACTGGGTCGCGCTCCTCCATTCGGGCGACAGGCTCGCGCCCGAAGCCGTCCCGGTCCTCCTCGACGCCCTCAAGGATCCGGGCATCCTGCTTCTCTACACGGACGCGGTCGTGCTCGATGCGGCGGGCCGGTGGATGGAGCCGGAGCTGAAGCCGGACTGGAGCCCGGAATTCCTGGGCCACCGGGATTACGTCGGCCGTCTCGCCGCCATCCGGGCCGATGCGCTCGCGGCTGCCCTCCTGGCCGTGTCGCCCGACGATCCGCACCCCTGGTGGACGCTCGCCCGAGCCGTCGGCCAGGGAAGGACCGCGCGCGAGATCAGGCACCTGCGGCGGCTCCTGCTGTGGCACCGGCCCGAGGCGACGGCGCGCCCCGGCCCGGACGGGGCTGCTCCCACGGCCGCCCTGCCGGCGGGCGGCCAGGGCCGCATCGCCTCGATCGTCATCCCGACCCGGAACCGGGCCGATCTGCTCCGGCGGGCGGTGGGCAGCATCCGGCGCTGGACGCCGCCCGGCTCCTACGAGCTCGTGATCGTCGACAACGGCACCGACGAGGCGGAGGCGCGCGCCTATCTCGCGACGCTTCGGGGCGAACCGGACGTGACGCTCCTCGACGCGCCCGGGCCGTTCAACTTCTCGCGCCTCGTCAACGCCGGCGTGGAGGCCGCGGGCTGCGAGACGATCGTGCTCCTGAACAACGACTGCGAGGTCCTCGACGGCGTTTGGCTCGCCGCGCTGGTCGCGCTCGCCGCGAAGCCCGGAATCGGCGCGGTCGGGGCGCGACTCCTGTACGCGAACGGAACGTTGCAGCATGCCGGCATCGGGATCGGACAGGGCGGCTTCGCGGGCCACCGCGACCGCAAGCTGCCGGGCGACCATCCTGGCCATCTCGATCGGCTGACGGTCCCGCACGAGGTCTCGGCCGTGACGGCGGCCTGCCTCGCGGTCGGGCGCCGGACCTACCGCGAGGCGGGCGGCTTCGACGAGGGCTTCGCGGTCGCCTTCAACGACGTCGACTTCTGCTTGCGGCTCGGCGCGAAGGGCTATCGGAACCTGCTCGCGCCCGGCGTGATGCTGCGCCACGCCGAATCGGCCTCGCGGGGCCACGACGTCGGTCCGAAGCGGGCTCGGTTCCTCGAGGAGGCGAGCCGATTCGCGGAGCGCTGGCGCGAGACGATCCTGAGCGACCCCTACACGCACCCGCTGCTGGCGATCGACCGGTTCGCGGACAGGCTGGGGTAGCGGCGTCGTTGGAGGAGCTTGGCCGGGACGTGGTGTCCCGACCCTGCCTGGGTCCATCCCGGGCGTCATGCTGAGGAGGGTCGAAGGCGCGTCTCTCCTCAGCATGACGCCGGGGGTGGATCAGGCTCCAGCCCGTCGTCTGGCTTTCAGGCCGCCTCCGGCCCGCACAGGCTCGCCACCGCCCGGCGCCAGCTCCCGAGACGCGCCGCGCGCTCCTCGTCGCCCATCGCGGGCGAGAACCGTCGCTCGAGCCGCCAGCCGTCCGCGAAATGTTCCGGATCCGGGTAGAGGCCGGCCGCGAGCCCGGCGAGATAGGCGGCCCCGAGCGCGGTCGTCTCGGCCACCTGCGGCCGGTCGACGGGCGCGCCCAGGATGTCGGCGAGCCGCTGCATCGTCCAGTCCGACGCGATCATGCCGCCGTCGACGCGCAGGACCGGCCGATGCCGGGCCGCGCCCGGCCAATCGGCCCGCATCGCGTCGAGAAGGTCTGCGGTCTGGAAGCAGACGCTCTCCAGCGCGGCACGGGCGAGCTCGCGCGGGCCGGTCGCGCGCGTGAGCCCGAACAGCGCGCCCCTGACGTCCGGCCGCCAATAGGGCGCGCCGAGCCCGACGAACGCCGGCACGAGCACGACGTCCTGGCCCGGATCGGCCTCCTCGGCGAGCGGCCCGGATTCCGCGGCCGTCCCGATCAGGCCGAGCCCGTCGCGCAGCCACTGCACGGCCGCGCCCGCGACGAAGATCGAGCCCTCCAGCGCGTAGGTTCGCTCTCCGCCGAGCTGGTAGGCGATCGTCGTCAGCAGCCGCGACCGGGACGCGACGGCATTCGGCCCGGTGTTGAGAAGCGCGAAGCAGCCCGTGCCGTAGGTCGACTTGACCATGCCCTCGCCGAAACAGGCCTGTCCGACCATCGCGGCCTGCTGATCCCCCGCGAGGCCCCGGATCGCGATCGGGCCGCCGAACAGGCCGGGTTCGGTCGTCCCGAACGCGCCGGAGCAGTCGCAGACCTCCGGCAGCATCGCGCGAGGAACCCGGAACAGCCGCAGGAGCTCCTCGTTCCAGGCCCCCTCGTGGATGTCGAAGAGAAGCGTCCGGCAGGCGTTGGTAGCGTCCGTCCCGTGCACCCGGCCTCCGGTGAGGTGCCAGAGGAGCCAGGTCTCGACCGTCCCGAAGGCGAGCCCGCCCTGCTCCGCCCGGGCGCGCGCGCCGGCCACATTGTCCAGGATCCAGGCGATCTTGGTCGCCGAGAAATAGGGGTCGATCAGGAGGCCCGTCCGGGCGGTCACGAGGGGCTCGGCCCCGTCCGCCTTCAGGCGTCCGCAGGTCTCGGCCGTGCGCCGGTCCTGCCAGACGATCGCCCGGTGGATGGCGCGGCCGGTGGAGCGGTCCCACACGACCGCGGTCTCGCGCTGGTTCGCGATCCCGATCGCGGCGATGTCCCGTGCCGTGACGCCCGCCCGGTCCATCGCGGCCCGGCCGGTCGAGAGCGCCGTCCGGAGGAGGTCGTCCGGCTCGTGCTCGACCCAGCCCGAGGCCGGGAAGTGCTGCGGGACCTCCTCCTGCGCCACGGCCGCGACGGTCGCGTCCCGGCGGAACAGGATCGCCCGGGTCGAGGTCGTGCCCTGATCGATCGCGAGGACGAGGTGAGCCATGGGGACCTCCGGCCGGGACCGCACGATCCCGGCCCCGCCCTTATCGTCTGGCCGCCCGCACGTCTCCCGGCCGCTCCGCGTCGGCGAGGGCTCCCGCCGGAGCCCGCGGGGGGCTACACAGGCGAGGCCGGAGGAGAAGCAGGGACATGGCGGGTGGCCTCGACGGACGCAGGATCGTCGTGCCGGAGAGCCGCGAGCTCGACCTCTTCGCCAGCATGCTGGAGCGCCAGGGCGCGACCGCGATCCGGTGTCCGCTCGTCACGATCCTCGACGTGCTCGATCCCGCGCCCGTCGAGCTGTGGCTGCGCGGCCTCGCCGAGGGCGCCTTCGACGACGTCGTCCTGTTCACGGGCGAGGGCGTGCGGCGGCTGATGGCGGCGGCCGAGCGCCTCGGGGTGGCCGCCCAGGCGACCGCCGGCCTCGCCCGTGCCCGAACGATCGTGCGCGGCCCGAAGCCCGTGAAGGCGCTCCGGACCATCGGGCTCGCGCCCGGCGTCGTCGCCGAGGCGCCGACGAGCGAGGGGCTGATCGCGACGCTGGGCAGGCTCGACCTCTCCGGGCGCCGGGTCGGCATGCAGACCTATCCGGGCCAGGACGGGACGCTCGACGCCTTCCTGGACGGGCGGGGCGCCGACGTCGCGCGCGTGCTGCCTTACCGCTACGCCTCGCACGAGGAGGACCTGCGGGTCGTCGCCGTGATCGACGCGATGGCGGGGGGCGAGGTCGATCTCGTCGCCTTCACGTCGCGGCCGCAGGTCAAGCGCCTGCGCGACGTC
>CAXTKM010000119.1:0-12397 GCA_964244795.1 uncultured Enterovirga sp.
CTGCTGGCAGTAGATCTCCACGACCTGCCGCGCGCGCTGGCCGCGATCGAGGCCCGCATGCTGCTCATGCCCGGCGAGACCGACCTCTATTTCCGGGTCGCCGACAACGAGGCGGAGCTGCCGCATCTGCGGAGCGCGGAGCTCTGCCCGATCCCCAGCATCTGGGGCCACCGCGCCGGCAATCCCTCGACGAACCCGGCCGACGCGGCGTTCGTGAAGGACGCCGTCCGGCGCTGGCTGAGGTAGCCGACACGCTCTTGGTAGGAGGATCCGGCCCGTTATCGGGGCGGCGAAGCCAAGCCGAACCCATGGACGTCGACCGCGTGGCGCCGCGACAACGACGACTTCATCGTGAAACCGTCGGCATCTACAGGGTCCGGGCTCTCGCTACACGAGCCCTGAGAGTCACGCGAACACGCCGTCGACCGTACCTCTGGACGCGCCGGAGCGGGAACGGCACACGATCCCACGAACCGGCTTCCCCTCGATGACCGACGTCTTCATCTCGTACAAGAAGGAGGATGCGGGCCGGGTCATCCGTCTCGTCGAGGCGTTGCGGGCGGAGGGCCTGTCGGTCTGGTGGGATCACGGCATCCGGGCCGGATCGGAATGGGACCGGTCGATCCACCAGGAGCTCTACGCCGCCCGGGTCGTGATCGCGATCTGGTCCGAGGCGTCCGTCCGGGCGCCCTGGGTCAAGGAGGAGGCAACGGTCGGCAAGAGCCGCGGCGTGCTGCTGCCGATCAGGATCGACGAGGTCGACCCGCCGCTCGGCTTCATGATGATCCAGGCCGCCGACCTCGTCGGCTGGACGGGCGACCGGACCGACCCGCGCTGGGCGTTCCTGCTCGACGGCGTCCAGTCCATCATCCGGGGCGAGCCTCTCACGGGTCGCGAGGCGCCCCTGAAGGCGAAGGCCCGGCCGGCGCCGAGGATCGGCCCCATCCTCGCCGGCGCGCTGTCGCTCGCGGTCGCGGCCGGGGCCGCGCTGCTGGTGCCGCCGTTCCTGCGCGATCGCGCCGCCGCGCCGGTGTCCCCGCCCCCCCGCGAGGCACCCGCACCGGTCGCGTCGGCCCCGGCCGTGCCGGTCCTGCCGGCCGCGCCGGCCGCGCCGGTGATCACCGCGAACGAGCAGCAGCTCTGGGACAGGGCGGTGGAGGAGAAGAACCGGCAGGGGTTCCAGACCTACCTCGTCTCCTACCCGAACGGAGCCTACGCGCAGCGGGCCCGGGACATCCTGCTCACCTGCCGGACCGAGACCCGGGAGGTCTGGAAAGACGGCCCCGCGGTCGCGAACCAGATGCTGCGCGGCGTCGGCGACACGACCGCCGGGATGACGCCGATCCAGGCCTGCGCCAAGGCCAAGGCCGACGTCCGCTCGCTCGCCCGCAACCTCTGCGAGACGATCTCGCATAACGGCGGCTACCGGAACCCGCGCTGGAGCGTCGGCGACCGGGACTGCGACTGCGAGACGCCGAGCGCGCGCGTCACGATCTGCAAGGCGGACCTCGCCTATTCCTGCCAGTGGGAGATGAAGGTCACCGAGCGGCTCGAGATCTGCGGCGGGTAGGGCCTCCTGTTCCCGCTCACCCCGGCCGATCCCCGGCCGCGAGCCGCGCCTCGATCTCGCGCAGGACGGCCGGGAGCTCCGCCACGCTGTCGATCACGACGTCCGCCCCCGCCTCCTCGAGCGCGTGTCGCGCGGCCGCTCGCCGCGTCTCGTATTCGGCCGCCGGGAGGGCGGCCGTCTCGGCCTGGCTGAGCCCGAAGGCGTTGCCGCTGACAGCGACGCCCACCGTCCAGCTTCCGGCCGCGATCCCCTCCTCGATGCCGGGTGCGGTGTCGTCGACCTTCACGACCGCGGCCGCCGGCCAGACCGCGAGGTCGAGGAAGCAGCGGTACATCATGAGCGGCGTCGGTCGGCCCGCAACGAGGTCGCCCGCGCAGACGGTGTTGTCCGGCGAGAAGCCCTGGGCGGCCGCCGTCGCCAGGACCTCCTGCAGGATGTCGCGCGTGTAGCCGGTCGTTGAGCCGATCTTCAGGCCCTCGGCCCGCAGGAACGCCGCCGTCTCGGCCGCGCCCGGGATCAGCGTGCTGTGTTCGGGATCGGATACGATGCGCCGGTTGATGGGCACGAAGACGTCGTAGATCCGGAGCGCGTCCTCCGGCGAGAAGGGCCGGCCATGCGCCGCCTGCCAGGCCGAAGCGACCCGGGGCAGCGCGCCCAGCGCTTCGATATGGGCGAGCTTCGGAAGCCCCATCGGGACCCGGGCCTCGGCGATCGCGATCTCGACCCCGAAGGAGCGGAAGACCTCGACGAAGACCCCCATCGGGGCGCGGCTGCCGAAGTCGATGACCGTGCCGGCCCAATCGAACACGACGGCCTTGAGGTGCTGGAACATGGGCGTCACGCGGTCCCTGGGGGCGCGAGGCCGAAGAGGTCGGACACGACCTCCTCGGCGATCGCGAAGGAGGTCGAGGCGCCGGTCCCGCTCGTCACCACCACGAGCCGCACGCTTTCGGTGGGGGCATCGACGAACATCGTCCGGTTCGGCGAGGAGGGATAGATGCCGGTCCAGCGCTCCTGCACGGGCGGCACGTCCGGCCCGAACACGGCCGCGAACTCGTCGAGGATGATCCGGTCGACGCCGTCGGGCGCGAAGGGGTCCGGGGTCGCGCCGTAATGGTGGCTGTCGCCGACGACCAGCGATCCGTCATGGCTCTGCACGGCGATGAGGTGGACCCCGTTCGCGAGCGCGTCGGCCTGCTCCGCCGCGAGCCTCGCCTTCAAGGGAGCGGCCTCGGGCAGCGCCGCGTAGCCGAGATAGCGCACGAGGCCGAGGTCCGACATCACCGCGGCCGGAAGCCGCCAGCCGGGCGCGGCGAGGCGCAGCATGTGCAGCTTGCACTTCGTGACCCCGTGCGCGGCGATCCGGTCCGGGAAGAGGGTCAGGAAATCTTCGTTCGGGCACACGATGCAGCGCTCGGCCCTGACGACGCCGCGCGAGGTCTCGATCCGGGGCGGCGCGACGGCGCCGACCAGCGTCTCGCGCAGGAAGGTCACGCCCTTCGCCTCCGCGAGCCAGCGCGCGAGGGCCGGGATCGCGGTCCGGGACTCGACCCGAAGGTCGAGCGACGACCAGAGCACGCCCGCGATGCCGTCGCCCGCGAGCATCGGAAGACGCTCGCGGGCCGCGGCCGGGTCGAGCAGGCTGCAGCCCTCCGCCATATCGGTCTCGAGAAAGGCCTCCAGCACCGCCCTCGCCTCGGGGCGCCGGGCCACCATGGCGAGGCCGCGATGCTCGATCGCGATGCCGGCCTCTGGCGCGACCTCGTCCCAGACGTCGCGCGAACGCCTGGCCCGGCGCCAGCAATCGCCGCTCTCCTGGCCGGTGACGGTGACGAAGCCGAAGTTGCGGACCGAGGCGCCGTTCGCCTGGGCGTCGCGGTCGATCACGACGACGCGCTTCCGGAGCCGGACCGCGGCCAGCGCGTGCGCGAGGCCGAGGATGCCGGCGCCCACAACGGCGAGGTCGTAGCCCTCGTCAGCCGGCACGGATCGCCTCCGCGAGGATGTCGATCGCGGCGTTCATCTCGGCCTCGGTCGTGACGAGCGGCGGCGTCAGGGTGATCACGTTCCCCATCGTGGTCTTGAAGGAGAGGCCACGGTCCAGCGCCCGGTACAGGGCGGTCTCGGCGAGCGCCGGGTCGGGCTCGCGGGTGGCCCGGTCGCGGACGAGCTCGATCCCGATCAGGAGCCCGCGGCCCCGCACGTCGCCGATGGCCGGGATGTCCCGCTGCAGGTCGGCGAGCCGGGCGAGCGCGGCCGTCCCGACCCGGGCCGCGTTCGCGACCAAGCCCTCGTCCTCGATCACCGAGATCGTCTCGAGCGCGGCCCGGCAGGTCACCGGGTTCTTCTCGTGCGTGTAGTGCCCGAAGGCCCAATCCTGACCGATGTCGAGGTCGGGCCGGGCGATCACGGCCGCGATCGGCAGGATGCCGCCGCCGAGCGCCTTCCCGACCACGAGGATGTCCGGCACCACCCCGTCGTGCTCGCAGGAGAACATCCGGCCCGTCTTGCCGAGCCCGGTCGGGATCTCGTCGAAGACGAGCAGCACGCCGCGGCGGTCGCAGATCGACCGGATTTCGGCCCAGAAGCCGGGTGGTGGGATATAGGGCACGGAACGGGCGGGCTCGGCGACGAGGCACGCGACCTCGGTGTCGCGCGCGAGCACGTAGTCGACCATCCTGGCGCAGGCCCGGCCGCTCGCCTCCGGGCCGTCCGTCCCGTAGGGGCAGCGATAGCCCCCGAAGGGCGCGACCTGGAGCGCGCCCGCGACCAGGGGCGCGGCCGGACCGGACCGGAACAGCGCCTCGCCCGACATCGCGGCCGAGCCCGAGCCCGCGCCGTGGAAGGCGTCCCAAAAGGAGAGGGTCTTGTGCCGCCCGGTCGCCGCGCGGGCGATCTTCACGGCGACCTCGATCGCGTCCGAGCCGCCCGTCGTGAACAGCACCTTCGAGAGGGCGCCGGGCGCGATCCGGCCGAGCGTCTCCGCGAGCGCCACCGCGGGCTCGCAGGCGTAGCGCCGCGGCGCGAAGGGCAGCGCGTCCATCTGCTCGGCGATCGCGCGCTTCACGCGCGGGTGGCCGTAGCCGATGTGGTGGACGTTGTTGCCGTGGAAATCCATGTAGCGGCGGCCCGCCACGTCCTCGATCCAGATGCCCTCCGCCTTCGCGATGGCGTTGAGGCAGGGCGTCGAGACGGCCTGGTGCAGGAACGCCGCGCCGTCGCGCCCGAGGAGGCGCCGGGTCGGGCCGTCGAGCGCCCGGGCCTGCCAGGCGGCGCGCCGGTCGGTCAGGTTCGTGTCGCTCTCGGATTCCGCGACCCCGAGGGCGTGGCCCCGGATCGGCTGATGATGGTTCAAGGCCCGTCTCCGGCTACCGTTTTCGCCAATCCTGCAGCCGGTCGAAGACATACAGGTTGCAGAGGACGGAGACGAGCCGGGCCGCCATCGCGGTGACCAGGATCAGGGTCGCCATGGCGGCCGCGGCCGCGGTGGTCCCGGCCTCGTCCATGTGCACGATCGCGACGGAGGCGAGCTTCGTGCCGGACCCGTAGAGGAAGATCACCGACGACACCGTCGTCATGGCGGTGGTGAAGAGGTAGATCGCGATCGTGATCGCGGTCGGCATGCAGATCGGCAGCGTCACCCGCGCGGCCGTGCGCCAGAACGGCACCTTGAGCGAAGCCGAGACGGCCTCGAACTCGCCGTCGATCTGCTTCAGGGCCGCGGTCGCGGTGATGTGCGCGACCGTGTAGTAATGCGCGACCGTGTTCACGACGAGCAGCGCCAGCGTGCCGTAGAGCCCGTTCAGCGGGTTCGAGCGCGCGTTGAAGAAGAACACGTAGCCGAGGCCGAGCACGAGGCCCGGCACAGCGAGCGGCAGCATGGCGAGGAGCTGCGCGAGCCCGCGCCCGAGGGGAAAGACCTTCAGCTTCTCGACCAGGTAGGCGCCTGTCCCGACGAGGCACGTGCCGATGGCGGCCGCGCAGGCGGCCATCGCCAGCGAATTGAAGTAGGGCTGCCAGCCGTCCGGGTCCGCCGCGCCGAAATCGTAATGGGCGAGCGTCAGGCTCATGTTGTAGGGCCAATACTGGATGAACGAGGCCCAGACCGCGATGCCGTAGGTGCCCAGGATCGCGGCCCCGATCAGCACGCAGAAGAGCGCGAGGGCGAGGTCGGCGAGAGGGCGTCGGGGAGCCACGTAGGGCACCGCGCGCGCGGTCAGCATCGCGCCCTGGCGGCGGCTGACGAGGCGGTCGACCCCGAAGGCGATCACGGCCGGGACCAGCATCAGGAGGCCGACCACCGCGCCCATCGGGAAGTTCTGCTGGCCGACGACCTGCTTGTAGGCGTCGGTCGCGAGCACGTTGAACTGCCCGCCGATCACCTTCGGGATGCCGAAATCGGTGACCACCAGCGTGAACACGACGAAGGCCGCGCTGATGAGCCCGTAGCGCGCACCCGGCAGCGTCACCGTGAGGAAGATCCGGCGGCCCGGCGTGCCGAGCGCGGCCGCCGCCTCGTAGAGGCGCCCGTCCGCGACCGAGAGCGCGGTCACCAGGATCAGCACGGCGTGGGGTAAGCAGTACAGCGTCTCGGCCAGGACGATGCCGATCGGGCCGTAGACCGAGGCGCCCAAGAGCGCCCCCCGGATCAGGCCCTGGTTGCCGAAGATGTAGGTGAGCGCGATGGCGGCCAGCAGCGACGGCGCGAAGACCGGCACCAGCGCGACCGCTGAGAAGAGGCCCCTCGCCGGCATCCGGCTTCGAGTCAGCGCGTAGGCGTAGACGAAGGCGAGCGGGACCACGATCGCGGTCGTGAGCAGCGCGACCGCGAGGCTGTTGCCGAGCGAGGCGACGAGCGCCGGCGTGCCGAAATAGGTCGCGAAATTGGCGAGGCCCACGAAGGCGCCCTGGCCGTCCTCGACGCTCTTCGAGAGGAGCGACCAGAGCGGAGCCGCGACGATCAGGATCAGGATGCAGCAGAGGCCCGCGATCAGGATCGTGGCGACCGCGTTCTCGCTGACCCTGATCCCGCCCCGGGCGGCCGTCGGGACGGCGAGCCGGGTCGCGAGCTCGCTCACGAGGGCGCCGGAAAGGCGAAGGGCCGCAGCGCCTGCGGGGGCAGCGCGACGGTCAGCATCCCGCCGACCCCGATCGCGAGGTCCCGCATCAGGTTCGCGGAGAAGTCGGCCACGATCGGGCCGCTGGCCTCGATCTCGGGCGCGAGCTCGGCCCGGCAATAGGCGCCGAGGAACGAGAGGCCGCGGACCCGCACCCGGATCGCGTTCGGGTCGGAGGCGCCGACGCCCCGGACCCGGACCTCTTCCGGCCTGAGCCCGAGCCGGACCCGGCTGCCGGGCACGAAGCCGTGCCCCTCGTCGCAGCTCAGATCGAGGTCGCGCGAGCGGACGCGGCCCGGCCCGGTCACGACAGCGTCGAGGAAGCTCATCGCGCCGATGAACTCGGCCACGAAGGCGGTCTTCGGGAAGCGATAGATCTCCTCGGGCGTGCCGACCTGCTCGATCGCGCCGCGGTTCATGACCACGATCCGGTCCGCCATCGCGAGCGCCTCCTCCTGGTCGTGCGTGACCAGGATCGTGGTCACGCCGAGCCGCCGCTGGATCGCCTTGATCTCGTCGCGCAGCCGGACCCGGACCTTGGCGTCGAGCGCGGAGAGGGGCTCGTCGAGGAGCAGGAGGCCGGGCGAGGTCGCGAGCGCGCGGGCGAGCGCGACCCGCTGCTGCTGCCCGCCCGAGAGCTGGACGGGATATTTTTCGGCCTGGTCGGAGAGGCCGATCAGGTCGAGGAGCTCCTCCACCCGGCGCGCGACGGCGGCCTTCGCGGCACGCCGATTGACCAGCCCGTAGCCGATGTTCCGGGCCACGGTGAGGTTTGGGAACAGCGCGTAGGACTGGAACACGATGCCGAAATCCCGCTCGGCCGGAGGCGCCCGCGAGACGTCCCGGCCGTCGATCGCGATCCGGCCCCCATCCTGGCGGTCGAGGCCCGCGATGGCCCGGAGCAGCGTGGTCTTGCCGCAGCCGGAGGGCCCGAGGAAGCAGACGAACTCGCCGCGCGCGATGGCGAGATCGATCCCGTCCAGCGCCGTGAAGCCCCCGAAGACCTTGCGAAGGCCCTCGATCTCGAGGAACGCCGGGCCGAGGCCGGCCACCGCCACGGATCGCGCCCCGCTCACCCGCCTCAATTCTTCGGCGCGGCCCTCGCGTCGTAGCGTCTCGCCCATTCCGCGAGGACGCGATCGCGGTTCGAGGCCATCCAGACGAGGTCGTTCTTGATCATCCCGCGCTCGGCGTCGGCCGGATAGTTCGGCGGCGTGTTCGCGACGCCCGGATAGGCCACGATCGCGTAGCTCTTCGCGTAGAGCTCGTTCGCCTCCTTCGAGGCGGCCCAGTCGGCGACCTTCTTCGCGACCTCGAGGTTCCGCGAGCCTTTGACGATCGCGACCGCCTCCTCCTCCCAGCCCGTGCCCTCGCTCGGGATGATGACAGCGAGGGGCGCGCCCTTCGTCTTCTCGGAGGCGCCCCGCATGTCGAGCGCGAGGCCCACGACCCGCTCGCCCCGGGCGGCCTGGACGCAGGGCGCCGAGCCCGAATGGAGATAGGCCGCGATGTTCTCGTGCAGGCCGTCCATGTACCGCCAGCCGGCCTCCTCGCCCATGCTCTGGAGCCAGCCCGCGACCATCAGGTAGCCGGTGCCCGACGAGGCCGGATGCGGCATCACCACCTTGCCCTTCAGCTTCGGGTCGAGCAGGTCCTTCCAGGAGACGGGCGCCGCGATCTTGTCCTTGCCGGCCTCGGCCGTGTTGAAGCAGACGACGCCCAGGAACGCGTCCATGCCGGTCCAGGTATGCGGCCCGGAGGCCGGCCGGAACGCGGGCTTCAGCGCGTCCGCGCCCTTCGGCTTGTACTCGGCGAGCAGGCCCGCCTTGTCGAAGACGAGGAGGCTCGACGCCGCGAGGCCGATCACCATGTCGGCGCGCGGGTTGTCCTTCTCGGCCAGGAACCGGGCCGTGATGACCCCGGTCGAATCCCTGACCCAGACGATCTCGGCCTCGGGCACGGCCTTCTCGATCGACGCCTTGAACGGCGAGAGCTGATCGTTCTCGAGCGCCGTGTAGACCGTCACCCTGGTGCGCTCGGCCGCAGCCGCGGGGCCGGCCGCGAGCAGGCCGAGGGCGAGGCCCAGACCTATGAAGAGACACTGGCCCATCAACAGACGCTGGCCCATGACGAAATCCCGGCCGAGGGCAGCGCTCGATCTCATTCTCGATCCATCCTCGACATGCGATGGGCCAAGGGCGGCCCGGACGCCGGCAACCATCTAACCTCGCGGCCGGGATGGCGAACAAGGTCAGACTTTGGGCGAGGCTTGCATATTTCCGCGACAGTTCGGCGAAGGTGGATGCGGGCCGTCCCCGATCCGGCCCCTGGCCCGTACGGTTCAGGGAGGATCGTCCTCGGCCCGGAAACCGGCTATGCGTTTCCGCCATCGAGCCTACCATTCGCCGCTGGACGTCCGGCCAGGCTGTCCACCGACGTTCGCCGGAGTGGCCTTTGCAACGCATTCGCTCGCGCGCCTTCGACGCCTTCCTCGTGGTCTGGACGGCGCTCTTCCTGCCCGCACAGGGCGTGCTGCTGCTCTGCGGCAAGCCGCGCGCCGCGATCCGGGCCGTGTCGCGGCTCTGGTCGAAGGGGATCCTGGTCGGCCTCGGCTGGATCGTGGGCCTGAACCATGTCGAGCGCGGCCGCGAGAACGTGCCGGGCAAACCGTGCCTGATCGTCTCGAACCACCAGTCGCAATGGGAGACCATCGCGTTCCTGTGCCTGGTCCCGAACCTCGCGATCGTGGCCAAGCGCGAGCTCATGACGATCCCGGTGATGGGCTGGTTCCTGCATCATTCCCCGATGATCCTGATCGACCGGGAGAGCGGCGGGGCCGCGATCCGGCACATGCTGTCGGAGGCCCGCAAGGCGCTCGCGGCGGGCCGCAGCGTCCTCGTCTTCCCCGAAGGGGAGCGCCGGAGCGCCTCGCTGGAGGTGGAGTTCAAGCGCGGGATCGAGCTGCTCTATTCCCAGCTCGGCGCGACGGCACTTCCGGTCGCGGTCGATTCCGGCCGGTTCTGGGCGAGCGACCTGCCCTTCAAGCGGCCGGGCACGATCACGGTCACCTTCGGGGCGCCGATCGAGCCGGGCCTGTCCGGTCCGGACTTCGTCCGCCGCGCCGAGACCATGATCCGGCACGCCCTCGCCGATCCGGCCGCGGCGCCCCGCGAGACGGTGTCGGGGCGGACCGAACGGCAAGCTTGACGGGACGATCGCGCCTCGCCACTGCACCGCTCGGTCCAGGCGCTTCCGATCGGAGGTCGCCCGCGACCCGGCATCTGCGCGAGGCGCCGACCGGGCGGACCGATGGAGGACGTCATGAAGCCCCGTCTCACGGCCTCGGTGATCGCCTGTGCCTTCGCGGCCGGCCTCGGGGGAGCCTCGGCCCAGAGCGTGGGCGACTGGGTTCTCGCCCGCTACCGGGGCGGCGCCCAATGGTACCCGGGGATCCTGAGGGGCGTCTCCGGCGACCGCCTGACGATCGCCTACGACGACGGCGATCGCGAGACGCTGAACGTCGGCTATGTCCGGCCGTACGACTGGAGGATCGGCGGGCGCGTGGAGTGCAATTTCCAGGGCGCCGGAAAGTGGTACCCGGGCGTGATCTCGTCCCTCAGCGGAGCCTCGATCGGGATCAACTACGACGACGGCGACCGGGAGCGCACGAAGACGGGATTGTGCCGGTCGCGATAGGGTCTCCGCCGGGCCGAAGGCGGCGATGACGCGGTCGCCGTAAGGCTCCGTTCACGCGGCTCGTTCAAGGCTGTCCGATCACCGGGCCCTCGACCGACCGCCGATGTGGATGATCGCGACGTTCGTCGTCAATTCGGGGCTGAACTTCGTGCTCGGCCTCGCGCTCGCGGGCGTGCTCGGCCCCGAGGAGTTCGGCCGCTTCGCCGTGGCCTCGATGGCCGCAATCGTGCTCGGCACGCTGGCCTTCGACTGGCTGCGCCTCTCGACGACGCGCTTCGTCGTGGCCGACCAGGGCAGCCGCGACCCCCGGCTGCATCCGAGCCTCGACGCCGGCTACGGGGCGGCGTCGCTCCTGCTGATCGCGGGCGGCGCGCTGGCCGCGTCTCTCGCGGGCACCATCCGGGTCGACGCCACGACCGTGGCCGTCGTGGTCGCGGCCGCGGTCGCGAACGGGGCCTTCGAGTATCGCGCCGCGCTGGCCCGGGCGCTGTTCGCGAACCGGGCCTACACGGCGCTCATCCTCTCGAAGAACCTGCTGGCCTTCGGGCTGGCCCTCGGCGCCGGCCTCGTGCTCGGCAGCGCGGCCGCGGTCCTGGCCGTGCTGGCGCTGAGCGCGGCGGTCTCGGCGCTCGGCTCGCGCGGCCTCGTCCCGGCGGCCCGGGAGACGACGTCCGGCCGGCCGAGCCTCGGGCACCTGGCGCTGTTCGCGCGCTACGGCGCCCCGATCGTCGGCGCCAACCTCCTCTACGGTGCCATCGTGCTCCTGAACCGGAGCGTCGCGACCTCGCTCTTCGGCTACGCCGCGGCAGGACAGATCTCGCTTCCGACCGACGTCACGATCCGGCTGTTCCTGTCGGTCGGGGCGGCGCTCGACGTCTACCTGTTCCAGGTCGTCGTCCGCCGCCGGGCGACCGACGGGCTCGCGGGCGCGCAGCGTCAGATCGCCGGGAACATGGTCCGGATCGCGGCGGCGCTCGTGCTCCTCGCGGTCGGCTACGTCATGGCGATGCCGGCCTTCGAGGCGCTCGTCGTGCCGCAGCGGTTCCAGGGCGAGTTCGGCCGGATCGCCACGGTCCTGGTTCCGGGCGTCCTCACCTTCTGCCTCGTCCAGTTCGCGCTGAGCCCCGTGTTCCAGATCGAGAACCGGACCGCCCCGCTTCTCGTCGCGGCCCTCGCGGCGGCCGCGCTCGACGTCGGGCTGCTGGCCGCGATGCCGGGCGAGCCGAGCCTCGTCGCGCTCGCCTGGATCCACACGGCGAGCCTCCTCGGTGGATCGCTCGTGGCGCTCTGGCCCGCGCTCGGGAAGGCCGCGTGCTGGCCGCCCGCGCGCGAGATCCTGGTGGTGCTCGCCGCCGCGGGCCTCACGGCGGCCGCGCTCTGGCCGCTGCGGGCGATCGCGTCGCCCTGGCTCTCTCTCGCCGCCTCGGGCGTGGTCGGACCGGCGGTCTTCGCCGCCGTCCTGATCGGGTTCGACGTCGCGGATCTCCGCGAGCGTCTGCTCGGCGTCCTCCGGCGGGCGCCGCGCGGCGATGTCGGGACTCCGCCCGTCGCCGCGGAGGCGAAGCCCTGACCGGCGCTACGGCAGGCCCCCGCCGCCGGCCGAGCCGTAGACCTGCCCGGTCGCGTAGCTCGCGTCCTCGGCCGCGAGCTGGACGTAGATCGAGCCGAGCTCGGCCGGCTGGCCGGGCCGGCCGAGCGCCGTCATGCCGCCGAACGTCTCCAGCTTCTCCTGGGTCGCCCCGCCGCTGACCTGGAGCGGCGTCCAGATCGGCCCGGGCGCGACGCCGTTCACCCGGATGCCCTTCGGGCCGAGCTGCTTCGCGAGCGAGCGGACGAAGTTCGTCGTCGCGGCCTTCGTCTGCGCGTAGTCGTAGAGATCCGCGGACGGATCGGTCGCCTGCTCGGACGTCGTCCCGATGATGGAGGAGCCGGGCCGCAGATGCGGCAGCGCCGCCTTGATGATCCAGAACGGCGCGTAGATGTTCGTCTTCATCGTCCAGTCGAACTGCTCGCT
>CAXTKM010000120.1:0-12354 GCA_964244795.1 uncultured Enterovirga sp.
CACGTCTGGGCGATGGGACTCCGTCGGACGGCGGCGGCGTTGCTCGGGTCCGGACTCGTAGGGCGCTCGCGCCGGCGCCCTCTTGCGCGACCTATCCCTCCTGCTCCCGTTCATCGAGGTCCCCTGAACCCGGGACTGCCAAGCAACGTCATCGTTCCTTGCGACGATCAGCCTCAGCAAGACACGAGGTCGGGATCCCGTCGGGACGACGGCGGCTTGATCGTTTGCAAGAGCAGCGAGGCGCTCGCACCGGCGCCCTCTTCGCGCAACCGACCCTTTCTGCTCCCGTCCATCGAGGTCCCGTGAACTCGGTACCGGAGAGACGATACCATACTGTCTTATAAGATTAAATCTTATAAGACATGTTGGAGGGACCACCCAGAGCATGCTGCGGGAAAGTGGAGCCCGGTTTTCCCGATGACAGCAGGCGTCTACAAGAGGCTTGAGCATGCTGGCGTTTCCGTGAAAAGCCAGCATGCTCTAGGGGCGACGGGTCACGTCGGGATGGCGGCGGCTTCGATCGCGTGCTGGAGAGGTGAGGTGATCGAGCCGGCGTCCGCGGCGCGCGATCCACCCATTCTGCACCCGTTCATCGGGAACTCGTGAACCGGGGACCATCGAACGACGAGGCGATCGTGCCTCACGGGGCCAAGCCTTATCAGGCACGATGATGGGATGCCGGGCGGCGATGGGATGCGGGGAATGCGCCGGCATTGATGGAGCCTGGGACAGGTGAGGCGCTCGGGCCGGCCCTTGCCGTCTGCACCGGGAGCCCCCCGCATGGACATGGGCTCTGTCGGTGGCGCCTCCGCCGTTCGCGGCAATCAACCCCCGGGTCGGGACCCCGGCTCATGCCGGGAGGACCGGTGAGGAGCCGTTCAGCCGAGCCAGCCCCGGAGCCGTCTCAGCGCCTCGCGGCAGACCTCTTCCCCGCCCGCGAAGGACAGGCGGAGGTGGTGCGAGCCGTCGACCGGGTCGAAGTCGATGCCCGGGGTCGTCGCGACCCCGGTCTCGTCCAGCATGCGGCGGCAGAAGGCGACAGAGTCGTTCGTGAGGCGGGCGACGTCGGCATAGACGTAGAAGGCGCCGTCGGCGGGGTGCAGGTCCTGAATGCCGAGCCCAGGCAGGCCGTCCAGCAGGACCGCCCTCGCCCGCGCATAGCCGGCCTTGACGGACTCGAGCTCCTCGGTCGCCTCGAAGGCCGCGAGCGCGGCCACCTGCGACAGGTAGGGCGCCGAGATGTAGAGGTTCTGGGCGAGGCGCTCGATCGGCCGCACGAGCCGCTCCGGCACGACCATCCAGCCGATCCGCCAGCCTGTCATGCAGAAGTACTTCGAGAAGGAGTTGATCACGACGGCGTCGTCGTCGTGCCGGAGCGCCGTGTCGGCCGGCGCCCCGTAGGTCAGGCCGTGGTAGATCTCGTCCGAGACGAACCAGAGGCCGGAGCGGCGGCAGAGCGCCCCGATCGCCGCGAGCCCGTCGGGTTCGATCATCGTGCCGGACGGGTTCGCGGGGCTCATCGCGAGCACGCCGGCGAGCGGCCGCTCGGCCTCCTGCTCCGCGATCGCCGCCGCGGTCAGCCGCCAGCCGTCCGTCGCCCGGAGCGGGATCGGGACCGGATCGAGGCCCAGCGCGTGGAGGATGTTGCGGTAGGCCGGGTAGCCCGGCGCCGAGATCGCCACCCGGGCGCCGGGATCGAAGAGGGCCAGGAACGCCAGCACGAACCCGGCCGAGGACCCGGTCGTGACGACGACCCGCTCGGGCGCGAGGGCGACGCCGTACGTGTCGCGATAGTGCCGGGCGATGCGCTCGCGCAAGGGGGCGATCCCGAGCGCCTCCGTGTAGCCGATCCGGCCGATGTCGAGCGCCGCCCGGGCCGCCTCGCGGACGAGGTGCGGCACGGGCGCGGACGGCTGCCCGACCTCCATGTGCACGACGTCCCCGCCGGCCCGCTCCTTCGCGGTCGCGGCCGCGAGGACGTCCATGGCGAGGAAAGGCTGGACCGCCGCGAGCCGCCGCGCCGGCGACGGCCTCTCGCGGCCGCTCCGAGGCATCCGCGCGCCCTGCCCACCGCTCTCGTCGCTCATCGGATCGCTGCCTCTTCGACCGCCGGCTGGCGCCTTCGCCTCACCAGAGCCGGACGCGGGCCTCGGGCGGGATGAACATCGGGTCGCCCGGCCCGATGCCGAAGGCCTCGTACCAAGCGTCCATGTTCCTGACGACCCCGTTCACCCGGACGGCGGCGGGCGCGTGCGGGTCGGAGACGAGCCCGCGCCGGACCCATTCCTCGGACGCCTTGATGCGCCAGGATTGGGCGAAGCCGAGGAAGAACCGCTGCGTCCCGGTGTAGCCGTCGACCACCGGGTCCTCGCGTCCCTCGAGCGAGAGACGGTAGGCGTCGAGGGCGACCAGGGCGCCGCCGAGATCGGCGATGTTCTCGCCCATCGTGAGGGCGCCGTCGACGAAGGCGCCGGGAAACACCTGCACGGCGTCGTATTGCCGCCCGAGCGCGGCGGCCCTCGCCTCGAACTGCGCCGCGTCCGCCTCCGTCCACCAGTTCCGGAGCCGCCCGGCTCCGTCGAACTTGCGGCCGGAGTTGTCGTATCCGTGGATGAGCTCGTGGCCGAGGAGGCTGCCGATCGCGCCGTAGTTCACGGCCGGATCGGCATTCAGGCCATAGGCCGGGACCTGGATCTGTCCGACCGGCAACGTCACGTCGTTCAGGCTCCAGTCGTAGAACGCGTTGACCGTGTGAGGCGGCGAGGTCCATTCGCTTCGGACGACCGGTCGTCCGAAGCGCTCGACCTGCCGCCGCCACTCGAAGACGACGCCGCGCTCGACGTTGCCCACGAGATCGTCGGGCGCGATCCGAAGCCCCGTATAGTCCCGCCAGGTCGCGGGCCAGCCGAGCTTCGTACCCAGGACCGCGAGCTTCTCGAGGGCCGTTCTCCTGGTCTCGGGCGACATCCAGTCGTTGCGCTCGAGCCGCGCGCGAAGCGCCTCGCGAAGCCGTCCGACCATCGCGTCGATCTCGTCCCGCAGGCCGGCCGGGACGTGCTTCGCGACGTAGACGCGTCCGACCGCCTCGCCCATCGCCGTGTCCACCGCCGCGACGGCCCGCTTCCAGCGCGGCGAGATCGCGTCGACGCCGTCGAGATGCTGCAGCCGGAACCGGAAATGCGCGTCGACGAAGCGGGCGGAGAGGTAGGGCGCGTAGGCGTCCGCGAGGTGGACCGCCTGCCAGGCCTTCAGGGTCTCGAGAGGCGCATGGGCGAAGCGGGCGGCGAGCGGCGGGACGGCGCTCGCCTCGAGGAGGATGACGCGATCCTGCGCGCCGAACCCCGCCTGCGCGAGAAGGCGGCGGAACGGGAACCCCGTCGTCCGCTCGAGCTCGCCGACATCGGCCGGACCATAGGTCCGCTCGGGGTCGAGCCGGTCCGCCGCGGTCCAGCTCTGGTCGGCGATGTCCGTCTCGAAAGCCAGGATCGAGGCCGCGGCGCCCGCGGGATCGCTCCAGCCGATCAGGCCGAGCAGCTCGGCGAGATAGGCCTCGTAGGCGGCCCGCGTCCCGGCGAGGGACGGCTTCAGGTAATAGTCACGGTCCGGAAGCCCGATCCCGCTCTGTCCGACGTGCAGCGCGTAGCGCTCGGGGGCCTTCGAGTCGGGGTAGATGCCGAGCGAGAACAGGTTCATCCCGAGCCGCCCATCGGTCTCGCTCGGACGCACGACGAGGGACTCGCGCGAGGTCGCGGCCCGGATGCGCTCGAGCTGGCCCCCGATCGGCGCGACATCGAGGGCGTCCGCCCTCCCCTCGTCGAGGAACGCCCGGTAGAACGCCGCGACCTTCGCGGCGTCGGCGCGCGCGGCCTCCTCGATGCCCGCGGCGTCCCCCTCCAGGATGCGCCGCGTGCGGGCCTCGATCCGATCCGTCATGACGCGGTCGACCCCGGTCGTCGCCCTGTCCGGCGGGAGGGTCGCCCGATCGAACCAGGTCCCGACGACGTGGCGGTAGAAGTCCCGGCCCGGCGCGGTCGCGCGATCGATCGCCGTGAGGTCCAGGCCCGAGCGGGACGCGAACTCGGGATCGTCCTCCGCCTGCGAGGCGGCCGGGAGCGATCCGGCCAGCACGGCGGCAGCCATGAAACCGGCCGAGAGAGCGGCGGCCAGGAGAACGGCAAGGGGGCGGGTCGGAGACTGAAGCATTCCGGCCTTTCCGGTGGGTCGACCCGCCATGACGCGGGGCTCGACGAGGTTAGGATGCGGCCGTCATGGCTGCCAAACAGACCGGCTGCCATCCTTTCGCCGGCTCCGGCTGCCAGGACTTCGATCTCGCAGGCGCGATTGACCTCGCTCCGGGCCAGCGATACCCCGATGCCACCTCGGCCCCGGCCCGTCGCGCCGCTCGCAACCTACTGAAGGCTCACGGCGCATGATCGATCTCTTCAGACCTGCTCGCTCGGCCGGATTCGGAGTCGTCTTCGCGATGGCCGGTCTCGTGGCGCCGGCGCTGCCTGCGTCCGCGCAGACGGCCTTCACGCCGCCCCAGCGCGAGGCGATCGAGGGGATCATCAAGGATTACCTGATCCGCCATCCCGAGGTGTTGCAGGAGGCGATCGGCGAGCTGGAGAAGCGGCAGGCCGAGGCGCAGCGCAAGGCCCAGCAGGCCGCGCTCGACGAGACCCGGGCCGTTCTGACGACGTCGGTCCACGGCAACGTGGTCGGCAACCCGTCCGGCGACGTCACGCTGATCGAATTCTTCGACTACAACTGCGGCTACTGCAAACGGGCGCTCTCGGACGTCCGGACCCTCGTGAAGGGCGACGCGAAGCTGAAGGTGATCCTGCGCGACCTGCCCGTGCTCGGGCCCGATTCCGTCGAGGCGACGCGGGTCGCGCTCGCCGCGAAGCAGCAGCTCGCCGGCGAGCGGCTGTTCGAGTTCCACTCGCGGCTCCTGGAGACGCGCGGCAAAGTCGGGGCGGAGCGCGGGCTCGCGCTCGCGAAGGAGATGGGCCTCGACGTCGCCCGCCTGCAGCGCGACATGACCGGCCCCGAGGTCCGGGCCGCCATGGCCGAGAACGCCGATCTCGGCGAGAAGCTCGCGCTGACCGGGACGCCGGCCTTCATCGTCGGCAACGAGGTGATCTCGGGCGCGGTCGGGGTCGAGCCGCTGCGCCAGGCGATCGCGATGACCCGGAAATGCGGGAACGCGACCTGTTGACGAACGCACCCTCGATGAGCCTCCCCCCGACCGGCGAGACCGGCCCCGACGGCGAAGCCGAAGGGACGGCCGGTCGGCATCCCTTCGACCCCGGTCTCGTCAGGCAGCTCGCGAGCCTTCTCGCCGAGACCGACCTGACCGAGATCGAGGTCGAGAAGGGCGATCTCCGCATCCGGATGGCCCGCACCGTATCCGTGGTAGCCGCGCCCGCGCCCACCCTGTCGGTCGCCGCGGCGCCGGCCGCACCGGCCACGCTCGTCGTCGCACCGGAGGGTCCGGCCGCGAAGCATCCCGACGCGCTCACGTCGCCGATGGTCGGCACCGCCTATCGGCGACCCTCGCCCGGCACGAAGGCCTTCGTCGACGTCGGCTCCGAGGTCCGGACCGGCGACAAGCTCCTGCTGATCGAGGCGATGAAGACCTTCAACGACATCGTCGCGCCCCGCTCCGGCACCGTGAGGGCGATCTTCGTCGAGGACGGTCAGCCGGTCGAGTACGGCGAACCCCTCATCGTGATCGACTAGCGCGAGCCGGGAGCGTGTTCGACAAGATCCTGATCGCGAACCGGGGCGAGATCGCGCTGCGCGTCCTGCGGGCCTGCAAGGAGCTCGGCATCGCGACCGTCGCCGTGCATTCGACCGCGGATTCGGACGCGATGCATGTCAGGCTCGCGGACGAGAGCGTCTGCATCGGCCCGCCGCCGGCGCGCGAGAGCTACCTGAACATCCCGGCCCTGATCGCGGCCTGCGAGATCACCGGCGCCGACGCGGTCCACCCGGGCTACGGCTTCCTGTCGGAGAACGCCCGCTTCGCCGACGTGCTCGGGCATCACGGCATCGCGTTCATCGGCCCGAAGGCCGACCACATCCGGATCATGGGCGACAAGATCGAGGCGAAGAAGACCGCCCGCCGCCTCGGCATTCCCTGCGTGCCTGGCTCCGAGGGCGGGATCACGGACGACGGCGAGGCCGGCCGGGTCGCGGCCGAGATCGGCTTTCCGGTCCTGATCAAGGCCGCGGCCGGCGGCGGCGGGCGCGGCATGAAGGTCGCCCGGACCCTGGACGATCTCTCCGACGCGCTCGCGACGGCGCGTGCGGAGGCGCTCGCAGCCTTCGGGGACGACGCGGTCTACCTCGAGAAGTACCTCGAGAAGCCGCGCCACATCGAGATCCAGGTTCTCGGCGACGGCCAGGGCAACGCGATCCATCTCGGCGAGCGCGACTGCTCGCTTCAGCGGCGCCACCAGAAGGTCTGGGAGGAAGGCCCCTCGCCTGCCCTGAACGAGGTCGAGCGCGAGCGGATCGGCGAGACCGTCGCGGACGCGATGCGCACGCTCGGCTATTCCGGCGCCGGCACGGTCGAGTTCCTGTACGAGGACGGCGCCTTCTACTTCATCGAGATGAACACCCGCATCCAGGTCGAGCACCCGGTGACGGAGATGATCACCGGCATCGACATCGTGAACGAGCAGATCCGGATCGCGGCCGGGAACCCGCTCTCCTTCACCCAGGCCGAGGTCAAGCTGTTCGGCCACGCGATCGAGTGCCGGATCAACGCCGAGCATCCGGCGACCTTCCGGCCGTCTCCCGGCACGATCACCTATTTCCACCCGCCGGGCGGGCTCGGGGTCCGGGTCGATTCCGCCGCCTACCAGGGCTACCGCATCCCGCCGAACTACGATTCGCTGGTCGGCAAGCTGATCGTCCATGGCCGTACGCGGAACGAGTGCCTGATGCGGCTCCGCCGCGCGCTCGACGAGTTCGTGGTCGACGGCGTCGACACGACCCTGCCGCTGTTCCGAACCCTCGTCCGCAACGCCGACGTCCAGAACGGGCAATACGACATCCACTGGCTGGAGCATTTCCTGGCCGCGGAGGCGACGACGGGGGTCTGAGGCAGGACTGTCGGAGCGCCCGTCCGAAGCGGCCAGGAACCGCTCTCTCCGGACGGCGGTTCTGCCGTGGACGCGCGGGTCTTCTCTCGCCCCGCGCCATGCGAGGCGGACCATGCAGGACAACCGAGACTCCTTCGACCGAGATTCCTCCGACCGAGACTCCTCCGGCCGAGGCCCGTCCGACCACGACCCGTCCCGGCGCGGGGTGATCACGACGGCCGGCCTCGGCCTCGTCGGCTCGGCGATCGCGGGACCCGTGCTCGCGGCAGCACCGGTCGGGCCATCCACGATCGATGTCGGCCGGGTCGAGAACGGGCGCGTCGTCTTCCCGAACTGGCGCGGCGAACAGGACCCGCCCTCGCCTCCGCCCGCAGCCCCGCTGCCCCCCGGCGAGCGGGTCGGCTTCGCCATCGTCGGCCTCGGCCGGCTGTCGCTGGAGGAGATCCTGCCGGCCTTCGGAGAGTCGAAGCGAGCGAGGCCGGTCGCGCTCGTGTCCGGAACGCCGGAGAAGGCGCGCGCGGTCGCGGCTCAGCACGGGATCCCGCCGACCGCCATCTACGACTACGGATCGTTCGACCGGATCGCCGAGAACCCGGACGTCAAGGCCGTCTACATCGTCCTGCCGAACGCGATGCACCACGAATTCGCCCTGCGGGCCGCGAGAGCCGGAAAGCACGTCCTCTGCGAGAAGCCGATGGCGATGTCCTCGGTCGAGGCGAGGGAGATGACGGCGGCCTGCCGGGCGGCGGGCGTCAAGCTGATGGTCGCCTATCGGATCCAGTACGAGCCGCACAACCGGGAGGCGATCCGCCTGATCCGCTCCGGCGAGCTCGGGGCCGTCAAGTTCCTCGACGCGATCAACACGCAGATGCAGGGCGATCCCGACCAATGGCGCATGAAGAAGGCGATGGCCGGCGGCGGCGCCCTTCCGGATATCGGGCTCTACTGCCTGAACACGACCCGCGCCTATCTCGGGGAGGAGCCGATCGAGGTCTTCGCCCGGCTCTGGAGTACGGCGGGGGACCCGCGGTTCCGCGAGGTCGAGGAGAACGTCGGCTTCATGCTGCGCTTCCCGTCCGGGGTCACCGCGAACTGCTTCACGGGCTACGGCGCCCATGACGGCAAGCCGATGCGGGTGCATCTCGAGAAGGCCTGGATCGACATCGAGAACGCCTTCGCCTACCGGGGCCAGGTCATGCGGATCGGGCGCCGCTCGGGCGGTCGCTCCGCGACGGACCAGCCCGAGATCGCGGCGAAGAACCAGTTCGCGCTGGAGATGGACCATTTCGCCGATTGCATCGCGAGCGGCCGGCAGCCGCACACTCCGGGCGAGGAGGGCGTCCAGGACCATCTCGTCATGGAGGCGATCTACGAATCCGCGAGAACGGGCTTGCCCGTCGGGCTGCCGTTGATCGAAGGTCGGGATGCGAGCAGGGGTCCGGCCCCGAGCCCGGGCTGACCGAACCGGAACGCCGCCGGGCGCCCGGGGCGGAGGCGGTAGAGTACGAGACGATGGCCGGCTCCCGACGTGCGGAGATCACCCCCGAGATCCTGCTCAGGGCCTACGCGGCCGGCATCTTCCCGATGTCGGAGGATGCGGAGGATCCCGGGCTGTTCTGGGTCGAGCCGCAGCAGCGCGGGGTCATTCCCCTCGACGCCGTGCACGTGCCCCGGCGGCTCGCCCGGACCGTTCGCCAGGACGTCTTCGAGATCAGGGTGGATACGGATTTCGACGCCGTGATCGCGGGATGCGCCGCCTCGGCCGAGGGGCGGGACAGGACCTGGATCAACCGCCGCATCCGGACGCTCTACGGGGCGCTGTTCGACCTCCGCCAGTGCCACACGGTCGAGGCGTGGAGCGGCGGCAGGCTCGCGGGCGGTCTCTACGGCGTCCGGCTCGGGGCGGCCTTCTTCGGCGAATCGATGTTCCACGTCGAGCGGGACGCGTCGAAGGTCTGCTTCGTGCACCTCGCGGCGCGGCTGCGAGCCGGCGGTTTCACGCTCCTCGATGCGCAGTTCCTCACCGGGCATCTCGCGACGCTGGGCGCGATCGAGCTCGACAGGGCGACATACGGGCCGCTCCTGGCCGCAGCCGTCGCGGGCGAGGCGGATTGGTGGGTCTGGCCGAAGGAGCGAAGAGCGAGCGGCCAGGAAGCGCTGACTGCCCTCGGGGGGCGGAATGCGTTTTCCTGAACGCCCGAGCGTCAGCCAGGATCCCTGAGGGCGTCATGCTGAGGAGAGCCGCGAAGCGGCTCGTCTCGAAGCACCCACCAACCGTCGTGCATGCGTCGAGACGCGCCCTCGGGCGCTCCTCAGCATGACGCGGATGGTGGATTTTGGTGTGCGGCCAGGCTCCTCAAGGAGACGAACGGGTTTGGACCCGCGTCTTCCGGTCGGACGCCTCGGTTCGCTAACGCGCGGGGTTGAATCCGCCATAGCCCGGGAGCTGGCCCGGCGGCGGGGGTGGCGACGTATCGTTCGTCGGGAAGAAGCGGCGGCTCGGCGCCTGTTTCGGCTGGACCGGGACGCCGCGCGGCGCCTCGACGTCGATCTGCCCCTGCGAGTTGGTCCGCCGGGCCTGTCGCTGCTCGCGACGGCCGGAGCGCGAGGCCGTGACCGGCGCGTCGTCGTTCTCCTTCTGCTCGGCGATGACGGCCGTGCCGCCTTTGCACTCGGTCAGCCACACGTCGTAGACGGCGTGCTCGACCCCGTGCAGGCCCGGGCTCGCGGCGAACATCCAGCCCGAGAAGATGCGCCGGTATTTGTTGTCGAGCGTGACCTCGTCGACCTCCATGAAGGCGTCCGTCTGCGGGCTCTCGGTCGGCGGGCGCGAGTAGCAGACCCGCGGCGTGATCTGCAGCGCGCCGAACTGAACGGTCTCGTCCACCGCGACGTCGAAGGCGATGATCCGGCCGGTGATCTTGTCGAGCCCGTTGAACACCGCGATCGGGTTCTTGATCTTGTCGGCGAACGCCGGCCCGGACAGCGCCAGCGTCCCGACGGCGACCAATCCGATAAGAGACCTGACAGGCATATCGACTCCGCAGCAGGTGCCACCCGCTCGTTTCGGCGCAAGCCGGAATCCAGACACGGCCAGGGTCCCGGCCGGCGCCGGGATGAGCGACATCAGGCGGGGCGCTTGATCTCGATCTCGAGGAAGGCGTAGGGCCCGCCCGACCCGTTGATGACGTTGTGTTCCACGCCCTCTGGACGAAAGTAAGGCTTGGCGAAGCCGAGCGGTGCCTCGCGGGTCGTGCCGCCCGGCTCCTCCAGGATCAGCATGCCGTCGGCGAGCGGCACGACGAGATAGTCGTGGCCGTGCCGGTGCCAGCCCGTCTCGGCTCCCTCCGCGAAGCTCCACTTCGTGACGACCATCTGGTCGTTGTCCAGCATCACCTCGGGTTCGGCCTTGGGTCGGGTCATCGCTCGTCGCTCCGTCCGGGAATCAGCCGCTGTGCTTCTGCAGGTCGAGGTCCTGGCCATGCGTGCCCGGATGCGCGATCGGCTTCGGGACGTCGCGGCCGTCGGGCGACAGGCCCTCGGGCTCGCGCCCGGCCGGCTGCTCGCCGTCCGGCATCCAGGCGACGTAGTCCCCGGTCGCGGGCGGACGCCGGCCGGAGGCCTGGCTCGAGCCCTGCGGCCGATAGGCGTCGCGGGTGCCGGTCATGTTCGCCAGGTGCGGCTTCTCCCAGAAGCGCGGCTCGTAATGCTGCTGCGAGGGGGGAACGTCGAAGGTGTGCGAGAGCCAGCCGCGCCAGGAGGGCGGCACCTTCGAGAGCTCGACCTCGCCGTTGTAGATCACCCAGCGCCGCTCGGGCCCGGCGGACGGATCGATCAAGGGACCCACCGCCCGGTAATACAGGTTGCCGAGCTCGTCCTGGCCAACGAGCTCGCCCTTCCGGCGCGTGTACCAGTAGGTGCCCCAGGTCTGGCCGTTCCACCAGGTCAGGCTGCGGGTGAGGAAATCGATGAGTTTCATGGGCGATCGCGCGTTCGGGATCGGGTTAGGCGCTGGCATCCGGCCTGTCCAGGCCGGCCGGCTGTGATGCATCGGCGCAACGCCCGGCCGGGACCGGTCCTCTCTCCCCGTCATCCACAGCCGGGACGCGGTCCGACTCCTGCCGCACACGCGCGGCGCGGCTCCTCGGAGAGGATTTCGTAACCTCGTCTCTGATACCATATGTGGTGTCTAGTCGGAGCGGATACGCTAGAAGTGGTCATGATGATGATCATTGACGCCCCGACGAGACTCGCACTAGCGTCGTCTTCGCTGCGGATGGCGGTCTCACCAACGGCCGTCCGCCGGCTCCTCATCAGTGCGCGTCATGGGAGGCCCGGACGATCCGTCCGGGGTTCATGAGGCCGTGTGCGCGCGCCGCTGAGGCCAGGGATCAATCGAGGTGCGCGACCGGCCCTGCCGGCGGCACATGAGGGCGGACGATGCGGATCGAGCGGCGGCACACGGCGACCAACACCTCCCCCTACGAGGCGATCGCCTTCAGGACGGCGACGAGCGAGATCCGCAACCCGGACGGCTCGACGGTGTTCAAGGCGGAGGGGATCGAGGTGCCGGATTCCTGGTCCCAGGTCGCGGCCGACGTCCTCGCGCAGAAGTACTTCCGCAAGGCCGGCATCCCGGCGCACGTGATGCGCGTCGAGGAGACCGGCGTCCCGTCCTGGCTCTGGCGCTCGGTGCCGGACGAGGCCGCGCTCGACGCCCTGCCCGAGGCCGAGCGCTTCGGCTCGGAGCGCACCGCGACGCAGGTCTTCGACCGCCTCGCCGGGTGCTGGACCTACTGGGGCTGGAAGGGCCGCTATTTCTCGACCGAGGAGGACGCGCGCGCCTTCTACGACGAGCTCCGCTTCATGCTGGCCGCCCAGATGTGCGCGCCGAACTCGCCGCAATGGTTCAACACCGGCCTGCACTGGGCCTACGGGATCGACGGTCCGAGCCAGGGCCACTTCTACGTCGACCACGAGACGGGAACGCTCACCGCGTCGGCCTCCTCCTACGAGCACCCGCAGCCGCATGCCTGCTTCATCCAGGGCGTGGGCGACGACCTCGTGAACGAGGGCGGCATCATGGACCTCTGGGTCCGGGAGGCCCGGCTCTTCAAGTACGGGTCCGGCACCGGCTCGAACTTCTCGCGGCTCCGGGGCGAAGGCGAGCGGCTGTCCGGCGGCGGACGCTCGTCGGGCCTGATGTCCTTCCTCAAGATCGGCGACCGGGCGGCCGGCGCGA
>CAXTKM010000121.1:0-12338 GCA_964244795.1 uncultured Enterovirga sp.
GCTCGGGATGCGGGGAACGGTCTCGCGCACGCTGATCTTCGAGGACGTCTTCGTGCCGGACGAGGCGGCGCTGATGCCGCGCGGCCTCTACATGCAGGCCGCGAGCCGCTGGCCGCACATGTTCATGACGCTGTCTCCGACCTACGTGGGCCTCGCCCAGGCGGCCTACGACTTCACGATCCAGTATCTGCGGGGCGAGATGCCCGGGACGCCGCCGGTGCGGCGCCGGCAGTACCCGACGAAGCAGATCGCGGTCGCCGAGATGCGGATCCGGCTGGAGGGCCTGAAGACGCTCTGGTTCCAGGCCGTCGGCGAAGCCCGGCTCGATCCGACGAAGGATCAGGTCCTGCGCGCCTGGGCGGCGCAATACGCCGTGATGGAGGGAGCGCACGAGATCGCCCGCCTCGCGATCAGGACCTGCGGCGGTCAGGCGATGCTGAAGGCGCTGCCGCTCGAGCGCATCTTCCGGGACAGCCGCTGCGGCTCGCTGATGCTGCCCTGGACGGCCGAGCTCTGCGTCGACCGGATCGGCCGCGCGGCGCTGTACGAGACGGGGGAGAGCGATTGATCGTGCTGCCCCATCGGCCTCGGCCGGAGGGGCAACAGCCGCTCTCCGCTCATCCCGGCGCATGCCGGGATCCAGTGCGCCGGCTGGGCACCGGCGCTCGCCGGTGTGAACGGCAGTGCGGGGCTCGCATCTGTGGGCAGGCGGGCGGGTCTCGATGAACCTCTCCGACCTCATCGCGCGGAACGCTGCTTTCGCGCCCGAGAAGGATGCGATCCGGTACGACGGCCGGGCGCTCTCCTACGCGGCCTTTGCCGACCGGATCGGCAGGACTGCCGCGGTCCTGGCGCACGATTTGACCGTCGGGGCCGGCGACAGGGTCGCGATCCTGGCCCTCAACCATCCGGATACGCTGGTCTTGCTCTACGCCTGCGCGCGGCTCGGGGCGATGCTCGTGCCGCTGAACTGGCGCCTCGCCGGAGCGGAGCTCGCCTATATCGTCGGCGACGCCGATCCGGCCGCGCTGGTCGTCGGCCCGGACTTCGCCGAGCACGGTCCGGCTCTCGCCGCCGCCTCTCCGGCCATGCGGATCCTGGCGTTGGAAGAGGGCGTAGACCCTTCGCTCGACGCGCTGATCGCGCAAGCGGCCCCGATGGCCACCGGTCCGGGCCGGCTCTCGGACCCGCTCCTCGTCGTCTACACCTCTGGCACGACCGGCTGGCCGAAGGGCGCCGTCCTGACCCAGGACGCGCTTCTCGCGAACGCTGCCATGAGCCGGCACATGCACGGGCTCGCCGCGAGCGACCACGTCCTCGCCGTCCTGCCGTTCTTCCATGTCGGCGGGCTGAACATCCAGACGACGCCGGCGCTCCAGGCCGGCGCGAGGGTCACGATCCATCCCCGCTTCGCCCCGGACAGGACCCTGGCCGCGATCGCGGCCGATCGCCCGACCATGACCGTGCTGGTCCCGGCGACCCTCTCGGCGCTGCTCGCGGAGCCCGGCTTCGCGGACGCGGATCTGTCGAGCCTCCGGGCCGTCGCGACCGGCTCGACCTTCGTGCCGCAGCCGCTGGTCGACGCGCTGGAGGCGCGCTGCGTCCCGGTGCTGCAGGTTTACGGTGCGACCGAGACGGCCCCGATCGCCATCTACACTCGCCACGGGGGTCCGCGCCCGCGGCCGGGCTCGACGGGATGGCCCGGCCCCCTCTGCGAGGCCAAGGTGGTCGATGCCACCGGGACCGAGGTGCCGACCGGCCGGGCGGGCGAGGTCTGGGTGCGCGGCCCGCAGGTCTTCTCGGGCTACTGGCGCGACCCCGTCGCGACCGCCGCCGCCTTGGCGGAGGGCTGGTTCCGGACCGGCGACATCGGCGTCCGGGACCCCGACGGCGCCTTCACGATCCTGGATCGCGAGAAGAACCTGATCATCTCGGGCGGCGAGAACATCTATCCGGCCGAGATCGAGCGCGTGCTCCTCGCGCATCCGGCCGTCCAGGAGGCCGCCGTGATCGGCCGTCCCGATGCCCGCTGGGGCGAGGTGCCGGTCGCGCATGTCGTGATTCGGTCCGGCCGGACGGCCGACGCGGCGGACCTCGCCGCCTACGTCCTCGCCGAGATCGCGCGCTTCAAGGCGCCCAGGACCTACGTGTTCGTGGACACGCTGCCGAAGAGCGCGCTCGGCAAGGTGCAGCATCACCTCCTGCGAGGGCATCCCTGACTGCGGCATTTCCGCTTGAATCGCGTGGCGGACGTCCGTTCGCCTCGAGCGAGTCCGGTTCGCGGTCGCCGAAAGACGGATGTGACGGATGGGGCACAGCCTCGGAGGGCTTCTGCTGGTAACGACTGACTTCGCTCAACAATCGATCTCGGAACAATGACAACTCGACGCGCACTGCTTGCCATGATCGTCGGGGCGCCGGTCGCCGCGTGCCAGAGCATGCAGCAGGCCCAGCAGACCCCGATCAACCAGGCCGATGCGGATTTCGCGCGCTGGTATGTCGGCACGCTGAAGGACGACCCCTACGACGTTCCGCTGGTCGACCGGTCGCTCCTCGATCCCGACCTGAACCGCACGACGGTCGCCTATTCGAGCGGCCAGCGTCCGGGCACCGTCGTGGTCGATATCGACGAGCGCCGGCTCTACCTCGTCCAGAACGACGGGACGGCCCTGCGCTACGGGATCGGCGTCGGCCGCCAGGGCTTCTCGTGGCGCGGCGTCGCGCAGATCAGCAGGAAGGCGAAGTGGCCGAACTGGACGCCGACCAAGACCATGGTCCGGCTTCGCCCCGACATGGTCCGCTACTCGGCCGGCGGCCTCGAGAACCCGCTCGGCGCGCGGGCGCTCTACCTCTATCAGGGCAAGCGGGACACGATGTTCCGGATCCACGGCACGAACGAGCCCTGGTCGATCGGCACCCAGGTCTCGTCGGGCTGCATCCGGCTCCTGAACGAGGACATCGTCGACCTCTACGATCGTGTCCCGAACGGCGCGACCGTGCTGGTCCGGCGGAGCGGCCGCGCCAGGGCGTGATCGAGACGCTCTGAACGTCGGCTCCGGTCGTCGGGACCCGGCGCTCTCGTCGTCCCGGGCCGCCGTTCGACGGCTCGTGCACGGTCCTCGTGCAGCCGGCACCTCGCGGCGTCATGCTGAGATGCGCGTTCCGTGCAGTTGAGGCCACGGCCGTGGCCCCAACCGCGGCCGCCCGCAAGTGACGCAATCATGTCACGCCCGGACCGCCTTCGACGTGCGTCCGATCTCTCGGCTCGAAGCGGGTTGACTCGGTCCTTCGCTCACCGGCTTCCTACCGCCGTCAGGGTTCTCGCGGTCGATGATCGCGAGCTAAGAGGGAACCCGGTGAGGCGCGTCAGTGCCGATGCCGGGGCTGCCCCCGCAACTGTGAGCGGCGAGTTGCTGTCCACCAGGTCACTGGCGCTCCCTGCGCTGGGAAGACGGGCAGCGTCGACGACCCGCGAGCCAGGACACCTGCCCTGATCTGACGACGTTCCACGGGCGGGGTGTCCGGTGGCCGCTGCTCCGCGTCTGCCGCCCTCGGGGTCGGACGCGTGCCCGCGTCCTCCCGCGACCCTCCCGTCATTCGGTCGAGGGTGATGGTGTCGGATTCCCTTGGAGCGACCCGCCGCGCGGCAACGCCGCATGCAAGAGGCCGCCCGGCCCTCGCGGTGGCTTGCGATGGCATCGTTCGTCTTTCATATGTTATAACATTGCGTATTCGCTCAGGGGTGCTTCCGGTGTCGCGTCCGAGGTTCGGTGTTGCATGTCGTGTCGCCGCTCAGGTCGGGAGAGTTCGATGATGTCCACTCGCGGTGGCATCGTGGGCGCGACGGCGGCCTGCCTCGCCGCGCTCGCGAGCGGAGCGGCGGCGCAGACCGCGCCGGTCGCTGTGGAGCAGCTTGACGCGATCGTCGTGACGGCGAGCGGGCGGCCGGAACGGCAGAGCGAGATCGCCGGCACGACGCAGGTGATCGACCGCGAGCGCATCGAGCGATCGAGTGCGAAGTCTCTGACCGATCTCCTGGCCGAGAACGCCGTCGGGTTCTTCAGCGAGTGGACGCCCGGCCAGACCTCGATCAGCATCCGGGGCGGCGCGAGCGACGGCCAGGGCAAGGATTTCCGAAGCCAGGTCGCGGTGCTGATCAACGGCCGGCGGGCCGGGACGGCGAACCTCTCCAAGTTGTCCACGGCCGATGTCGAGCGGATCGAGGTCGTGCGCGGCCCGGCCTCCGTCATCTACGGCAGCCAGAACATCGGCGGCGTGATCAACATCATCCTGAAGACCGGCCGCACGGCGCCGGGATCGCTTCTCGAGGGCACGACGGGAGCCTGGAACCTCCTGCAGGGCAGGGCGCAGACGGGCGGCGTGTATCAGGGCTTCGACTATTATCTCGGCGTCTCCGGGGGCAAGCGCGACGACTACGACGTCGGCGGGAGCGGGCGCCGGGAGGTCAACACGGATTGGAAGCGCCAGGGACTGACCGGCGCCTTCGGCTGGCAGATGAACCCCGACCACCGGGTCGATATCGGCGTCCGGAAGGACGGCATCTACGATGCCGGCTTCCGGGGATCGGGCGCGAATTACCTGAGCCGCGACGATCGCTTCAACGGCTCGCTCGAGGCTTCGTACACGGGCCAGATCCCGGACGGGACCGTGTCGTGGTTCACGCAATTCTACGCCGTGAACGACGTCGACCGCTTCAAGCAGGCCTCGCCCGTCGTCCGGAACGGTCTCGTCCCGGGACCCGGCACGGCCGCCGACTTCAACCGGCGGAACCTCGACATCCTCGGGCTCCGGGTCCAGCCCCGGTTCCAGCTCTGGGAGGGCAACACCCTCCTGCTCGGCTGGGATCGGGAGGAGAGCGTGCTCCGGAACGACCGCTTCCGAGCGGGGGTCGTGGGCAACCCGCTCGCCCAGGTCTCGCCGCAGGACAACAACCAGACGGACCGCTTCGACGCCGTCTACGTCGAGGACACGCAGAAGCTCTTCGACGACCGGCTCACGGTGCGCGGCGGGGTGCGCCAGACCTACGGCGAGACGAAGTTCGAGCTGACCCCGAACCTCGCCGCCCAGCGACCCCGGACGAGCCCCTACGACGCCACGACCTATTCCACCGGCGCCGCCTTCAAGGCGCTCGACTGGCTGACGTTCCGGGTCGGGGCGTCGTCCGGGTTCAGGGCCCCGACCGCGACCGAGCTCGCGGCCGATTTCAACACGCTCGGCGGCGGCCGCATCTTCGGCAACCCGTCGATCCGCCCGGAAACCAGCGACCAGATCGAGGCCGGCGCCACCATCAACGGCGCGGGATGGCGTCTCGACGGCGCGCTGTTCCAGAACGTCATCAAGGACAGGATCACGACCCGGCTCCGGGCGGGCAACGTCAACACGTCGGATTACGTGAACAATCCGGGCGACGTGTTCATCCAGGGCCTCGAGCTGCAGTTCGACGCCGACATGATCTCCATCATGGGGCTCGACGCGGGGGCGTGGCGCTGGCGCAGCTATGCCAACGGCAACTGGAACTTCGACATGAAGGACAAGGGCTCGCTCACGCTCGCGACCGCGAACACGCACAATGTCGAGCGGGTCTATCGCTACCAGGCCGGGGTCGGCACGCGGTTCGGCTCGGTCGGGACAGGCCACGACTGGACGATCCAGGTGCAGGGCATCGTCCGGGGACCCGTCTACTACAATACCGAGGAGAACCTCCTCGTGCCGGCGGCCGAACCCTATCGCGAGTTCATCTGGAAGAAGAACGCCTTCGCGACGTGGAACGTGCGAGGCGAGATCGAGCTCGCGAAGGGCGTGCAGCTCTACGTGGCGGTGAACAACGTCTTCGACGTGAACAACCACCCGATCTTCATCGCGAACGACAAGGTGCCGATCGTCGCCGACCTCCGATTCTACAACGGCGGCATCGGGACCTCGATGCCGGGCCGCGACATCCAGATCGGCATGCAGGCGCGGTTCTGAGCATGTCGTCGAAAGTCTCCTATGGAGCCAGGAACCTCCTCATCCTGAGATGCGGCGCGAAGCGGAGCCTCGAAGGAGCCACCACGGTCGTGCGTGCTTCGAGGCTCGCCTTCGGCTCGCACCTCAGCATGAGGACCGTGGGAAGAGGCTTACTCTCCAAGGTGCCGAGCCGAGCCGTTCTTCGCCGGCTCGCTCTCGCCGCGCTCGTCGGCATTGCGCCACCGGCGTTTGCGGACCCCGTCACCGTCTCGGACGCCGTCGGCCGCACCGTCACTTTGCCCGCGACGCCGCGGAGAATCGTGACGATCTTCGCATCGAACACGGAGCTCGTCGCCGCGATCGGGCTCGCGGACCGCATCGTCGGAATCGAGAGCTACACGCGCTACCCTCCCGAGGTGACCGGAAAGCCGATCGTCGGCGGGCGTCTCGGCTTCTCGGTCGATGCGGTCGTCGCGCAGACGCCTGACCTCGTGGTGGTCACGCCCTCGCGGCAGGCGATGCACCAGCTCGTCGACCCGATGGAGCGGCTCGGCATACCGATCATCGTCCTCCTGGCCCGCACCATGGACGAGGTTTTGGGCAATCTCCGCCTGCTCGGGCGCGCGGCGGGCGTGCCCGAGCGCGGCGACGCGGTCGCGGCGGCGCTCGCGGACCGGCTCGCGGCTGTGCGGTCGCGCGTCGCCGGTCGGGCCTGCCCGCGCGCCGTCCTGGTCACGGGCCGGCTCGGGAACGGCCTTCTGCTCGCCGCGCGGCCGGACACCTACACGGGCGATGCGCTCGTCCGGGCGGGAGCCTGCTTCGCGCTCGCCGGCCGGGGCGCCGTTCCGCAGGTCTCGCCGGAGGCGGTGCTGGCGGCCGATCCCGACGTGCTGCTCCTCGCAGGCCGGCCGGACGAGCTCGCCGAGCTCACCGCGCGCCCCGGCTTCCGCGACATGCGGGCCGTCAGGACCGGGCGGGCCTTTGCCGTCGCCCGGACCGCGTTCCTGATCCCGGGCCCGCGCACGGTGGACGGGATCGAGCGGCTCGCCCGGGCGCTCCACCCTGAGGTCGCGACGCCGTGAGAGCGACCGCCGCCCTCGCGGCCGCGATCGCGGCTGCGCTGCTCTTCTCGGCCTCGGCCGGCCACGATTGGGCGTCGCCGGCCGAGCTCGGCCGCGCGCTCGCGGGAGACGGATCACTCCGGAGCCGGCTCCTCCTCGAGTGGCGGCTGCCCCGGGTGCTGGCGGCCGGCCTCGTCGGTGCGCTGCTCGGGCTCGGCGGCGCGATCTTCCAGGGCGTGTTCCGAAATCCGCTGGCCGAGCCCTACCTGCTCGGCTCCGCCGGAGGCGCCGCGATCGGTGCGACGGTCGCGCTCCTGGTGCCGCTCGGCGTGCCGTCCGGCTACGCGCTGGCCGGTCTCTCCTTCGCGGGGGCCTGGGCGGCGACCGCCCTGGTGCTGGCGGTCGCGCGCCTCGCCGGCACGATCGACACCGCGGGCCTGCTCCTCGCCGGCGTCGCGGTCGCGGCGATGCTCGGCGCCGTGCGGTCGTTCCTGATGCTCGCGCTCTCGGACGAGGCCGTGAGCCTGCAGATCGTGCTGAGCTGGACGCTCGGCGGCGTGCAGACCCCGACATGGCCCGGCCTCGCGCTCCTCACCGGGCTGGTCGCGGCAAGCCTCGCCGCATCCCTCGCGCTCTCCCGCGGCCTCGATCTCCTGGGGCTCGGCGACGAGGGCTCGCGCGCGTTCGGGCTCGAGGCTGAGCGCTTCACGCGGCTCGCGGTCCTGGTCGGGGCCGCCGTCGTCGCGATCGCGGTCGCCTATGGCGGGCTCGTCGCTTTCGTGGGCCTGATCGCCCCGCACGTCGCGCGCTGGTGGGTCGGGCCGCGGCACGGGGGCGTGCTGCCGGTCAGCGCCGGGATCGGGGCCGCGATCGTGCTCGCCTGCGACGGAGTCGCCCGGGCGGCGCTGCCGCCGGCCGAGATCCCGCTCGGCCTGATCACGGCGCTCGTCGGCGGCCCGTTCTTCCTCTTCGTGCTCGCCCGGCGGCTCCGGGCATGACACGCCTGTCCGCCACGGGCCTCGCCGTCCGCCAGGGCGGCCGCGACCTTCTGGCCGAGGTCTCGCTCGAGCTGCGGCCGGGGGAGCTCGTCGGCATCATCGGGCCGAACGGGGCCGGCAAGTCGACGCTGCTGCGCTGCCTCGCCGGGCTTCTGCGACCGCAGGCCGGTGGGGTCGCGCTGGACGGGCGCGCGCTGGGCGGTATCCCGTCCCGGGAGCGGGCGCGGCTGATCGGCTACGTGCCGCAGCGGTTCGAGCCGGCCTGGGACTATTCCGTCCGCGAGATCCTCGATCTCGGAGCCGGTCGATCCGCCGGGAGCGGAGCGCGCCTGCCCGCCGTCGCGAGGGACTACGAGCTGGACGACCTTCTCGATCGGCGCTGGTCGCGGCTCTCCGGAGGCGAGCGCGCGAGGGCGCTGCTCGCCTCCGTGACGGTCGGGGACCCGCCCGTCCTCCTCGCGGACGAGCCGGGTGCGAGCCTCGACATCCGCCATCGCCTCGCGCTTCTCGCCCGGCTGCGGGTCTCCGCCGGGAGCCGCGTCGTCGCGGTCGCGCTGCACGACCTCGATCTCGCCGCCCGCTACTGCCATCGGCTCGTCGTGCTGGAGGAGGGGCGGATCAGGCTCGACGACGGCCACCGCGAGGTGGGAACGAGCGCGGCGCTCGATGCCGTGTTCGGGGTGGATTTCGGCAGGATCGAGGTCGACCGGGACGCACGCCACGTCCTGCCCGTCGTATCGCGGGAGCTGTGATCCGCTCCGGCTTGACTTCGAACAAATATATGAATAGATGTTGGTGTGTTGGAGGCTACGGTTTGGGCGGCCCGGATGTCGAGCAGGTGGCGCGGCTGTTCGGCTTGCTCGGCGAGCCGAACAGGCTTCGCCTCGTGCTCGCGTGTTTCGACGGGCCGAAAGGCGTCGGCGAGATCGCTGAGACGGTCGGGATGAGCCCATCGCTCGCCTCGCACCATCTGCGGCTCCTCCGGACGGGGCGGCTGCTCCGGGCAGAGAGGGCCGGCAAGGCGGTTCGCTATGCCATCGACGACGACCATGTGCGGGACGTGGTCCGCATCATGGTCGAGCATGTCCGCGAGCCGCACGGCCCGCGATGATCTTTCGACCCGAAGAGGAGAGACCGAGATGGCGACAGTCGATGTACAGATGGTGAAATGCGCCTGCCAGGATTGCGTCTGCATCGTGGGCGTGACCAAGGCGATTCAGCGCGACGGCCGATCCTATTGCTGCGACGAATGCGCCGACGGCCACAAGGACCACAAGGGCTGCGACCACGCGGGCTGCACCTGCCACGGGTGATCGAGCTTCATCGGGATGGCCGGGACAGGCCCGGCCATGACAAAGAACGCGATCAGAACCGCATCGTCACGTAGGCCCTGACGTTGCGGCCGGGCAGAAGGATCTCGTCCTTCCGGAACGAGGCCGAGTTTCGGACCTCGTCGTTTAGGAGGTTGTCGCCGATCACGCCGACCTTGACCTCGTTGAACCCGTACACGGCCGGATTCAGCTTCGCGATGTAGTTCACCTCCGCCTTCAAGAGCGTGTAGTCGGGCGTGAACGTCTCGAAGGGCGAGGTCTCGGTATGCGCGAAGGCGTGCAGGAAGCCGACCCGCAGGAACAGGTTGTCGTCCCGATAATAGAGGCCGGCGCCGGCCCGATGCGGCGGGATCCGGGGCACGTAGGTCCCGTCGTCGAAGGTCGCCCGGACGAAGTCGTACTGACCGTCGACGCCGAAGAATCCGCGCCACACCGGCAGGACGTCGAGCTGGGCCGAGAGCTCCGCCCCGTAGAACGTCGCGTTCCGCTGCGTGTAGACGACCTGGTCGAGCTCGGTCGCGGACCCGCAGGTCACGAACTCGTCGCCGCATTGCTGACCGGTCAGGCGCTTGTACACGAACCCCGTGTAGCGCGTGTAATAGCCCGTGGCGTCAAACCGGAACGGGCCGGTCGCGCGCCGGATGCCCGCCTCGATGGTGCGGGCGATCTCGCGCTTCAGGGTCGGGTCGCCGATCTCGAAGGTGCGGGTCGCGTCGTGCGGACCCTGCGAGAAGAGCTCGGGCGAGGCCGGCGCGCGCTCGACATACTGACCGTTCAGGGTCGCAACGAAATCGTAGGGCAGGCGCTGCTGGAGACCGAGGCTCGCGCTTTTCGGGGCGAACTCGCGCTTTCGGGCCGCCTGGGCCGGATTGACCGGGTCCACGGGGTCCGGCAGGAACCCGTCCGGGAAGACGGCTGCCGTCCCATCCACCGTGACCCGCTCGATGCGGCCGGCCGCTTGAAGCTTCAACGTGTTCGTGAGCGCGAGCTCCTCGAACAGGTAGGCCGCGAAGCTCCGGGTCTCTGTCGGCCGAAGGAAGGCCGCGCCCGTCGTGTCGATGTTGCGGCGCCCGGCCTGCACGCCGAACGCGCCCGTGAGTGCCCCGAACGGCGTCGAGACCGGGACGTGCTGCGCCTCGATCCGGGCCTCGTATTCCCGGTTCCGGAAGGTCGCCGCGACCCCGGTCACCGCGTTCTCGTCGGTGCCGATCTCGTTGTGCTTGTAGCGCGAGACCCCGAAGGAGAACCGGACCGCCTCGATCGGCCCCGAGTCGGGCCGGTACTCGCCCCTCGACGACAGCTTCTCCTGGTTCACGTCGAGCTTGGTGCGGGTCGCGGCCGCGTCCACGCCCGGAATGCCGTAGAGCGCGTCGTAATGCTGGAAGGCGAGCCCGATGAATCCGTTCTGGCCGATGAAGGATCCGCCGACCGACTGCCCGTGCGCGTCGACGAAGGAGTTGCGCTGCCGTCCGCGCGGGGTGGCGTAGTCCTCGGCCTGGCGCCCGAAGGCGTCCGTGTGGATCGCGAACCCGCCGCCCCCGGCGTCGATCGCGGCCGAGCCGTCCCGGCCGCGATCGACGGAGGAGACCCCGCCGGAGATGCGGCCGACGATGCCGTTCGCCGGGACGAACGTCGGGATGCGATTGTTCGTCGCCGAGACGACGCCGCCGATCGCGGTCGAGCCGTAACGGAGCGTCGCCGGCCCGCGGATCACCTCGATCTGGTCCGCGGAATGCGGGTCGAGCGGGACGGCGTGATCCTCGCCGAGCTCCGACACGCCGCCGACATTGATCCCGTTCTCCTGGACGCGGACCCGGAAATTATCGAGCCCGCGAATGATCGGGCGGCTCGCGATGCCGGGCGCATAGGTCGAGGCGCTGACGCCTGGCCTCTGTGCGAGGAGGTCGCCCAGCGAGCGCTGCGGCTCCCGGTCGATGTCGTTCCGGGTGACGACCGTCACCGGCGCGAAGACGTCGGTCGCGACCGGCAGGACGCCGAGCGGCACGTTCGGGTCGGCCGGCGCGGTCTGCGGCGGGGCAGGGGCTTGCGGCTGCGGGGCGGACGCCGCCGGCGCACGGGCCTGCCGCCGTCGCGGCACGACCGGCTCGCGGGAGAGGACCGGCGGTTGCGGCGTCGTGCGCCGCGTGAGGATCGGGCTCGGCGAGGTGACGACGATCTCGGGCAGCGCGATTCCCTGCGCGTTTGCGACGCCGGCCGACAGAAGAGTCATGCCCGCACCCAGCACTGAGCTGCACATCCTCGGAAACCGCTGAACCATCACGCTCTCGCAACCATAAAGTAATGCAATAACGTAACGTGAGCGCTAGACGATCGCCAAGGCTGGATCGCGGCTGTGGGGTCGATCCCGCGCCGATCGTGACCGGAATGTCACGCACCGTCGCTCCACCGGAGACGACGTGATCGGATCATGGAGTCGCCTTCGGCGGGCCGAAGGCGACGAGGTCATCGTCGCGGCCGGCAGTCTCGCTGGGAGGTAGTGGGTCAGTTCGAATGAGATACGGCAAGGCGGCACGTCGAGAGTGGGACCAGCCGGGGGTCTCGGCAGCAGAGTCTTATTTGAGCCCGACGTCCTCTGACGAAATCTCGTCGAAATAGGGTGGCGTTACGGCGCCGCCAACCAGAACACGGGGGCGAGAGATGCATTCCACCATGATGGCAGGCCCCAACGATTTGGCGAGACGGTGGAGGCATCGGCTCCCCGCCAAGTCGTTGCTGCTCGGGTGCCTGGCTACTATTGTGCTGTCGGCGCCGGCCGACGCACAGATGAAGACGTTCACCTGGGTGGACGGCATGTGCAACGGCACTCTGCGCTACGACCCGAAGAAGCTCGACGTCAAAGCCCTCGACGCCACGACCAAAATGCTCAGCTCCGACGCGGGCATCCCGGTCTCGCCGCATGTTGCGACGCCGGCCGATGTCGCGAAGATCGACACCGCCCCCTTCGAACGCGAATGCGCCGG
>CAXTKM010000122.1:0-12254 GCA_964244795.1 uncultured Enterovirga sp.
TATGCCGGCGTCGAGAACCCGCTCTTCTTCAACGACAACACGATGATGCTGTTCGGCGACGCGAAGAAGATGGTCGACCAGATCAACAAGAGCCTGGCGCATTGAGCGCACAGGCACGTCGAGCGGGCACGGGACCATGGTAGAGGTCGGCTTCGATCACCTGCACCTGCGCAGCCTCGACCCCGACGCGGCGGCGGGCTTCTACGTCGACCAGCTCGGCGGCAAGGTCGCGGACCGGATCGAGGGACCCGATTCGCTCCGCGTCGTGGTCGCGCTGGGCGGCGCACGGCTGTTCATCGAGCGCGCGCCGGACGGCATGGCGGCCGGCGCCGTGGCGCCGCATCGCGGGCTCGAGCATATCGGCTTCACGGTCCCGGATCTCGCCGCCGCCGCGGCCGAGCTCAAGGCGAAGGGCGTCGTGTTCACGATGGACCCGAAGGCGCTCCGGCCCGGCCTCAGCATCGCCTTCCTGCGCGGCCCGGACGACGTGTCGATCGAGCTGCTGCAGCGGGGGTAGGTTCGTCGCCCGGAGTCACGGAGCGCGTCCTGCCGTCATTGCGAGGATCCGTGGCGACGAAGCAACCCAAGGGTTGGCGCGCGGCCTCTGGGTTGCTTCGCTACGCTCGCAATGACGAAGGGCTGAGATCCGCGCGAGGGTTTCCATGCGCATCCTGATCGGCATCGCGGCCACGGCCGCTCTCCTCTACGTCGGAGGGATAGCGCTCCTCTACGGGTTCCAGCGCCGCTTCGTGTTTCCGGCCTCCTCCGATCGCGTCGCAGCGGCGGCGGCCGGCCTGTCGGACACGCAGGACGTCGTGATCGAGACTGCCGACGGAGAGAGACTGGTCGGCTGGTGGCTGCCGCCGGAGCCCGGGCGGGCGCTCGTCCTGTACTTTCACGGCAACGGCGGCTCGCTCTGGAACCGGCGCGACCGTGTGCGCCTTCTGGCGGCGGACGGCCGCGGCCTCCTGATCGTGAGCTATCGCGGGTACTCGGGATCGTCGGGCTCGCCCTCCGAGGCCGGGCTGCGGCTCGACGCGGAGGCGGCCTATCGCTTCCTCGCCCGCTACGATCCGAAGCGCGTCCTCCTCTACGGCGAGTCGCTCGGCAGCGGGGTCGCGGTCGATCTCGCGTCGCGGCACCCGGTCGGGGCCGTCGTCCTCGATTCGCCCTTCACGTCGCTGACCGACGTCGCGCGGCTGCTCTTCCCGTTCGCGCCGGTCGGGATGCTGCTCCGCGACACCTTCCCGTCCGTCGAGCGCATCGATGCGATCCGGGCGCCCCTGCTCGTGATCCATGGCGAGAGCGACCGGGTGGTCCCGATCGCGCTCGGCGAACGGCTTTTCGCCGCGGCCCGCGAGCCGAAGCGCTTCGTCCGGCTGCCTGGAATCGACCACGTCAGCGCGCTCGAGCGCGGTGGCCTCGCGGCCGTCAAGGACGCGCTGGCGGAGGTGGAGGCGAGGCTCGCGGCCGTTCCCGCCGCCGCGGTTCCGTAGCGGCGGATCAGCCCGCTTGCGCGTCAGCCCGCTCTCAGCGGGTCGTGCCCGCTTTCAGCGGGTCGTGCCCCCAGTTCATCAACGAGGCGCGCCAGCGGCTGTGCTTCGTGTCGGCCGCGGGGCCACCCTGGGCGAGGTGGCGGTGGACGTAGCCCACGACCTTCCGCATGTGCCGGTAATCCTCGTCGTCGAGATCGGCCTTCTTCTTGTGCAGCACGTCCACGATGCGGCGCCCCTCCAGATGGCCGACCGCCTCGCTCTCGCCGTCATGCGTCCAGCCGACAGCTCGGCTCTCCTCGGTCTCGAGCCACGCCTCGAGCGCGGTCGGGCTCATGTTCACGGCCTCGTGGAAGTCTCTCGATATTGCCGCAGGATCGAGGTTGCCGTCGTGCTTGCCGTGTGTCGCCGTCATGTCCCGCTCCTCTGTCGAGGGGGAAACGCGCGATGCGGGCCCCGGGTCGAGCCCACGCGAGAACGTGAAAGGCGTCGTGCCGGAAGAGCGTCCGACCGTCCTCCGACCCTGGCCGAAAAAGCCTTCTTCCACGGTCCTTCTGCTGACTCCGGGAGGAGGATCGGGATCCTGAGCCAGGCTCTCAGGAGCGGAAGATGCCGCCGACGCCGCCCTGGACGCGCCCTAGCCCCTGCCGGGCGGTGGCGTTGTTCGCGTCGATGCCGGTTGCCCGGGTGTAGCTCTCCATCGCCTCCTGGCGGCGGTTCGACTTCTCGTAGGCGAGGCCGCGCTGGGCCCAGGAATCCGCGTCCCGGTTGTTGATGTTCAGGGCCGCGTTGAAGTCCTCGATCGCCTTGTCGTACTGCCCGAGCGCGATGAGGCTCTGGCCGCGCGCCGCGTAGGGCGAGGCCACGAAGGCGTTGCGGTCGATCGCGGCGTCGAAGTCGATCACCGCCTCGCGATGCCGGGTCATGCGCTGGTAGACGAGCCCGCGCGCATGCAGCGCCTCGGCCGATTCGGGCGTGAGCCGGATCGCCTGGGTGAGGTCGGACAAGGCCGCGTCGTAATTCGCCTGCGCCCGGTAGAGGTTCGCGCGCCCGATATAGGCCGGGCCGTAGTTCCCGTCCGCCTGGATCGCGCGGCTGAAATCGGCCAGCGCGACGTCGGCCTTGCCGGTCTGCCGGAACGCCAGCGCCCGGTTCGTGTAGGCGGGGGCGTTGTTCGGATCGATCCCGATCGCCTTGTTGAAATCCGCCACGGCATCGCTGTAGCGGCCGGCCCGGGCGTAGGCCGCGCCGCGCGTGTTGTAGGCCGAGGCGTCGCTCGGGTTCCGGCTCACGACCTCCGAGAGCGATTCGATGTTGACCGAGGTCGAGCCGGTCTGGTCCTCCTCGAGGACCGCGATCCGAGGGCCGGCCGTGAGGCGACCTGCCGTGTCGCATCCCGCGAGGCCGGCCGCCACCGCGACCAGCGCTGCGAGACCGACCGTTCGGCGCTTCACCACCGCCATGAACACCGCTCCTTCACCCGCCCGAACCGCCAGCCCTGCCGATCGAGGCCGCAACCTGTCGGTTCGTCCTTACGAAACCCTGAAGGAACCGGGTGCCGGGCGTCGTGCATCAGGTCGCGGCAGGCCCCGCCACCGAGGGCGCCCCGATCGAGGGCGCAGGCGCGCCAGGCCGCGGTCCGCGGCCGGGAGCGCCGGCGCGGGGTGCCGCCCTCGGCTTCATGGGCAGCAGGCCTTCGCGCTGCATGCGCTTGCGGATCAGCTTCCGGGCGCGCCGCACGGCCTCGGCCCGCTCGCGGGCGCGCTTCTCGGACGGCTTCTCGTAGTGGCCGCGCAGCTTCATCTCGCGGAAGACGCCTTCGCGCTGCAGCTTCTTCTTCAGCGCGCGGAGCGCCTGGTCGACGTTGTTTTCCCGGACAAGGACCTGCACAGGTCTTCCTCGTAGTCTCGTCGCCGTCCGACCGGCGATCCATGCGGAAACGGCGAAAAGGCGCCGCGCGTGGCACCCCTCGATAAGCGCCGGGCGATAGCAGAGGAGGGCCGCCCTGTCCACGTCCGAACGGACAGCGCCAGGGTCGCTTGCAGCGAATCCCGGCAGTCGTTTCACCTGGACTCCGAGGCCAGCGGGCGGGCGGGCGACTGCATCCCGCCCTGGCCATCACCGAGCCAGGCCAGCCGAACGGTCCTATCTTATGAGGCAGGTCGATCGCATGAGGTCGAACCGATCCCGTCGATCCCGGCCCTACCTTATAAGGATATGCCTTATAAGACTTGAGTTGGGCTTGCTCGAAGCGACCGCGCTTGGACGGACCTCGGACGGCCGGGACCGGAAAGGCCGCGTCTCGCAGCGCCGGGTGGAGCCGGATGCTCGACCGACGGCCCCGAACAGCCGGGGAACGCCCCGGACAGCTAGGGGACGCCCCGGACAGTGTGAGGTCAGGCCATGTCGTCGAGGGCCGACCTTCCGGCGGCGGTCCCGACGTGGGTCGCACCCGGGCCGGCGCCGGCACCGCCGCCGCTCAGTCCAGCCGCAGGCGGGTGACGTGGCCCATCTTGCGGCCGGCCCGGGCCCGGGCCTTGCCGTAATGGTGCAGGTGGGCGCCGGGCTCGGCGAGCAGCGCCGGCCAGCCCTCGATCTCGTCGCCGATCAGGTTCTCCATCTCGACCGCGAAGCGCCTGCGCGTCGAGCCGAGCGCCCAGCCGCAGACGGCCCGCACGTGCTGCTCGAACTGCGAGGTCTCGGCGCCCTCGATCGTCCAATGGCCCGAATTGTGGACCCGCGGCGCGATCTCGTTCACCACGACGTCGTCCCGGCCCTCGACCACGAACATCTCGACCGCCAGGACCCCGACATAGTCGAGCGCGTCCGCGATCCGGCGGGCCGCCTCGACGGCCCCGGCCTCGATCTCCGGAGGCAGCCCGGCCGGAAGCCGGGTCCGGTGCAGGATGCCCCCGCGGTGCTCGTTCAGGCAGGGCTCGTAGGCCGCGAAGGCGCCGTCCTGGGCGCGGGCGGCCACGACCGAGATCTCGTGCGCGAACGGCACGAACCCCTCCAGGATCGCGGGCGCGCCGCCGAGATGCGCGAAGGCCTCGCCCGGCCGGTCCCCGGCCACGATCCGGACCTGACCCTTGCCGTCGTAGCCGAAGCGCCGCGTCTTCAGGATCGCCGGGGCCCCGAGGGCGAGCAGCGCCTCGGCGAGGTCGCGATCGTCGTCGACCGCCCGGAACGGCGCCGTCGCGAGCCCGAGCCCGGCGACGAACCTCTTCTCGACGAGCCGGTCCTGGCTCGTTGCGAGCGCGCGCGCGTTCGGCCGGAGCGGCACGCGCGCGGCGAGGAGCGCCGCGGTCGCGCCCGGCACGTTCTCGAACTCGTAGGTGACGAGGTCGACCGCGTCCGCGAACCGGGTCAGCGCCTCGGCGTCCTCGTAGGGCGCGACGGTTCGGGCGGCCGCGACGTCGAAGGCCGGCGCATCCGGATCGGGGCAGTAGCAGTGGGATTTCAGCCCGAGCGCGGCCGCGGCCATCGCGATCATGCGGCCGAGCTGCCCACCGCCCAGGATGCCGAGCGTCGCGCCAGGCGCGATCGCCGGGCCATCCTCCATCATCGAACGGCCTCAATCATCGATCGGGCGCTCCGTGACCGCGTCGCTGTGCTGTGTCCGCCAGGTCGCGAGGCGGGCCGCGAGATCGGGGTCGGACAGGGCCAGGATCGCGGCCGCCAGCAGCGCCGCGTTGACCGCACCGGCCCGGCCGATCGCGAGCGTCCCGACCGGGATGCCGGCCGGCATCTGGACGATCGACAGGAGGCTGTCCTGCCCGGAGAGCGCCTTCGATTCGATCGGCACGCCGAGGACGGGAAGCGGCGTCAGGGCGGCCGTCATCCCGGGCAGGTGGGCGGCCCCGCCTGCGCCCGCGATGATGACCTTCAGGCCGGCCGCGACCGCTCCTTTCGCGAAGCCGTAGAGGCGGTCCGGCGTGCGGTGCGCGGACACGATCCGGACGTCGTGCGGGATCGAGAGCGCGTCCAGCGTCTCGACCGCGTGCCGCATCGTGCCCCAGTCGGACTGGCTTCCCATGATGATCGCGACGGAGGCCATGTCCTCGGTTCCGGTCCTTGAGGGTTGCTGGGGTCAGGCGATGATGTCGGGCGTGATCTCGTCCTCGACGAAGGAGATCCGGTCGCGGAGCACGAGCTTGCGCTTCTTCAGCCGCTGGATCTGGAGCTGGTCGCCGGCCACGTTCTGCTCGAGGGCGTCGATCGCGGCATCGAGGTCGCGATGCTCCTGCTTCAGGCGCCCGAGCTCGGCCAGGAGCTCGGCCATGCGGGCGGCCGGCCCCTCGTCATCGTCGTTCGACGCCATCGTGGCTCCCGCGGTCTGCCCCGTTTGGCCGCGAACGAGCGGACGGCGCACGCCGGGCCGAGAAGCGGCAAGCCGGCCCGCCCGTCAAGAGGCGCCGACCTCTGGCCGATTCCGCACCGGTCCCCAGCCACAGCTTCGCCACGATCCGCCGGGCACAGTGACGTTCTCGTGATACCGCTAGAGGAGATGCGGAATGGCGCTTCAGAATCACCTGATCGAGCTCGAGCGGAAGCACGAGGCCCTGGAGCGCGAGCTCCACGCGGCCGAGACGCATCCGGCGACCGACGAGACCAAGGTGGCCGAGCTGAAGCGCCGCAAGCTGCACCTCAAGGACGAGCTCGCCCGGCTCCGGACGGCGGGCGACAAGCTGCACTGAGGGGTCTATCCATCCGCCTTGTCATGGCCGGGCCTGTCCGGCCGTCCCGGCTCATCGAGCGCCGTGGCCCTTTGACCGGGATGGCCGGGACATGCCCGGCCATGGCACGACGATAGGGTGGGTGAGAGCAGGCCCGCCGCCGGGCTTGCCTCCCGGCCGGGAGGCCGCATAACGGGCGCCGGGAGGCCGGCATGAAAGCGCTCTTCATCGGGCAGACCTATATCGACGTCACGTTCCTGACCGGCGACGTGCCGATGCCGACCGGCGACGACAAGGTGGTGGCGGACGACTACGCCGTCTCGTTCGGGGGCAACGCGGTGACGGCGGCCTTCTGCTGCGCGAAGCTCGGGATCGCGCCGGACCTGCTCGCGTCCGTGGCCGACGATTGGCTCGGCCGGATGTTCATCGACATGGCGGCGAAATACGCCATTCCGGTGCACCACCGGAAGGTCCGGGGCTCGTCGCTCTCCTTCATCATGCCGCGCGGCGGCCGGCGCGCGGTCGTGCGCTGCCGCGACGACGACTACCTCCATCCGGTGCCGCCGCTCCGGCTCGCCGGCTGCCGGGCGCTCCACCTCGACGGGCACCAGCCCGACGCCGCGATGCTCTACGCGGGCCAGTGCCGCGAGGCCGGGATCCTGACGTCGCTCGACGGCGGCGGCCTCCGGTCGAACACGCACGAGCTCCTGGCCCTGATCGACGTCGCCGTCGTGGCGGAACGGCTCTGCGAGCAGATGGCGCTCTCGCCCGCCGCCATGCTCGACTATCTCGAATCGCGCGGCTGCCGCATCGGCGCGGTCACGCTCGGGGCCGACGGCATGGTCTGGTACGACGAGCGGGGCCGGCGCCGCCACCTTCCGGCGCTCGACGTTCCGCCCGCGCGGGTGATCGACACGAACGGGGCCGGCGATATCTTCCACGGCGCCTACATCTACGCCGCCCTCGCCCGACCGGAGGCGGACTGGCAGGAGCGCTTCGCGTTCGCGCGCGCCGCCTCGACCCATGCGATCCAGCATCTCGGCAACGAGGCGAGCCTTCCCGCCCTGGCCGATATCGAGCGCGCGGAGCGGGCTTTCCCCGAGCGTGAGGCGCTGGCCGGCTATGAGGTGTTGACGCAAGCCGTTTGCGGCAGACCGGTTTCCACCGTTCCGTAGCGTGCTTAGCCCAGACCGAGCGGCCCGAGGGGACGGCCCACGAGGCCGCTCACCATCGCGGCCTGGATCCGGGTCGCGGGCCAGAGCCGCGAGAGCGGCCCGACGACGCGGTCCCGGAGCAGCGGCAGGACGCGGCTGTCGGACTGGTACACGGGCGTGAAGAGGGCGCTCATCGCCTGATACAGGGCCACGTGGCGACGCCGGAGCGCGACCGCGCGGGCGAGCGCCTCCGCGAGGTCGTCGCTCTCGCGCATCGCCTTCGCGAGACCATAGGCGTCGAGCAGCGCCATGTTGGCGCCCTGGCCGAGCTGCGGGCTCGTCGAATGCCAGGCGTCGCCGATGTGGATCAGGCCGCGGGCGACGGGATTGGCGAGCGTGCGGTGGCAGTAGCGGGCGAGCGTGAGATCGTCCGGGCTCGCGATCCGCTCGAGAAGCGGCGCGGCCTCCGGCCAGAGGTCCAGGACCTCGGCCTTCCAGCGCTCGAGGCCCGCCTCCCGGAAGGCCGCGAGCCGGTCGAGCCGGATCGACCAGAAGAACGCCGCCTGCGGGCGGGTCCGGCCGGGCAGCGTCCCGATCGGCAGGATGCCGGCCATCGTGCTCGCCCGGACGTAGCGCTGGCTCAGCGTCGCGGGCGCGAACCCGGCGTTCTCCGGCCAGTCGAGGCTCGCCCAGAGCGCCCCGTAGGCGAGCCGGCGGCCCGTCGCGGCCGCGAGCGGCGTCGCGGTGCCGAGCGCGTCGATCACGAGGTCGAAGGGGCCGGCGTCGCGGCCGTCGGCGAAGACGAGACGGCGGCCCGCCGGGCCGGTCTCGCTGCCCACGACCGCGCGGCCGGTCTCGATCGGGATGCCGGCCGCGAGCGCCGCCCGGTGCAGGATGTCGAACAGGGACGCGCGATGCAGCCCGAGGCCGAACGCTGTCTCGCGCCCAAGCGCGCCGTACCGGACGTCGAGGACGGTGCGGCCCGAGGGTCGCGCCTCGCCCAGCAGCCGGTCGATCCGGGCGCCGGCCGCGACGGCCGCCTCCGCGAGCCCGATCGCGCCGAGGACCGCGAGCCCGGTCGGCTGGATCATCAGGCCCGACCCGACCGGCCTCGGCGCGGCGAAGCGCTCGAACAGCGTGACGGCGTGGCCGTCGCGGGCGAGCATGAGGGCCGCCGCGAGACCGGCTGGCCCGCAGCCCGCGACCGCGATGCCGCGCGCCCGCATCAGCCGCGGCCCGGACGGGAGGAGCAAGGTCAAGACGGCGCGTTCTGGGCCGGATCGGCCGTCCTCGGCAAGGGGAGGCGCGTCGCGGCGCGCGCGGGGGAGGCTGGACTCGGGCGCGCCGCCCGGTCCAATGGGCGCCAGCCGGAGCGCTCCCGTGACACGACCCCTCATCCTCGTCGTCAACCCGAACGCGAACGAGGCCGTCACGGCCGGGCTCGCGGCGGCCCTCGCGCCGCTCGACCTCGCGGACGGGCCGGCGATCCGCTGCCGGACGCTCACCGAGGGGCCGTTCGGGATCGAGACCCAGGCCGACGTCGACGCGGTCGCGATGCCGCTCCGACGCCTCGTCGAGGGCGACCGCGAGGCCGCGGCCTTCGTGATCGCCTGCTACTCCGATCCCGGGCTGCACGTCTGCCGGGAGGCCACCACGCGGCCCGTCTTCGGGATCGCCGAATGCGGGGTCCTGACGGCGCTCGCCCGCGCCGAGCGCTTCGGCGTGCTGGCGATCGCGGCCCGGTCGATCCCGCGCCACATGCGCTACCTCCGCCAGATGGGCCTGACCGACCGGCTCGCCGGCGAGCGCCCGCTCGGCATGTCGGTCGCCGAGACGGCATCCGGCGAGGGCACGCTCGCCCGCATGATCGCGGTCGGGCGCGAGCTGCGCGACCGCGACGGCGCGGGCGCGATCGTGATGGGCTGCGCCGGCATGGCGCGGCACCGCCGCCCGCTCGAGGACGCGCTCGGCGTGCCGGTGATCGACCCGACCCAGGCCGCGGTCGCGATGGCGCTGGGCACGCTCGCCTGCTGAGGATCGGGGCCGGCCCGCCGGGGGGATCGCCGCGGTAATCGCCCGTGCACCACTTGTGGTTAGGCTCGGTTCTCCCTGCAGGAGGGGACGACGTGACGACCATGCCGGACGCCAACGGACGACACGAGGAGCGGCGGCTCGCGGCGCTCCGGCGCTACGACGTGCTGGACACGCCGGGCGAGGAGGCGTTCGACCGGATCACCCGGCTCGCGCGGCGCATCTTCCGGATGCCCATGGCCACCGTCGCGTTCCTCGACGACCACCGCCAGTGGCGCAAGGCCCGGGAGGGCATCCCGAGCGCCGAGATCGCCCGGGGGCGTGCCTTCTGCGACGTCACGATCCGGCAGGCCGGGCCGCTGATTGTCCCGGACCTCGCGAACGACGAGCGGTTCCGGGCCAACACGCTGGTCTCGAAGAACGGCATCCGGTTCTATGCCGGGGCGCCGATCGTCAGTCCCGACGGCTACAACGTCGGCACGCTCTGCGTGCTGGACGTCGTGCCGCGCCTCTTCGATCAGGAGCAGATCGCGATCCTGTCCGATCTCGCCCGCATCGTGACGGACGAGCTCGAGCTCCGCCTTCTCGCGACGACGGACAGCCTGACCGGCACGCTGGCCAGGGCGGCCTTTCGGCTGAGGGTGGAGGGGGACCTCGCGCTCGCGCTCCGGCATCGCCACGCCCTGAGCTGCATCCTGCTCGACATCGACCACTTCAAGCAGGTCAACGACGAGCACGGCCATGCCGCCGGCGACACGGTCCTGTCCGGCGCCGCGCAGACCTGCCAGTCGCTTCTCAGGAAGGGCGACGTCATCGGCCGCATCGGGGGCGAGGAGTTCGCGGTCGTGATGCCCCACACGGCCGGCCGCGCGGCCCTCGCGGTGGCCGACAGGATGCGGGCCGCTCTCGCGGCGCGGCGGTTCCCGACGGCGTCGGGCGAGATCGCGGTCACGGCGAGCTTCGGGGTCGCCGCCCTCGATCCGGCCGCGGCCGACATCGGCTTGCTGATGAAGCGGGCGGACGATGCGCTCTATCGGGCGAAGCTCGCGGGCCGGAACCGGTCGACGCTCTGGCAGCCCTCATCCGTCAGCGTTCCGGCCCGGAACCAGGCCCCGATCCCGGTCCACAATCCCTGTCCCGATCCCGGTTCCATACCCTTCGGGCCGTCCGGCCGGCAGGCGGCTCAGGACGCCGCGCCGCCGCTCCTGTTCGCGAAGTCGGCGTAGCTCTCGCGCGCGAGGTCGAAGCGGTCGCCCTGACGGGCATAGCCGTCGCCGAACAGGCGACCGACCGGCCGATACGCCTCGGCATCGATCCGCATCCGGGCCTCGTCCAGGAGCCCCTCCCGGGCGTGCAGCCGGAGCACCTCGCCCAGCATGATCTCGCGGCCGGCCCCGAAGGCGAGCGCCACGGTCCGCCTGCACTCGAGCGCGAAGGGCGCCTCGGCGATATGCGGCACCGGGACGTCGATCCCGGGTGCGAGCGTCAGCCCGGCCGCCTCGATCTCGCTCGCGCCTGGCGGGAAGTCGATCGCGCAGACGTTCATCGCCTCCGCCAGCGCCTCGTCCACGAGGTTGATCACGAAGAACCCGGTCTCGCCGATGTTGCGGGTCGTGTCCTTGCGGTCGCCCCCCTGCTTGTGCTGCAGGCCCAGCACCACGATCGGGGGGTCTTCGGAGAAGACGTTGAAGAAGCTGAACGGAGCGGCGTTGACCCTGCCCTCCCGGTCGGCCGTCGTGACGAGCGCGATCGGGCGCGGGACGACCGTCGCGCAGAGGAGCTTGTAGCGCTCGTGCGGCGTGATCGCCGCGAAGGCGACGCTGCTCACCGAGGATGCTACCGCGGCGGACCGAGGCTCTGCAGCACGCCCTGGAAGGCGACCTCATGGGTCTTGTCGCCCTTCGGAGAGGCCCAGTACGACAGGAGGATCTGGCTCTTCGACGGAAGGCCCGGATCGATCGAGAGATAGCGCAGCACCGTCGGGTCGCCCTTCCAGGTCGCCGGGAAGGCGGTCGCCTTGATCTGGACGTTGCCATCCTTCGAGCTTGAGGTCCGGCCCTCGCCAGTGATCGCGACGCCCTGCTTGCCGAAGTATCGCTCGTGCTCGGCCACCACGGCGGCGTATTGCGCCGGCTGGTACACCTCGACCCAGAAGAACACCTCCTCGTCCGGGCTCTTCACCTCGACCCCGCGCTTCGTCGCCGTCGTCGTCCAGCCGCCCGGAAGCTCGATGCCGGCGACCGGGCTGTCCGACGGAATGTTGATCGGCCGGGAGAGAGCGGGCGCCGCGGCGAGGCAGAGCGCGGCCACGAGGGCGAGAAGACGCTGGATCATGACGTTCTCCGAAAGGCGAGCCTCTCTGGCACACGGCCGCCGAACGGCCAAGCTTGTTCGTGTCCTCAGGCCGGCAGCTCGACGCCGGTCTGGGCGGTGATGCGGCCGTAATGCTCGATCCGCCGGTGGCGCGCGAAGTCGAAGATCGTCTCCTTCCCGAACCGGGTCGCGTCGAGGTCGCAAGGATGGACCACGACGCCGTCGTCCTCGCCCTCGACCTCGGCCACGATCCGACCGTCCGGGTCGACGATGCAGGTGCCGCCCATGAGGTGGTGGCCGTCCTCGTCGCCGGCCTTCGCGACGGCCACGACCCAGGTCGCGTTCTGGTAGGCGCCGGCCTGGACCGAGAGCCGATGGTGGAACAGGCGCTGGTCCAGCGCCTCGCCGCCCTTCTGCGCGTTCACGGAGGGGGTGTTGTAGCCGAGGACCACCATCTCGACGCCCTGCAGGCCCATGACCCGGTAGGTCTCGGGCCAGCGCCGGTCGTTGCAGATGCACATGCCGAAAAGGCCGCTCATGAAGCGCCAGACCGGGAAGCCGAGGTCGCCCGGCTCGAAATAGCGCTT
>CAXTKM010000123.1:0-12229 GCA_964244795.1 uncultured Enterovirga sp.
GGGGGGGGGGGGGGGGGGGGGGCGCGTCGCGAACTCTTCAAGCCTAGAGCATAGAGCATGCTGGCGTTTCCGTGAAAAGCCAGCATGCGCTAGGAGCAGACGACACGACCCCACCCCGGTCGGCTTCGCCGACTCGACCCTCCCCGCAAGGGGGAGGACAGGCGTGATCCGAGGCTACACGGAGACCCAGTGCCGACAGCGAATCGACGACGGGCGATCGTGATCGGCGGCTCTATCGCCGGCCTGTTCACGGCCTTGAAGCTCCGGCAGAGCGGCTGGGACGTCGCGCTCTACGAGCGCTCGGACGTCGCGCTCACGGGCCGGGGCGCCGGCATCATCACCCATCCCGAGCTGCGGGCCGCGCTGGACGGGCTCGGGCTGGAGACGGGCCGGGATTTCGGCATCGACATTCTCCGGCGCCGGACCTTCGACCGGGACGGTCGGATCGTCGGCGAACGCGCGTGCCCGCAGGTCGCGACCTCCTGGAATCGGCTCTACGAACTTCTGCAGCGCGCCGTGCCGGAGGACGTCGTCCATCTCGGGCGCGACCTCTGCCGCGTCGAGGAGACCGGCGCAGGCATCGTGGCGCACTTCGCCGACGGAAGCCAAGCCTCGGGCGACCTCCTGGTCGGGGCCGACGGGTTCCGGTCGGCCGTCCGGGCGCAGCTCCTGCCGGAGGTGCAGCCGCTCTACGCGGGCTACGTCGCCTGGCGCGGCCTCGTCGACGAGAGCGCCTTCCCGCCGGCGCTCCATCGCGAGCTGTTCGCGGATTTCGCGTTCTGCCTGCCCGAGGGCGAGCAGATCCTCGGCTATCCGGTCGCGGGCGAGGGCAACGACCTCCGGCCGGGGCACCGGCGCTACAACGTCGTCTGGTACCGTCCGGCTGGTGAGGAGACCGACCTGCCGCGGCTCCTCACCGACGAGAGCGGTCGCCTCCACGCGCTGAACATCCCGCCGCCCCTGATCACGCGAGCGGTCGTGGCCGAGATGCGGGACCATGCCGAAGAGGTGCTGGCGCCGCAGTTCCGGGAGGTGATGCGGCTCGCGGACGGCGCCTTCCTGCAGCCGATCTACGATCTCGAGACGACCAGGATGGCGCCGGGCCGCGCGGTGGCGCTCGTCGGCGACGCGGCCTTCGTGGCGCGGCCGCATGTCGGGGCGGGCGTCGCGAAGGCCGTCGGCGACGCGGTGGCGCTCGCGTCCTGCCTCGACGCGCAGGCCGAGATCCCGGCGGCGCTGGCCGTGTTCGAGCGGGACCGGATGGCGATCGGGACCCGGATCGTCCGACGCGCGCGCCATCTCGGCGCCTATCTCCAGACCCGTTTCCGGACCGACGAGGAGCGCGCCCTGGCCGCCCGCCACCGCGCGCCGGAGGCCGTGATGGCCGAGACGGCGCTGATCGATTTCCTCCACGAGCCCGCGTGACCTTGTCGCGCCGCTCCGAATAGGCCAATCGGCATCGGCGCTCGCCACCTCGGTGGTGGGCGCCAAGACGATAGGGAGGACGTGCGGTGACGATCGCGATCGTGGGCGCCGGCGCCATCGGGGGCTATCTCGGCGTGAAGCTCGCCGGAGCGGGCGAGCGCGTGACCTTCATCGCGCGCGGCCCGAACCTCGCCGCGATCCGACAGAACGGCATGACGCTCGTCGGCGAGGACGGCACCGAGACGCATGCGCGCGACGTGCGGGCGGCCGCCTCGATGGAAGAGGCGGGGCCGCACGAGGTCGTGCTCCTGACCGTGAAGGCGCATCAGGTCGGGCCGATCGCGGCCGACCTGCATCATCTCCTCGGCCCGGACACGCCCGTCGTCACGATGCAGAACGGCATTCCCTGGTGGTACTTCATCGACCATGGCGGCCGGCTCGCGGGCACCCATCTCGAGACCGCCGATCCGGGCGGCCTCATCGCCCGGCACCTCGACCCGGGGCGCGTGATCGGCAGCGTCGTCTACCCGGCCGCGGTCCTCAAGGCGCCGGGCGTGGTCGAGCTCGTCGAGGGCACGCGGTTCGGGCTCGGCGAGCCTTCGGGCGAATCGACGCCCCGGGTCCAGGCCCTGTCGCAGCGGCTCGCCCGGGCCGGGTTCCGGGCGCCGGTCACGGCCGACATCCGGTCGGAGATCTGGCTGAAGCTCTGGGGCAACCTCAGCTTCAACCCGATCAGCGCGCTCACGCACGCGACGCTGGTCGACCTCTGCCGCTTCCCGGAGACCCGCGCGCTCGCGGCCAGCATGATGGGCGAGGCCGAGCGGATCGCGAACGCGCTCGGGATCACCTTCAAGCTCGGCATCGACCGCCGGATCGCGGGCGCCGAGAAGGTCGGCGCGCACAAGACCTCCATGCTCCAGGACGTCGAGGCCGGGCGCCCGATCGAGCTCGAGGCGCTGGTCGGCTCGGTCATCGAGCTCGGCCGCCTCACCGGGACCGCGACCCCCCACATCGACGCCGTCTACGCCCTGATGCGCCTCCTCGCCCGGAGCCTCGACGGGGCGAAGGGCGGGCTGAAGCTCGGCGGGTGAACGGAGACGAGAGTTTCGAGAACCCGACTCGAGATGACGATCCACCGACCTTCGTCATGCTGAGGAGCGCCGAAGGCGCGTCTCGAAGCACGCTCAACCGTGGTGCGTCCTTCGAGACGGTCGGCCACGCCGACCTCCTCAGGATGACGCAGTCGAGTTTCAAGCCAGGCCCGAGGAGATGCCGATGTCCGAGAGCGCCACGACCCTGCACGGGCTGATCCAGGCCGGCGCCGACGAGGCGGTCGCGCTCGACGCTCCGGGCGGCGAGCCGCTGCGCTTCGGGGCGCTCCGGGCGCTCGTCGGCCGGACGGTCGCGGCCCTGAACCAGAAGGGGATCGGGCGCGGCGACCGGATCGCGATCGTGCTGCCGAACGGCCCCGAGATGGCCGCGGCGTTCATCGCGATCGGGGCCGGCGCCACCTCGGCGCCCCTGAATCCCGGCTACACGGCCGACGAATTCGCCTTCTACCTCGACGACCTCAAGCCCCGGCTCCTCGTCGTCGAGGCGGGCCGGGACACGCCCGCGCTCGCGGTCGCGGAGCGTCTCGGCGTCCCGGTCGCCCACCTCCGGCCGAGCCCGGTGGAGGGCGCGGGCCACTTCGCGCTCGACGTTCCCGGCGAGGCCGCGACGCCGGATGCGGGCGGGTTCGCCGAACCCGACGACATCGCGCTCGTGCTGCACACCTCCGGCACGACCTCCCGGCCGAAGATCGTGCCGCTGTCGCAGCGCAACGTCTGCGCCTCGGCACGGAACATCAGGGCGTCGCTCGCCTTCACGGCCGAGGATCGCGGGCTGAACATCATGCCGCTGTTCCACATCCACGGCCTGATCGCCGGGATCCTGGCGCCGCTCTCGGCCGGCGGTGCCGTGTCCTGCACGCCGGGCTTCAACGCGCTGAAGTTCTTCGGCTGGATGAGCGAGGTCCGGCCGACCTGGTACACGGCGGTGCCGACGATGCACCAGGCGATCGTCGGCCGCGCCCGCCGCAACGCCGACGTGATCCGGGCGAACCCGCTCCGTTTCCTGCGATCGTCCTCCGCGTCCATGCCGCCGCAGGTCATGGCCGAGCTCGAGGAGGTGTTCGGCGCGCCCCTGATCGAGGCCTACGGGATGACCGAGGCCGCGCACCAGATGGCCTCGAACCCGTTGCCGCCGCGGCCGCATCACCCCGGTTCCGTCGGGATCGCGGCCGGCCCGGAGATCCGGATCGTCGACGAGGCCGGCGCACCGCTGCCGGCCGGCGCCACGGGCGAGATCGTGATCCGGGGCGACAACGTGATGACGGGCTACGAGAACAACCCGAAGGCCAATGGGGAGGCGTTCACGCCGGACGGCTTCTTCCGCACCGGCGACCAGGGCATCCTCGACCCCGAGGGCTATCTCCGGATCACGGGGCGCCTGAAGGAGATCATCAACCGGGGCGGCGAGAAGATCTCCCCGCGCGAGGTCGACGAGGTGCTGATGGACCACCCGGCGGTCGCGCAATGCGTGACCTTCGGCATGCCGCACGGCAGCCTCGGCGAGGACGTCGCGGCCGCGATCGTGCTGCGGGAGGGCGAGGCCGCCGAGGAGGGCGAGCTCCGCCGCTTCGTCGCGACGAGGCTCGCTGCGTTCAAGGTGCCGGCCCGGGTCGTCATCCTCCCCGAGATCCCGAAGGGCGCGACCGGCAAGCTGCAGCGGATCGGCCTCGCGGCGAAGCTGGGCCTCGGCTCATAGAAGGCGGACATCCATGATCATCGACCTTTCCATCGCGCTGGAGAACGACGTTCCGGCCGATCCCGCCTTCATGCCGGTCGCGATCCGTTACCGGGAGCATGTCGAGACCGCGGTCGAGATCGCGGCCGCCTTCCCGGGCCTCCGGCCCGAGCAGCTTCCGGAGGGGCTCGGCTGGGCCATGGAGACGGCCACGATCTCGACCCACAACGGCACGCATGTCGACGCGCCCTGGCACTACCATCCGACCATGGACGGCGGCGCGCGGGCGATCACGATCGACGAGGTGCCGCTCGACTGGTTCATCCGGCCCGGCGTGAAGCTCGACTTCCGCCACCTTCCCGACGGCCACGTCGTTACGCCGGACGAGATCGACACCGAGCTCGCCCGGATCGGACACCGGCTGAGCCCGTTCGAGATCGTGGTCGCGAACACCCGGGCCGGCGCCCGCTACGGCGAGGCGGACTACATCCACAGCGGCTGCGGCTTCGGCCGGGACGCGACGCTCCACCTCGTCCGGCAGGGCATCAAGGTGGTCGGGACCGACGGCTGGAGCTGGGACGCGCCCTTCAGCCACACGGCGCGCCGCTTCGCGGAGACGGGCGACGCCTCGATCATCTGGGAGGGGCACAAGGCGGGCCGCGAGGCCGGCTATTGCCAGGTCGAGAAGCTGCACAACCTCGAGGCGCTGCCGGCCGTGGGATTCACGCTCTCCTGCCTGCCCGTGAAGGTGAAGGGCGGCTCGGGCGGCTGGACGCGCGCGGTCGCGATCCTGCCGGATTGAGCGCTCCGCACCATGCCTCGACGGATCACTTCGACGCGGATCCCCTCCCTGCGTCATGCTGAGGAGAGCCGCGAAGCGTCTCGTCTCGAACCACACGCAAACGTCGGTGGGTCCTTCGAGACGCCTGCTGCGCAGGCTCCTCAGGATGACGCAGGGGGTGGACCAGCCCCTTCCCGGCCAAGCTCTCGTGACGCCGTGATCTCGGCCGACGACGCCGTCGCGCAGCTCCGGCCCGGGATGACGGTGTTCGTCGGCGGGGCGAGCGGCGAGCCGCCCTCGCTGCGGGCCGCTCTCGTCCGAAACCCCGGGGCGGCTGCGGGGATCCGCTTCGTGCTGGCCCATCTCCCGGGCATCAACGATCTCGACTACGCGGGGCTCCACCCGACCGCGTCCTCGCTCGGGCCCTTCGTGACCCCCGCCCAGCGGGCGAGCTTCGAGGCGGGCCGCCACCGGCTGCTCCACGCGAGCTATCTCGGCTTCTCACGCCATCTCGAGACGATCGACATCGACGTCGCGCTTCTCTGTGCCGCGGCGGCGGGCCCCGACGGCGCGCTGCGCTTCTCGCCCAACGCCGATTTCGCGAGCGTCGTGGCGGAGCGCGCGAGGCTCGTCCTGGCCGAGATCGCCGAGGAGATCCCGGCCGGGGGCGACGCGCCCGCGTTCCCGGCGAGCCGGGTCCGGCTCGTCGCGGGAACCGAGCCTCTCCTGGTCCAGCCGCCGGATTCCGGGACCTCGGCCGAGGTCGACCGGATCGCGGACCACGTCGCCGGGCTGATCCGCGACGGGGATTGCCTGCAGGTCGGGATCGGCCGGGTGCCGAACCTGATCCTCGCCCGGCTGCACGGCCATCGCCGCCTCGGGCTTCACTCCGGCCTCGTGTCGGACGAATGCCTCCGGCTGATCGAGGCCGGAATCGTCACGGGCGAGGAGAAGACGATCGACCGGGGGCTCGCGGTCGCCGGGAGCGCGGTCGGCACGCACGACCTCTACCGCGCCGCGGGCCGCGCCTTCGCGCTGCGCCCGGCTTCCTACACGCACGGGCCGCAGGTCCTCGGCCGGATCGCGAACCTCGTGTCGATCAACTCGGCGCTCGAGGTCGACCTGTTCGGCCAGGTGAACGCGACCCATGCCGGCGCGCGCCTCGTCTCGGGCCCGGGCGGCTTCCCGGACTTCGCGCGCGGCGTCGCGACCGCTCCGGGAGGCCGCGCGATCGTGGCGCTCCCGGCCTCCTGGCGGGGACGGTCCCGGATCGTGCCCGGCATCGGGGCCGGCGTCCCGGTCACCGCGACGGCGCTCGACGTCGGTTTCGTGGTCACCGAGTTCGGCGTCGCGGACCTCCGCCACACGGAGATCGGCGAGCGGGCGCGCCGCCTCGTCGCGATCGCCGACCCCGACCATCGCGAGGCGCTCCTGCGCGACTGGGACACGATCCGGCGGCGGTTGTGAGCGGAGCGCCACGCCCCGGCTGTCCTTCCGGGGCGGCGCAGCCGAGCCCCGAACCCATAAGCGTCGACGCTGTCGATGAGACACCCACGACGTCAGGGCGGACATCGTCAGTGTCCATGGGGTCGGGGCTCGGCTTCGCCGCCCCGGAATGACGGGCGGGAGTATTCGTTCAGACCTGCCGGGCCAGGACGAAGGCCAGCAGCATGAACCAGGCGGCCTCGTCGAACGAGGTGTAGTGCGGGGCGCCGACTCGCTCCTGCCGCCAATGACCGACCACGACGGCGAGCACGGTCGAGGCGAGCGCGAGCGCTTCGAGGTTCCGGAGGAAGCCGTGCCCGGCCATGAAATGGCCGAGCGCGCAGCAGACGAAGAACCCGACCTTCCAGGAGAAGCGCCGGATGACCAGGAGCGAGCGGAGCCGGTTGACCCTGGCCTCGAGCGCCATCCGATCCTCGTCCGTGGGGGCGATCGACGACACCCGGGCGCTCACATCCGGAGCGTCACGGGCTCGCTCGTGACGTGGACCGCATTCGGGCGCCGGCCGGTCTCGAACTCCGCGTAGTCGCGGGCCGCCTCCCGGCTGCAGAAGACGCCGCCCGCGCGGCCATGGGTCTCGACCGCGACCCAGAAGCCGCTCGGGTCGCGCCCGACGAGGTATTCGTCGGGCCCGGAGGCCGCGGTGTTCACGGGCGATAGGCCTTGAAGCTGGATCGACATCGTCTTCGCGAGGTTCCGCGACCCGGGTCGAGGGCCGCGAGGAAGAGGATGTCCCCGATCGCGTAAGGGAGCGAGACGGCCGCCGGGGCGACCTCATAAAGATGCCGTGCGGTTGTTTCGCCGGCCTGTCATTCCGGGTCGGCGAAGCCGAGCCCGGAACCCATAAACGCGAACGCGGCCGATGCTTGCACTGCGGCTCGTCAGATCGGGACCGTCGGGTCTATGGGTTCCGGGCTCTCGCGACGCGAGCCCCGGAATGCCAGCCGGGTCTTCGACCGACGCGCTACAACCCCGGCACGAGCGCCCGGAGCTTCGCGGGATAGCTGTCCCGCAGCTCGGCGTAGAGCGGCTTCACGGCGGCCGCGAAGGCGGCCTTCTCGGCCGGGCTCAGCGTCACGATCTCGCCGCGCTCGGCCTCGATCGCGGCCCGGGCATCGGCTTCTTCCTTCCCGATCGTGCCGCGCTGGTAGGCGACCGCGTCCACGACGGCGGCCCGCAGCTCGGCCTGGAGCTCCGGCGGCCAGCCGTCGAAGGAGGGGCGGTGGAGGAAGATCGGGCGGGACAGGTAGAAATGGCCCGACATCGTGTGGAAGCGCTGATACTTGTGCACCCCGTAGGTGACCGTGTTCGCGAGCGGGTTCTCCTGCGCGTCGATCGTGCCGGCCTTCACGCGCGCGATCAGGTCCGCGAGGTCCATCCGCTGCGGCACGGCGCCGAGGAGCTGGAAGGTCCGGGCCTGGACGTCGCTCGGCAGGACCCGGATCGTCATCGCGGCGAGGTCGGCCGGCGTCCGGACGGGCCGGAGCCGGTTCGAGATGTGCCGGAACCCGTTCTCGTACCAGCCGAGGATGCGGTAGTTCATCCTCTCCTCGATCGTCGCGGCGAGCATCCGGCCGAGATCGCCGTCCATCGCGGCCCGGGCCTTGGCCCCGTCCTCGAAGAGGAACGGAAGGTCCAGCACGCCGATATCCGGTACGCGGTCGGTCATGTAGCTCGACGACTGGTACCCGAGGGTGAGAATCCCGCTCTCGACGAGCCACAGGATATCCTCGCCCCGGTAGCCGAGGTCGAGGATGTTGTAGACGTACTTCACGTCGACCGCGTCGCGGAACTTCGCCTTCAGCCGCTCGCCGATCATCTTCAGCCCGAGGCTGAACGGCGTCGTGGCCGGCCCGTAGCCGCCGAGCCGGATCGTGATCGGCCCGCCGCTCGGGCCGGGGTTCGGGCGGGACTCCGGAACGGGCGGGCGGGCGGGCGCGGGGGCCTGCGCCATGAGCCCGAGCGATGCGCCGCCGGCGAGCATCAGATGGCGCCTCGATGTCGGATGCCTGGTGATCATTTGCGTCCTCCCGGTCTGTTTCGCTACATCCCCGCGCAGGTCGAGCTGGCGGGCGTTCTCGGATGGAAATGGGACAGGACCACTGGGCTCCCACGCGATGCCTCACCCATGCGGGCGCGGCCGCGATGATGCGGGTCGCGATCGAGGCCGCCCGCCGGATCGGGATCGCGGTGTCGGTCGCGATCGTGGACGGGGGCGGCCATCTCCTCGCCTTCGAGCGGCTGGACGGGGGCCGGTTCCACTCGGTCTATTCCGCGACCACGAAGGCCGCGACCGCGGCCTCGAACATGCGGCCCACCTCGTCGCGCGGCGCGCAGGGCCAGGACCTCGACGTCGCGCACGCGATCGGCCTCGCGCTCGCGGCCGGGCCGGAGCGCTGGACCGCCATGGAAGGCGGTTTCCCGATCATCCTGGACGGGACGTGCATCGGCGGCATCGGGGTCAGCGGCGGCGATTGGGAGCAGGACCAGCGCATCGCCGAGGCCGCCGTGCTGGCGATCGGCGCGGGCTGGACCCTCGACGGCCGGTAGTCAATCGACACCCTCCACGGCGACCATGTGCCGTTCCGACGTGCCGACCGTGTACTGGCGCGCGGCGGTGTATTCGGGCGAGTTGTAGCAAGCCTCGGCCTGTTCGAGGCTCGGGAAGCGAGCCACGATCGAACGCTCGAAGGCGCCGCCCTCCAGGATCACCTGGCGTCCGCCGCGCGCCAGGAACACGCCGCCGTGCCGCTCGATCGCGGGTCCCGCGAGGGCCACGTATTTGTCGTAGGTCTCGGGGTCGGTCACGTGGACGCGCGAGCACCAATAGGCGGACATCAGCTCTCTCCGGATCGTGAGGGGTCGGTGGGTCGGTCGGGCAGGCCGGCAAGGCCTTCCAGCACGGCGCAGACGGCGGCGGTGTCCTGCCCGAGGCGCCCTTGCGCCGCGCCCGCGACGTAGATCGGGGCCGACGCCGCGAAGACCGGTAAGGGGCAGCCGAGGTCGGCCGCGAAGCTCCCGATGATCGAGAGATCCTTCAGGTGCATCCGGATCGTCGCGGTCGGCTCGTCGTAGCGCGCGTCCCGCATCAACGGCCCGCGGATCTGGAACATCCGCGAGGAGCCCGCGCTGTCGGACAGGGTCTCGACCACGAGCGCGGGGTCGAGCCCGGCCTTGATGCCGAGCACGATCGCCTCGGCGGCCGCGACGTTGTGGATCGTCACGAGATGGTTCGCGAGGAACTTCATCTTCGAGCCGTGGCCGAAGGGCCCGAGGTAGCGGGCGACGCGCGACATGCCGTCGAGCACCGGCCCGCAGCGCCGGAACGCCTCCTCGTCGCCGCTGCCGAGGACCACGAGATCCTTCGTGCGGGCCTGGGCGCCGGTCCCGCTGACCGGGCAATCGAGCAGGATCTTGCCCGTCGCGGCCAGGATCTCGAAGGCGCGATGCTTCGTGTCGAGGGGGAGCGTCGAGCACTCGATCACGATCTGGCCCGTGCCCTCGGCCTCCCCGATCCCGTCGGGACCCGAGCAGGCCGCGATCAGGGCCGCCGCCGAGGGCAGCGACGAGATCAGGACGGGGCACGCCTCCGCGACCGCCCGGGCCGACCCGACCCCCTCCCCCCCGAACGCCGCGAGCCGCGCGAGCGCGTCCGGCGAAGGGTCGTGGCCGACGACCCGGAACCCCGCCCTGACGAGGTTCGCGCCCATGGCGGACCCCATGATGCCGACACCGATCAGTCCGACTGTCTTGTTCATCTCAGACTTGTTCATCTCAGATTTCCTGCGTGGTTCGCGCGCCCTGTCCTCCCCCTTGCGGACCGGGCTTCGCCCGGCAGGAGGGTCGAGTCGCATCGAAGGTGCGAATCGGGGTGGGGGTCGTGTCGTGAGAACAAGGGGCCGGCCACGCCCGCGACCCCCACCCCGATCCTCCGCTTCGCTCCGGCTCGACCCCCCTGCCGGGCGACGCCCGGTCCGCAGGGGGGAGGGAAGGTGGTGTCTATCCCGGCAGCATGAGCGCCGAGGTTCAGGCGTACCGCTACTTCGTCGCCGCGAAGGGGGCGATGAGGTCGCCCGACTTGTAGGTGTCGGGGTAGAGGATCACCGAGCGTCCGGGCTGGGTGAACTGCTCGATGCCGTTGCCGACGATGTTCCGGTACTGCACCGTGAACATCCGGGGCTCGACCCACTCGCCGTCCTTGCCGAACTTGATGTCCCCGATGATCGTCGAGAACGTCGCCGTGTGGATGTACTCGGCGAGCTTGTCCTGATCGAGGCTGCCCACCTTCGTGACCGCCTCGCCCAGGACCTGCAGGGCCGAGTAGGTGAAGCCCGGCACGTAATAGCCGAGCGGATCGGTGCCCTGATCCTTCGCGCGCGCCTGATACTTCGTCAGCATGGCCTCGATGCCCGGGAACTTGACGGTCGGCTCAGGGATGTATTGCTCGAAGCTGAGGACGCCGTTCAGCTCGGGGCCGAGCTGCTGCTTGATCGTCGCGTATTGCGTGCCGACCATGCCGCCGCCGAACACCTTCGGCTCGAGCTTGATCTCGCGGGCGGTGCGGATCATGCCGACCGTGTCGGACGGGTACGAGCCGACGAACACGAGGTCGGGCTGCGTCGCCTGGATGGCCTTCAGCACGGGCGTGAAGTTGACCGTGGTCGGGGGATAGACCCGGTCGTAGACGATCTTGATCCCGAGCTCCTTCGAGATCGCGCGCGCGCCCTCGAGGACGTTCTTCGCGAACTCGGCATCGGCCCCGACCAGCGCGATCGTGGCCGGCTTCGGGGTCAGCTTCATGGCGCTGACGAAGAAGCCGCGGGCGAGCGCGTCCTTGCCGTTCGGCCCGTAGGGCTGGATCTGGAAGTACTTCGAATACTTGAACTGCTCGTTCACGGCGAGCGCGAACATGGCCATCATCAGCCGGCCGCGCTGGATCACGAGCGGCATCGAGGGCATCGTCTGGTTCGTGTTGTTGGCGAGAAGCAGGTCGACCTTGTCGACGTCGAGCAGCTTCGAGTAGATCCCGGGGACGAGACCAGGGTTGCTCTGATCGTCGTAGTAGACGAGCTCGACGGGCCGGCCGAGCAGCCCGCCCTTCTGGTTGACCTCCTCGGCCCAGATCTGCGCGCCGACCAGCGCCGCCTTGCCGTTGCCGGCGAGCGGGCCGGTGAGCTGGAGGCCGAAGCCGATCTTGATCGGGTCGGCCGCGGCCGCGGGTGTCGCGAGCCCCGAGAGCGCGACGGCCGCGGCGGCCGTGCCGAGGACCGTGCGCCTCGTCGTCTTGGAATGAATCATCTCTTCCTCCCTTTGCTTGGCGTTGTTGATCGACGTCTCGACGTGTCAGGGCCGGGCTTGTCCCGGCCATCCCGCTCGGTAGAACGCCGGGTCTCGGGTCGAGATGGCCGGGACGAGCCCGGCCATGACACGGTGGAGGGAGCCGACACGAGCGCCCCCTAAAGCCCGAGATAATACTGGCGGATGAGGTCGCTGCCCCGCATGGCGTCCGGGTCGCCCTGGAAGGCGATCTCCCCGTGCACGATCACGTAGCCCTTGTCGGCGATCCGGATCGCCTGGGTGAAGTTCTGCTCGGCCATCAGCACGGTGAGGCTGTGGCGCTCCTTCAGCTCGGCGATCTTGGCGATCGTGCGGCTGACGAGCGCCGGCGCGAGGCCGACGGAGGGCTCGTCGACGATCAGCAGCGTCGGGGCCGACATGATGGCGCGGCCGAGC
>CAXTKM010000124.1:0-12167 GCA_964244795.1 uncultured Enterovirga sp.
TCTCACTTCCCTCGCCTGAGCCGCCAACGTGCGGCTTCTTCAGCAGCCTGCTAGGACCGAAGCCCCATGAGTCATCTCTTCTCGCCGATCCGGCTCGGTTCGCTGGAGCTCGCGAACCGGATCGCAGTCTCGCCCATGTGCCAATACAGCGCGATCCACGGCGACGCGACGGACTGGCACCTCGTCCATCTCGGCGCGCTCGCGATGTCGGGCGCGGGCCTGGTCGTGCTCGAGGCGACCGCCGTCGAGCAGGAGGGCCGCATCACCCATGGCTGCCTCGGCCTCTACAACGACGAGAACGAGGCGGCCCTGACCCGGATCGTCGCGTTCTGTCGCAAGCACGGCTCGGCGAAGCTCGGGGTTCAACTAGCGCATGCCGGCCGAAAGGCCTCCTCGCAGGTTCCCTGGGAGGGAGGCCGTGCGCTCCCGGCTGACGCCGATCCGTGGCCGACAATCTCGGCCTCGGCGACTCCCTTCGCCGACGACTGGCACGTGCCCGACGCCGCGACCGAGACCGATCTCGACAGGATCGTCGCCTCCTTCGCGACCGCCGCGAAGCGGGTCGTCCGGCTCGGGCTCGACCTGATCGAGCTGCACGGAGCGCACGGCTATCTCTTGCACCAGTTCCTGTCGCCGATCTCGAACACCCGCACGGACAGCTACGGCGGCAGCGCCGAGAACCGGATGCTCTTCCCGCTCCGGGTCTTCGAGGCCGTGAAGGCGGTCTGCTCGCCCGATGTCGCTCTCGGCGTCCGGCTGACGGGCCAGGACTGGATCGAGGGCGGGCTCACGGTCGACGACGCGGTCGCCTTCTCGTCGGAGCTGAAACGGCGCGGCTGCGACTATGTCGACGTCACGAGCGGCGGAATCACGCTCGGGGCGAAGATCGAGATCGGCCCGGGCTACCAGGTGCCCTTCGCGACCGCGATCCGCCAGCGGGTCGGCCTGCCCGTGATGAGCGTCGGCCTGATCGTCACGCCCGAGCAGGCGGAGGAGGTCGTGGCCTCCGGCCGTGCCGACATGGTGGCGCTCGCCCGCACCATCATGGACGATCCGCATTGGGCCTGGCACGCCGCCCAGGTCCTCGGCGCCGAGGTCGAGCGCCCGAATCAATACGCGCGGGCGGCCCCGAAGCACTGGCCGGGCGCCGCGTACAAGCACGCTGCCGGAACCGGGATTGCAGCCGGCTGAGTCACCGGCGGGAGGGATCGATGACCGACGTCTTCATCTGCGACGCGGTCCGGACGCCGATCGGCCGGTTCGGCGGGGCGCTCGCGTCGGTCCGGACCGACGATCTCGCCGCGATCCCGATCCGGGAGCTGCTGCGCCGCCATCCCGGACTCGCGGAGGGCGTCGACGAGGTCATCCTCGGCTGCGCCAACCAGGCGGGCGAGGACAACCGCAACGTCGCCCGGATGGCCGCGCTCCTGGCCGGGCTGCCGGAGGGGGTGCCAGCCGCGACCCTGAACCGGCTCTGTGCCTCCGGGCTCGACGCGGTCGGGTCGGCGGCGCGCGCGATCAAGGCCGGGGAGGCCGATCTCATGATCGCGGGCGGCGTTGAATCGATGACGCGGGCGCCCTTCGTGATGGGCAAGGCCGAGGCGCCATTCCAGCGCTCGACCGAGATCCACGACACGACGATCGGCTGGCGATTCGTGAACCCGCTCATGAAGGCGCAGTACGGCGTCGATTCGATGCCGGACACCGCGGAGAACGTGGCGGAAGAGTTCCAGGTCGGCCGGGCCGACCAGGATGCTTTCGCGCTCCGCTCGCAGCAGCGGGCCGAGGCGGCCCGGCGCGACGGCCGGCTCGGCGCCCAGATCGTCGCGGTCGAGATCGCGGGCCGCAAGGGGCAGGTGACCCGGGTCGAGCGGGACGAGCATCCGCGCCCGGACACGACCGCCGAGATGCTGGCGGCGCTCCGGCCGATCCGGGCGGGAGGCACGGTCACGGCCGGCAACGCGTCCGGCGTGAACGACGGCGCGGCGGCGCTGATCCTCGCCTCCGCGGCCGCCGCCGATCGACATGGGCTCACGCGCCGGGCGCGGGTGCTCGGGCTCGCGTCCGCCGGGGTGCCGCCCCGGATCATGGGGATCGGCCCCGTGCCGGCGACCACGAAGCTCCTGGAACGGCTCGGGCTCACGGTGTCGGATCTCGACCTGATCGAGCTGAACGAGGCCTTCGCGTCGCAGGTCCTGGCCTCGCTGCGGCAGCTCGGAGTGCCGGACGATGCGGAGCACGTGAACCCGAACGGGGGCGGGATCGCGCTCGGGCACCCGCTCGGGATGTCGGGCGCCCGGCTCGCGATGGATGTCGTCGGCGAGCTCGAGCGGCGCGGCGGCCGCTACGGGCTCGCGACGATGTGCGTGGGGGTCGGCCAGGGCGTCGCGATGGCGTTCGAGCGGGTCGCTTGAGGAGCCGGATCGCTTGCGCCCCCCTCGGGGAGCCTCTATACGGCCGCGACCGATGCGGACCTGTTCGCGTCCCGGGCGCGTAGCTCAGCGGTAGAGCACTGTGTTGACATCGCAGTGGTCACAGGTTCGATCCCTGTCGCGCCCACCATTCTCGACGCCGGCCTCGCCGCAGATCGAGACCGCAGGCCGATCGAGCCATCCGTGCGAGACGCGGTTTTCGAGATGACGCTTCCTTCGTCCGATCCCGCCCTGCAGCGCCCGACCTACATTCCGCCGGAGGTTCTGCCCGGCAAGGACGGATGGCTATTCTTCGTGGGCCATCGCGGCACCATGGCCGGGATGTATAGCTTCCGGCCGCGCTATCTCTGGCTGCTGTTCCGCTGGCACGCCCTGATCAAGGCGCGCATCCGGCGTGCCAGGCGGCTCGGCGCCCGCTACGTGCAGTTCATCGTGCCGGACAAGCTCTCGATCTACCGCGACAGGCTCGAGGCGCCTTTCCCGTCATCCGAGATGTCGCCCGCCCGGAGGCTCGGTCTGACCCTGCCCGGAGAGAATTGGGTCAAGTCCTACGAGGGATTCCTCGCGGCGAGGCCGGAGGGCGACCTCTATTATCGGACGGACACGCATTGGTCCGCCAAGGGCTATCTCCTCGGCTACACGCTTCTCTGCGAGGCCCTGGGCGTCACGCCGCCGCCGCACGTGATGAGCGCGACGCTGCAGAGACGCCCGCACCTGATGGACATCGCCAGCAAGTGCGAGCCGCCGATCGAGGAGATGGAGGAGGTCCACGTCTTCGAGCGGCATGCCCGTCGCATCGCCGCGAACGCGATCGTGGAGTACCGCGAGGCGAGCCCAGTCCACATCGTCGGGACGTCCTTCGGGTCGCGGATCGTGCTCCGGAATGACGGCCCGGACGTCGACCCCCGGACGGTGGTCGTGTTCGGCGATTCGCACCTGTTCCACCCGTGCGGGCTGGGCGCGATGCTGGGCGAGACCTTCCGCGAGGTCCACCTGCTCTGGTCGTCGCCGATCGACTGGAACTACGTCGAGGGCGTCCGGCCGGCGCTCCTCGTCCACGAGCTCAGCGAGCGCTATCTCCGCCGCACGCCGGTCGACGGGATCGATATCGATGCTTTCGCGGACGCGCGCCTGGACGAGGCGCGCGTCGCGCAGAGTTCATGACGGCTGAGACCTCACGCCTGCGGGCTCATGCCCCGACAGGGCAGGGGTAAGGGCGTCCGTTTCAGCGGCGGCCGTGCACGAGAAGCGATAGGATGTACCCGACGGCGCCCGCGATCAGGATCGCCGCGAGAGGGCTCTCCTCGACCTGGCGGCTCACCGCCTGGCGCCCGTCCCGGTAGTAGCGGGCGGCCTCGTCGGGCAAGCGGTCCATGCCCTCGTCGACGTAGCGCCGGCCCTGGTCCACCGCGCGATTGGCGACCCCGTAGGCCTGGTCGGCGTAGTCCCGGACCGTGTCCTTGGCCTGGCCGTACGCGTCCTGCGCTGCGCCCTTCACCTCGTTCAGCGCCCCTTCGGCCCTGGCCTTGTGGTCGCCCACGAGGTCGCCGACCGCGCCCTCGACCTTGCCGCCCACCTTCTTCAACGTCCCGACCACGCGATCGCTGTCCATCACACGTCTCCGATTGAATCCGGCCTTCAACGATGAAGGGCGATCAAAGTTCGGTTGCGCGGTCAGTGGACGACGGGTTTCTTGAACAGCAGCGTCCGGTCGGTGGAGGCGACGATCCGGTCGAGGCTGCGGCCCTCCCGCTGCAGCCGCAGCGGGATCCTGGCGCCCGCGTCGCCTTGCGCCCAGATCGTCCGGAAGACGCTGGCGAGATCGTCGACCGGGCGGCCCGCGACCTCGATCACGAGGTCGCCCGTCTGAAGCCCGGCGGCCTCGGCCGGACCGCGCGGGGCGACGCCCGCGATCGCGACCTGTCCGCCGATCTCCGTCGCGAAGAGGCCGAGCCAGGGCCGCGGCGGACGGTCGGGCCGGCCGAGCCGGAGCATGTCGTCGAGGACGGGCTTCAGGAGATCGATCGGCACGATCATGTTCATCGGCTCGCCGCGATCCGGGCCCGTCTCCTGCTGTAGCTGGAGCGACCCGATTCCCAGGAGCTCGCCGGCCTGGCCGATCAGGGCGGTGCCGCCCCAATGTGGGTGAGAGGGTGCCGTGAAGATCGCCTCGTCGAGGAGATACTCCCAATAGCCGGCGAATTCCTGCTTGCTCGCGATCTGTCCGGCGACGGAGCGCCTCCGTCCCCCGGCGCCCCCGATCACGATCGGATCCCCGACCGCCGCTGCGGCCGAGCGCCCGAGCTGGATCGGCGGGACGTCGAGGCGGGCCAGCGCCTGGACCAGCCCGAACCCGGTCTCGCCGTCGAAGCCGATGACGTGGCCGGGCGCGACCCGCCCGTCGCTGAGCGTCAGCCAGACCGAAGTCGCCTCCGTGACGAGATAGCCGATCGTCAGCACGATGCCGTCGCCCCGGATCAGCACGGCATTGCCGGCCCGCTCGGTCCCGAGCGTCTCGGCCGTGAAAGCATCCGAAGGCACGGTTGCGGAGAGGCCCATCACGGCGGACAGGGTGCGGTCGAGATCGTAGCCATAGGCCTGCGGCCGCGGCTGCGACCCGGGCGGCACCTTCCACTCGCTCTGCGGCATTCGTGACCCTTTCAACGACGCTGGACCCGCTCCCGGCCCGGTGGCACTGCCCCAGTAACCGCCGAACGCACGAAGATGTCGAGAGAGGCAAAAAGGCCGGACAGGCCGCGGACCTTCCGGCCGTGCGCGTGCGTTGCGAGGCGGACGACATCGATCCCGAGACGCTAAGGACGACCATGACCGCGAGCAAGACCACGGCTGCCGGAACGCCCGCGGCTCCTCAAGTGATGAAGCGCTCCCGTGTCCGGGAGGGGAACGCGACCGGCCTCGGGGCCCGCTGGGACGGCATCGGGGTCAACTTCGCCCTGTTCTCGGCTCACGCGACCAAAGTCGAGCTCTGCCTCTTCGACGAGACCGGCGCGACCGAGCTCGAGCGGATCGAGCTTCCCGAGTTCACTGACGAGGTCTTTCACGGCTACCTTCCGGACGCCCGGCCCGGGACGACCTACGGCTATCGCGTGCACGGCCCCTACGAACCCGAGGCCGGCCACCGGTTCAACCCGAACAAGCTCCTGCTTGACCCCTACGCGCAGCAGCATGTCGGCGAGCTCGCCTGGGATCCGGCCGTGTTCGGTTACGTCTCCGGCACGGACGACCTCTCCTTCGACGAGCGCGATTCGGCGGGGTTCATGCCGAAGTCCCGCGTCATCGACCCCGCCTTCACCTGGGGCGCCGACCGCCCGCCGAGGGTCGCCTGGGAGCGGACGATCTTCTACGAGACGCATGTGCGCGGCTTCACGATGCGCCACCCTGCGGTGCCGGATGCGCTGCGCGGGACCTTCTCCGGGCTCCGGACGCAGGAGGTCGTCGACTACATCCGCTCGCTCGGCGTGACCTCGGTCGAGCTCCTGCCCATCCACGCCTATGTCGACGACGACTTCCTGCTGCAGAAGGGCCTGCGGAACTACTGGGGCTACAACACGATCGGCTTCTTCGCCCCGCAGGCGCGCTATCTCGCGACCCCGTTCGTGAACGAGTTCAAGGAGATGGTCGCGCGGCTGCACGACGCCGGGCTCGAGGTGATCCTGGACGTCGTCTACAACCACACGGCGGAGGGGAACGAGATGGGCCCGACCCTCTCGTTCAAGGGCATCGACAACGCGTCCTACTACCGGCTGCTGCCGGACACGCCGCGATTCTATATCAACGACACCGGCACCGGGAACACGCTGAACCTCAGCCATCCGCGCGTCCTGCAGATGGTCACGGATTCGCTTCGCTACTGGGCGACCGAGATGCGGGTCGACGGCTTCCGGTTCGACCTCGCGACGATCCTCGGGCGCGAGCCGGACGGGTTCGACGAGGGTGGTGGCTTCCTGGACGCCTGCCGGCAGGACCCGGTGCTGGCTTCCGTGAAGCTCATCGCCGAGCCCTGGGACATCGGGCCGGGCGGCTACCAGGTCGGCCAGTTCCCGCCCGGCTGGGCGGAGTGGAACGACAAGTACCGGGACACGATCCGCGAGTATTGGAAGGGCGACAGCGGCAAGCTTCCCGATCTCGCGTCCCGGACCACGGGTTCCGCCGACCTCTTCAACAAGCGCGGCCGGAAGCCGTGGGCGACCGTGAACTTCATCACCGCGCATGACGGCTTCACGCTGAACGACATGGTCTCGTACAACGACAAGCACAACGAGGCGAACGGCGAGGACAATAGGGACGGTCATTCGAACAACCACTCCTGGAACCATGGCGTCGAGGGCCCGACCGACGACCCCGAGATCACGGAACTGCGCTACCGGCAGATGCGGAACCTGCTGGCGACGCTGCTCCTGTCGCGCGGCACGCCGATGATCCTCGCGGGCGACGAGTTCGCCCGGACGCAGGGCGGCAACAACAACGCCTACGGCCAGGATTCCGAGATCGGCTGGATCGACTGGGACGTTCCCCAGCCGTCGCGGGAGCTCGCGCTCTTCGTGCAGAAGCTGATCGCGCTCCGGCAAGCGCTGCCGATGCTGCGTCGTGGGCGCTTCCTCACGGGCACCTTCGACGAGGAGCTGCAGTCGAAGGACGTGAGCTGGCTCTCGGCGGCCGGCGACGAGATGACCCCGGAGCATTGGGGCGACGGCAACGCGAAGTGCATCGGGGTTCTGCTCGACGGGCGCGCTCAGCCGACCGGCATCCGGCGGCCCGGCACGGACGCGACGCTCTTCCTCGTGTTCAACGCGCATCACGACGTCGTCACCTGCACCCTTCCCGAGGCGCCGGGCGGATCGGAATGGGTGCTCCTGATCGATACGAACCAGCCGGACCTCGAGGACCTGCCGGTCTTTCCTGTCGGGCACGCCTACGGGGCGACGGGCCGCTCGCTGCTGCTCTTCATGACGCACCCGAAGGAGCAGGCCCGGGGGAACGAGGAGGCGCAGCGCTCCTACCAGCACGTCCTCGCGGCGTTCCACCGAGCGCTCGACGAGGACCTGGTCCTGCCGGAGAGGGGCTCCTAGGCCCGTACCCGCTCAGGCTGCCCGCTGTCCGTCGAGCACGCGCATGCCGCGTCGGCAGTCCCGGAGTACGGCAAGCCGAAGGGGTTCGGGGTTGGCCTCGATCGCGTGCAGGGACGCCAGGAGGCGGCGGGTCCGGGCGAGGTCTTTCACGGAGCGGATCAGGGCCCCGACGGGGTCCTGGTCCGAGGCGCTGAGGTAGGCTTGGGCGAGGGCGATCTCGGTTTCGCTCATTGGTGCGCTCCCTGTGCTGACCAGGAACAAATAAAGAACAAAGCGTTTCGAAATGGTTTATTTCGGAACCGCTGGAGGTCGCGCGATGCCGAGTTCGACGATCGAGACCGAGGCGGACGGCGCGCTCGTCGCGCTGCTCGCGGCCTTGCGGGAGACCGGCTATCGCTTCGTGACGGTGTCGCCCGCGACCCATGCCCGCGTGGTCGCGAGACCTGAGCGGGCGCAGGCGGCGGGACTCACGGACGTGTTCGGCTGGAGCCTGCCGTTCGGCCCCGGCGTGGTCCCGGACCCGATCCTCGACCTGATGCGCCGGGCCGACATCCTCACCCGGGAGGAGGACCGGATGCGAAGCACGATCCGGGTGTCGTCGCTCGGGGGCGACCTCTTCGCCCATTCCGCCTACCCGACCCGCGACCCTGACGCCGTCTTCTTCGGCCCCGACACCTACCGGTTCGTGGGCGCGATCGAAGCCTGGTTGAGGCCGGACCGTGCCGACGCGGTTCGGCGCGCCGTGGATATCGGGGCGGGCGCCGGTCCCGGCGGAATCGCGATCGCGAAGGCCGCGCCGCAGGCGGAGGTCGTGCTCGTCGACGTGAACGACGCCGCGCTTCGGCTCGCCCGCCTGAACGCGCGGGCGGCCGGCGCGACCGGAGCGCTCGCCTGCCGCTCGGATCTCCTGTCCGCTCTCGACGGGCCATTCGACCTGATCGTCTCGAACCCGCCCTACCTGAACGATCCGCTGGGCCGCGCCTACCGGCATGGCGGAGGTGCGCTCGGCGAAGGGCTCTCGGTTCGGATCCTGGACGCCTCGCTCGACCGGCTCGCCCCAGGCGGCACGCTGATCCTCTACACGGGCGTCGCGATCGTGAACGGGCGGGATCCCTTCCTGCGGGCCGCAGAGGACAGGTTGCGGACGGGCGCCGTGCCCTGGTCGTATCGGGAGCTAGATCCCGACGTCTTCGGAGAGGAGCTGGAGACGGACGTCTATCGCAGCGCGGAACGGATCGCGGCCATCGTCCTTATCGCGACGGCCCCGAGGTGACGCCATGCTCGACACGATGACACCCACGATCGGTTCAGGTTCTCGCGGTTCAGGCTCTCGCGAGCCGAGTTCTCCCGATTCCGGACCGCCGAGCGGCGCCGACGAACTCCACCGTCGGCTATCGGCCTTCAACCATCACCGCCTCAGCCCGGCGTTTCCCGGGGAGGAATGGCAGGACGAGATTGCCCGATCGGCCGAGATGGCCCTGGTCGAGGGCGATTATCTGGAGCGCGAGCGGCTGGCCGTCGCTGCCCGGGCTGCGGAGGCTCCGACGGACCCGGCCGGCTTCGTCGCCTGGTACGAGGACCTGGAGCGGACCGGGCCGGGGCAGGGCGACCCCCTCTTTCCCTGGCTCGCCGAGACCGCGTCCCTCGACGACATGCGCTGGTTCCTCACCCAGGAGGTCGCAGGCGAGGCCGGCTTCGAGGATCTGACCGCGCTGACGCAGCTCAAGCTGCCCGTTCAGGCGAAGCTCGAGCTCGCCCGCAACTATTGGGACGAGATGGGTCGCGGGAACCCGAAGGCGATGCACGGCCCCCTGCTCGACGATCTGGCCGCCCACCTCGGTCTCGATCCCCGGGTCGAGACCACCGTCTGGGAGGCGCTCTCGCTCGCGAATACCATGGCGGGCCTCGCCGCGAACCGGCGCTACGCGTACCAGTCGGTCGGCGCGCTGGGCGTGATCGAGATGACCGCGCCTGCCCGTGCCGCGCTCGTCAACGCCGGCCTGAAGCGGCTCGGGATCCGGACCAAGAAGCGGCACTACTTCGCGCTGCACTCGATCCTCGACATCAAGCATTCGGCGGCCTGGAACCAGGAGGCGATCCTGCCGCTCGTGGGTGCGGATCCGGCGACCGCCCGGGCCATGGCCGAGGGCGCGCTGATGCGGCTCGAGGCCGGAGCGCGCTGCTTCCGACGCTACCGGCAGGAGTTCGGGCTCGGCTGAAGGGTCTCCAATGCGGCACCGCGGGTCACATCCGGCTGGTGGAACGGCCGAACCGCGTGTATGAGCACTCGCGCCTGACCGGTTCCGCCGGCCATGCAGGAGTGTAGCTCAACTGGTTAGAGCGCCGGTCTCCAAAACCGGAGGTTGCGGGTTCGAGTCCCTCCACTCCTGCCAGCGGGATCCGATGGCTCCGCGCCCGGCAGTCGACAGCGCTTTGATCTTGGGTTAAGCGGACTCCACTCTCACTCGAGATCGAGCTTAGGGGCGTGGTCGGCCGATCGGTCGCCGCGCCGTCATGGCTGGCCCGAAGGGCAATCAGGACAGACGGTTCGAAGGACATGGCGAAGCTGCAGGTGACCCGCCAGGTGGTCGCGCCCAAGAAGAAGCCGAGGACGAGCCCTCTCGAATTCCTGGCGCAGGTGCGTCAGGAGGGCGAGAAGGTGACCTGGCCGACCCGCAAGGAGACGCTGATCACGAGCGTGATGGTCTTCGTGATGGCCGTCGTGGCCAGCATCTTCTTCCTCGCCGCCGATTTCATCATGCAGAAGGCCGTCGCCCTCGTGCTCGGCATCGGGAGCTGACCGCGGCCATGGCCACTCGCTGGTACATCGTCCACGCCTACTCGAACTTCGAGGGCAAGGTCGCGCAGTCGATCAAGGATCAGGCAGCCCAGCGCGGCCTGTCCGAGAGGTTCGACGAGATCCTGGTCCCGATGGAGAAGGTCGTCGAGGTTCGCCGCGGCCGGAAGGTCGACGCCGAGCGGAAGTTCTTCCCGGGCTACGTGCTCGTGAAGTGCGACCTGACCGACGAGGTCTACCATCTCATCAAGAACACCCCGAAGGTCACGGGATTCCTGGGCGCCGACAAGGCGAAGCCGGTGCCCATCCCGGATTCGGAGGCCGAGCGCATCAAGGGTCAGGTCGCGGAAGGCATCGAGCGGCCGAAGCCGTCGATCCATTTCGAGATCGGCGAGGTGGTCCGTGTCGCGGACGGTCCGTTCGCCTCGTTCAACGGCACCGTCGAGGAGGTCGACGAGGGCCGGGCCCGGCTCAAGGTCGCGGTCTCGATCTTCGGCCGCGCGACGCCGGTCGAGCTGGAATACTCGCAGGTCGAAAAGAGCTGACGCTGTCTCTTCTCCCCTCTTAGTGGGGTGAGGCAACCCGCCGCGAGGCGGGTCAATCCGCGGGAGGTCCCGTCCGGTCGCCAGCCGGGCCGTCAAAGGGGCCGCACCGCGAATCTCTGGACGTCGCGTGGCCGGCCGGCAGCCGGGCGCGCGGCATAACGGGAGATATCCCATGGCAAAGAAGATCACGGGTTACGTGAAGCTTCAGGTTCCGGCAGGCGCGGCCAATCCGTCGCCGCCGATCGGTCCCGCGCTCGGTCAGCGCGGCCTGAACATCATGGAGTTCTGCAAGGCGTTCAACGCCCGGACGCAGCAGATGGAGAAGGGGACGCCGATCCCCGTCGTCATCACGGCCTACCAGGACCGATCCTTCACCTTCGAGATGAGGCAGCCGCCGGTCGCCTACTTCCTCAAGCGCGCCGCCGGCATGAAGATCGGCAAGAAGCCCGCCTCCGGGTCGAAGACTCCCGGCAAGGGCGCTCCGGCGGGCGCGGTCTCCGAGGCGCAGATCCGTGAGATCGCCGAGAAGAAGATGGTCGACATGAACTGCGGGTCGATCGATTCGGCGGTGTCCATGATTCGGGGTTCTGCCCGGGCCATGGGCCTCGAGATCACGGCCTGAGGAGGACAGCATGGCCACATCAGGAAAGCGCATCCGCACCGCCCGCGAGGGCCTCGATGCCGCGAAGCTTTATCCGCTGGGCGAGGCGATCGATCTCGTGAAGGCGCGCGCCACGGCGAAATTCGACGAGACGCTGGAGATCGCGATGAATCTCGGCGTCGACCCGCGCCACGCCGACCAGATGGTGCGCGGCGTCTGCAACCTGCCGAACGGCACCGGCCGGACAGTCCGGGTCGCGGTTTTCGCGCGCGGCGCCAAGGCCGACGAGGCGAGGGCGGCCGGCGCCGACATCGTGGGCGCCGAGGATCTCCTGGAGATCGTCCAGGGCGGCACGATCGAGTTCGACCGCTGCATCGCGACGCCGGACCTGATGGGCATCGTCGGGCGGCTCGGCAAGGTTCTCGGGCCGCGCGGCCTGATGCCGAACCCGCGCGTCGGCACCGTCACGATGAACGTCGCCCAGGCGGTCAAGGACGCGAAGGGCGGCGCGGTCGAGTTCCGGGTCGAGAAGGCCGGCATCGTCCATGGCGGCATCGGCAAGGTGTCGTTCGGGTCCGACAAGCTCGTCGAGAACATCCGCGCCTTTGCGGACGCGGTCTCCAAGGCGAAGCCCGCCGGAGCCAAGGGCACCTACATCAGGGGCATCGCAGTCTCTTCGACCATGGGTCCGGGCGTGAAGGT
>CAXTKM010000125.1:0-9830 GCA_964244795.1 uncultured Enterovirga sp.
GACGCACGGCCGTCATTCCGGGGCGCGCGAAGCGAGAGCCCGGAACCCATAGACGCTGACGACGTGACGAATGCTCCGACGATGTCGGCGTCCATGGATTCCGGGCTCGGCTGCGCCGCCCCGGACCAACGAACTCTGTGAGCCGAAGCATCACCCGGAGGTCGGCGCCAAGGTCGGGGCCGGCTCGGGCGAAGCCTTCCGCTTCCGCCGCCCGCCGAGACGCTCGGTCACGGCCCGGATCACGACGTAGAAGACGGGCGTGAGGAAGAGCCCGAAGATCGTGGCCCCGATCATCCCGAAGAACACCGCCGTGCCGAGCGCCTGGCGCATCTCGGCGCCGGGGCCCGTCGCGATCACGAGGGGCACGACGCCGAGGATGAACGCGAAGGCGGTCATCAGGATCGGCCGAAGCCGGAGGCGCGCGGCCTCGACGACGGCGTCGACATGGCCCTTCCCCTCCTGATCCTCGATCTGCTTCGCGAACTCGACGATCAGGATCGCGTTCTTGGCCGCGAGCCCGATCAGCACGACGAGGCCGATCTGGGTCAGGATGTTGTTGTCCTGCCCGCGCAGCACGACGCCGCCAAGCGCGGCCAGCACGCCCGTCGGCACGACCAGGATGATCGCGAGCGGCAGGGTCCAGCTCTCGTACTGCGCGGACAGCACGAGGAACACGAAGAGCACGCCGAGCGCGAAGACGAAGATCGCCGTGTTGCCGACGGCGCGCTCCTGGAACGCGAGCTCGGTCCACTCGTAGCCCAGCGTATCGGGCAGCCGGGAGGCGAGCGCCTCCATCTCGCCGAGCGACGTGCCGGAGGAGACGCCCGGGGCCGAGTCGCCCTGGATCGGCACGGCCGTGTACATGTTGTAGCGCTGCACGAGGTCGGGCCCGGCGACGTCGCGGATGTCGACCAGGGAGCCGAGCGGCACGAGCGCGCCGGTCGCGGAGCGGACCTTCAGGCGCAGGATGTCCGGCCGATCGTCGCGGAAGCGCTCGTCGGCCTGGACGCGGACCTGGTAGACTCGGCCGAAGACGTTGAAGTCGTTGACATAGGCGCCGCCGAGGTTGACCTGCAGCGTGTTGAAGATGTTCGCGAGCGGCACGTCCAGCATCCTGGCCTTGGTGCGGTCGATGTCGAGGAAGATCTGCGGCGTGTTGTTGCCGAAGGTCGTGAAGACGCGCGACAGGTTCGAGTTCCGGTTCGCCTGCCCGATCAGGTCGCGTCCGGCGCCGAGCAGCGTGGACAGGCCGGCGCCGGTCCGGTCTTGCAGCATGAGCTTGAAGCCGCCGGAATTGCCGAGCCCGCGCACGGGCGGGGGCGGCAGCGCGAAGATCGTCGCGTCCTGGATCACGGAAAGCTTCCGGATCACGAGGCCGGCGATGGCGGCCGCCTTGAGATCGGGGGTCGTCCGCTCCTCGAAGGGCTTCAGCGGCAGGAACATGACCGCGCCGCTCGTCGTGTTCGTGAAGGTGGCGCCATTGAAGCCCGCGATCGTGATGATGTTCGCGATCCCGGGGATATCCTTGATGATCGCCTCGGCCCGGTGCGCGACCTCGTCCGTGCGGGTCAGCGAGGCGCCGTCCGGCAGTTGGATCACCGCGATGAGGTAGCCTTGGTCCTGCGCCGGAATGAACCCGGTCGGGGTCGAGCGCGCCAGGAACACGGTCCCGGCGATCATCCCGGCATAGACCGCGAGCATGACGAGCGGCATCGCGACGCCGCTGACGAGGAACCGGACGAGGCGCGAATAGCCGTTCGAGGCCGCGTCGAACGCCCGGTTGAAACCGTTCGCGAGCGCGCTGCCCCACCTGGCCACGAAGAAGCGGGGCTTCTCGTGCTCCGCCCGGTGCGGCTTCAGCAGAAGCGCGCAGAGCGCGGGCGAGAGCGTGAGCGAGTTGAAGGCCGAGATCACCGTCGCGGCCGCGATCGTCAGCGCGAACTGGCGGTAGAACTGTCCGGAGATCCCCGGGATGAAGGCCGTCGGGATGAACACGGCCGAGAGCACGAGCCCGATCGCGATCACGGCGCCCCCGACCTCGTCCATGGTGACGTGGGCGGCCTCGCGCGCCGTCTTGCCCTCCGACATCACGCGCTCGACGTTTTCGACGACCACGATCGCGTCGTCGACCACGATGCCGATCGCGAGCACGAGGCCGAACAGCGAGAGCGAGTTCAGGGAGAACCCGAAGGCGCTCATCAGCGCGAACGTCCCGACGAGCGAGACCGGGATCGCGACGATCGGGATGATCGCGGTGCGCCAGTTCTGCAGGAACACCAGGATGACGATGACGACCAGGATCATCGCCTCGAACAGCGTCTTGTAGACCTCGTTGACGGATTCCTCCACGAACAGGGTCGGGTTGTAGGCGATCCTGTATTCGAGCCCTTTCGGGAATTGGAGCTGGAGCTGCTTCATCTTCGCGATGATGGCCTCGGACGCGCTGATCGCGTTCGTGCCCGGCCGCTGGAAGACCCCGATCCCGATCGCGGGCTTGCCGTCGAGGTAGGAGTTCGTCGTGTAGTCGCGCGCTCCGAGCTCGACGCGGGCGACGTCGCGCATGCGGACGAGCCGGCCGCCGGCGGACTTGACGATGATGTCCTGGAACTGCGCGACGGTCTCGAAGCGGCCCTGCGTCTGGACGATGAGCTGGAAGGCGCTGTCCTTGCCGGACGGCGGGGCGCCGAGCGCGCCGCCCGCCACCTGCACGTTCTGCTCGACGAGGGCGGCCGTGACGTCGGTCGTCGAGAGCTGGTAGGCGGAGAGCCTGTCCGGATCGAGCCAGACCCGGAGCGAGTATTCGCGGGCCCCGAACACGGTGACGTCGCCGACGCCGTCGAGCCGGATCAGCTCGTCCCGGACCCGGATCAGGGTGTAGTTCGAGATGTAGAGGTCGTCGAAGCTCGCGTCCGGCGACAGCATGTGGACGACCATGAGGAAGTCCGACGAGGCCTTCCGGGTCGTGATGCCGATGTTCCGGACCTCGACCGGCAGCCGGGGCTGGGCCGTCGCGACGCGGTTCTGGACGAGCACGTTCGCCTGGTCGAGGTTCGTCCCCGGCTTGAACGTGATCGTCAGCGTCATGTTTCCGTCGCTGGTCGCGTAGGAGGACATGTAGAGCATGTCCTCGACGCCGTTCACCTCCTGCTCGATCGGGGTCGCGACGGTCGCAGCCACCGTCTCCGCGTTCGCGCCGGGATAGCTCGCCCGCACCGTGATCGTGGGCGGCGCGATCTCCGGATACTGGGCGACCGGGAGCCGCGTGTAGGACACGTAGCCGACCAGCACGAGGACGATCGAGAGAACCGACGCGAAGATCGGCCTGTCGACGAAGAAGTGGGCGAATCTCATGCGCTAGAGCCTTGTCGCGTCGAACTGAACTGATCGGCTCGTCCCGGCGGCAGCCCGGATCGATGTCACCGGCGCAGGGTCGAGCGCCGTCCTGGGCACCGGCTTTCGCCGGCGTCCGCGGACGGTCCGGGAGTACGGCGCGCTCAGGATCGCGTCGCCGGCAGGTCCTGCCGCTGCCCCGTGACCTTCGCGCCGGGCCGGACCCGCTGCAGGCCGTTGATGACGATCGTCTCCTCGCCCGTGAGGCCGCTCCGGATCAGGCGATAGCCGTCGATCTTCGGGCCCGGCCGAACGACCTTCTGGCTCACGGTGCCGTCGTCGGCCACGACCCATACGATCCGGCGGTCCTGGTCCGTCCCGATCGCCTCGTCCGGCACGAGCACGCCGCGGTAGGGCGTCGAGCCCGCGATCTTGATGCGGCCGAACAGGCCCGGGACGAGGAACAGGTCCTTGTTCGGCACGACGGCGCGAGCCTGGATCGTGCCGCTCGCCTGATCGACGCGGTTGTCCAGGAAGTCGAGCATCGCGGGCCGCTTCAGGTCTCGCTCGTCCGTGACGCCGACCAGAGCGGTCGAGGTCATGTCCTGCTTCTTTTCCCGCGCCAGCGTCAGTGTCCGCGAGTATGCGAGATAGGAGCGCTCGTCGACGTCGAAGTAGAAGTAGATCGGATCGAGCGACACGATGTTCGTCAGCAACGTATCGTTCGCGTTGACGAGGTTTCCCTCCGAGATAGCCCGACGGCTGATCCGACCCGCGATCGGGGCCCGAACCTCCGTGAAGTTGTAGTTGAGCTGGGCGGCGCGGAGCGCGGCCTCGGCGCTGTCGAGGTCGGCGCGGGCGCTCGTGAAGGTCTGCCGGCGTTGGTCGACCAGTTGCTCGGCGATGTTGCCGGTCTTCTGCAGAGACTGGGCGCGTTCGAAATCGGACTGCCCGAACGTCAGCCGCGCCTGCGCTGAGGTCACGCTCGCCTGCGCCTGCTCGAGAGCCGCCTTGTAGGGCCGGCGGTCGATCAGGAAGAGGATGTCGTCCTTCTTCACGACGGCTCCGTCGTTGAAGCCGACCTTGTCGAGGAAGCCCGAGACCCGGGCCCGGATATCGACGGAATCGGTGGCGGCGAAGCGGCCTGTGAACTCGTCGTACTCGACGACCTCCTTCACCACCGGCTTCGCGACGGTCACGGCGGGCGGCGGTCCGCCCGGCGGCCCTTGGGCGAAGGCGGCGGGCGCGGCGAGGAGCGCAAGAAGAAGGCCGGCCCTCGCAGTCAGAAACGGTCGCATCGTGGCTCCACTGCTCCGGCCCATTTATGTTGCGATGCGGCGAAAGTCAGGTGCGCTGCCGCACGTCCACCGATGGGTCCGGGCCGGGACCGACCGGCTCGCCCGCCGCGATCCAGGCCCGGAAGCCGCCCGCGAAATGCTCGCGCAGGTCGCGACCCGCCTTCTGGCTCGCGAGCGCCGCCATCTTCGAGCGGACGCCGGCGGCGCAGGAGAAGACGATCCGCCTGCCGTCCGGTTCCGGCAGGGCCGCGGGATCGAAGGTCGAGAGCGGCATCGAGACCGATCCCGGGATCATCCCCTGCGCGACCTCGTTCGGCTCGCGCACGTCGACGATCAGGATCGTTCCGTCGCCAAGGCCGGCCAGGACCTCGTCGAGCTCGAGATCGACGATCATTGGAGCCGCTGGGGCTGGAGCCGCTTGCATTCGGGCCTCTCCGCTGCCGGACCGTGCCGGCGGGTTCGACCTGTCGGCCGGGCACGACCTTGTATCGCGCTCCTGGAACTTCCTCCAGGGGCGGCACTGCGGACAGTCTTTGCAACAAGGCCGAGCTTCCGGCGTTATGCCGCCCGAGACGAACCCTCAGCGAAAGCGACCATCGACATGGACCAAGCCTCTTGGCAGCCGATCGGCTCGGCCCCGAAGGACACCGAGATCCTCGTTCATACACCGCCCTGGGGCGCGATCATCGCGAGCTACAGCGAGGAGTTCGGCGCGTGGCTGTCGCGCATGCAGGTGCCGGTCTCGATCAAGGAGGAGAACGAGCTGCCGACGCACTGGCAGCCCCTGCCCGAGCCGCCCCTGCAGGGCCAGGACGGGGCCGATCACGGTTCGGCCGACGGCACCGCGCCCGCCGGACCGCCCCGGGCGTGATGAAGAGGCGGGCACGAACAGCCCGAGATTTGGACTCCGGGCAGGGTTGACGCCGAAAAGACGCGGAGAGATTGTTGGTACACTAACGATTTCCGCTCCCTCGTCGAAGCAGGCGTCCGATGTATGCCAGGCCACGAACGGTGACCGAAGCCTGCGCCGTGCTCGCGCAAGCACCGGCCGCCGTGCTGTCGGGCGGAACGGACTTCTTCCCGGCGCTCGGGCAACGACCGGCTCCCGACCGGATCCTCGACCTCTCCCGGATCGATGAACTCGTCGGGATCTCGCGTGACGAGGGCCTCTTCCGGATCGGCGCCCGCACGACATGGAGCGGGATCGCCTCCACGGACCTCCCGCCCTCGTTCGACGCGCTGAAGGCCGCCGCCCGCGAGGTCGGGTCCATCCAGATCCAGAACGTCGCGACGCTCGCGGGCAACCTGTGCAACGCATCCCCTGCCGCGGACGGCGTGCCGCCGCTCCTGATCCTCGAGGCCTCCGTCGAGCTCGCATCCGCCGCCGGGACCAGGCGCCTTCCGCTCGCGGAGTTCCTGGTCGCGAACCGGCGCACGCGCCGCCGGCCCGACGAGATCATGACCGCGATCCTCGTGCCGATGGCGACGTCCGAAGGCCGATCGGCCTTCGTGAAGCTCGGGGGCCGCCGCTACCTCGTCATCTCGATCGTCATGGTGGCCGCCCTCGTAGAGCTCGCCGGCGGTCGCGTCCGGGGCGCCCGGGTCGCGGTCGGGTCGTGCTCGGCGGTCGCCCGGCGCCTGCCGGCGCTCGAGGCGGCCCTCGTCGGGGCCGAGGCCACGGCCGGGCTTCGCCGCCACGCGCGGCCCGAGCATCTCGCCGACCTCGCGCCGATCGACGACGTCCGGGCGACGGCCGCCTACCGTGACGACGCCGCCCTGGAGCTCGTCCGCCGGGCGCTCGACCTCTGCCTCCCGGCCGTCGGGACCGCCTGATCGTGGCGATCGCGCTCGACCTCAACGGCTGCCCGACCCGCATCGCGTCGCCGCCCCTGACGCGGCTGTCGGCGGCGCTCCGCGAGGAGCTCGGCCTCTTGGGCACGAAGGTCGGATGCGACGCCGGCGATTGCGGCGCCTGCACGATCCTCCTCGACGAGGCCCCCGTCTGCGCCTGCCTCGTGCCGGTCGCCCAGGTCGAGGGCCGGCGGGTCACGACGATCGAGGGCATCAGCGCCGGGAGCGAGACCGCGCAGCGCCTTCAGGCCGCCTTCCTCCGGCACGGCGCGGCGCAATGCGGCTTCTGCACGCCGGCCATGATCGTGACCGCGACCGCCCTCCTCGACCGAAACCCCGACCCGAGCCGGCCCGAGATCGAGGCGGCGATCGGCGGCGTGCTCTGCCGCTGCACGGGCTATGCGAAGATCGTCTCGGCGATCCTCGACAGGGAGCCGGGGCATACCCCCCTGCGCTCCCCCGAGCCGGGCCGCGCCATCGGGTCCCGGGTCGAGCGTCTCGACGGCCGCCGCAAGGTCGACGGCAGCGACCGGTTCGGCGCCGACACGGTCCCGCCGGACGCGCTGCTGCTGCGGGCGATCCGCAGCCCGCATCACCGGGCCGGCTTCGCCTTCGGCGACCTCGAGACCTTCAAGGCGAGCCACCCCGGCATCGCCACGATCCTGACCGCCCGCGACGTCCCCGGCACGAACCGCTACGGCGTGATCCCGCCCTACGCCGACCAGCCGGTCTTCGCGGAGGGCGAGGCGCGCTTCCGGGGCGAGGCGGTGGCCGCGGTCGTGGGCGAGGCCGCCGCGATCGCGGCTCTCGATCTCGCGACCTTTCCGGTCGTCTGGACCGAGCGCGCGGCCGTGACGACGACGGAGGCCGCGCTCGCGGAGGGTGCCGACCGGGTCCATCAGGACCGGCCCGGCAACGTGCTCGTGCGGGGCCGGGTCGCGCGCGGCGACGTCGAGGCGGCATTCGCCGGCGCCGCCGTCACGGCCGAGGGCGTGTTCGAGACGGGCTTCGTCGAGCACGCGCCGATCGAGCCCGAGGCGGGCTGGGCGCGTCGCGTCGGCGACCGGATCGAGGTCCATGCCTGCACGCAGGCGCCCTACATGGACCGGGACGACGTCGCGACGATCCTCGGGATCGCGCCATCGGCGGTCAGGATCGTGCCGACCGCGGTCGGGGGCGGGTTCGGGACGAAGCTCGACCTCTCCGTGCAGCCGTTCCTCGCGGTCGCGGCCTGGCGGCTCGCCGGCCGGCCGGTCCGGATGACCTACAGCCGCCAGGAATCGTTCATGACGACGACGAAGCGCCACCCGGCCCGCATCCGGATCAGGGCCGGCGCCTCTGCTGAGGGGCGGATCGTCGCGCTCGACGTCGAGGCCGACTTCAACACGGGCGCCTACGCGTCCTGGGGGCCGACGGTCGCGAACCGCGTGCCCGTGCACGCCTCCGGCCCCTACCTCGTGCCGAACTACCGGGCGCTGAGCCGCGCCGTGCACACCCACGTCGTGCCGGCCGGCGCCTTCCGGGGCTTCGGCGTGCCGCAGGCCGGGATCGCGCAGGAGCAGATCTACGACGAGCTCGCGCTCGCGCTCGGGCAGGACGCGCTCGCCTTCCGGATCCTGAACGCGCTCGGGCCCGACGATCCGACCGTGACCGGGCAGGTGATGGGCGACGGCGTCGGCATCCGGGCCTGCCTCCTGGCGCTGGTCCCGCATCGCGACCGGGCGCTCGCGGAGGCGAGAGCCTTCAACGCCGGCCGGACCGCGAACGGTCATCTGCGGCGCGGCGTCGGGGTCGCGGGCATGTGGTACGGCTGCGGCAACACCTCTTTGTCGAATCCCTCGACGATGCGGATCGGCATCACGCCCGCGGGCCGTATCGCGCTCCACCAGGGCGCGGTCGACATCGGCCAGGGTTCGAACACCGTCATCCCGCAGATCGCGGCCGACGCGATCGGGGCTCCCCTCGACCTCTTCGACCTCCTGCCGGCCGACACCGACGTCTCGCCGGATTGCGGCAAGACCTCGGCCTCGCGCCAGACCTTCGTGACCGGCAAGGCGACGGAGCTCGCGGGCCTCGCGCTCCGGCGCGACATCCTGCGGCTCGCGAATGCCGGCCCGGATGCCCGCCTCGTGTTCGGGCCGGGCGAGATCCTGGTCGAGGAGGGCTCGCACCATCGGGCGATCAGGCTCGCCGACCTGCCGCTCGACGCCCGCGGCTATGCGCTCTCGGCGGAGGAGAGCTTCGACCCGCCGACGACGCCGCTCGACCCGGATGGCCAGGGCGAGCCCTACGCGGTCTACGGCTACGGCGCGCATCTCGCCGAGATCGAGGTCGACACGGCGCTCGGCACCGTGAAGGTGCTGAAGATCACGGCCGCGCACGACGTCGGCCGGGCCATCAACCCGACCCTGCTCGAGGGGCAGATCGAGGGCGGCATCGCGCAGGGGCTCGGCCTCGCGCTGATGGAGGAGTTCCATCCGGGCCGCGGCGAGAACCTGCACGACTACCTGATCCCGACCGTCGGCGACATGCCGGAGATTGAGTGCATCCTGATCGAGGATCCCTCCTCGGTCGGCCCCTATGGCGCGAAGGGGATCGGCGAGCAGGCCCTCATCCCGACCGCGCCCGCGATCCTGAACGCGATCCACCACGCGACGGGAGTCCGGATCAGGCGCGTGCCGGCGACACCGGACCGGGTCAGGGCGGCATTGAGAGAGATCGAACCAGGCGGTTCCAAACCCCTAGCAAAAGCTTGCGACGACGCCGCATGTGATCCCTCCCCTGCAGGGGAGGGCCGAGTCGAAGCGAAGCTTCGAACCGGGGTGGGGTCTGCCCGGCCGGGTCGACCCCCTCCGTCAGGTGCTCCGCACCTGCCACCTCCCCCTGCAGGGGGAGGATCACCCGCGTCCTGCATCGAGGTTCCGTCGTGACAGACATGACGGTCTCCCCTCTCGCCGCGAAGCCCCCCGACGACCGCATCCGCTGCGATGCCTGCCCGGTCATGTGCTTCATCCGCCCGGGCCAGGCCGGCGCCTGCGACCGCTACGCGAACCAGGACGGCCTGCTGATCCGGGTCGACCCGCACGTCGTGCTCGAGCGGACGCTCGCCGGGAACGGCGCCGTCGTGCCCTTCGCCGGGCCGAGCCGCGACTGGGACGGCCGCGTCGTCGGCGAGGAGGCGGTGTTCGTGACCGCGATCGGGGCCGGCACGACGTATCCGGACTACAAGCCCGCGCCCTTCATCGTCGCGTCCGAGGTGGACGGCGTCGACATGGTCACGGTCGTGACCGAGGGCATCTTCAGCTATTGCGGCGTGAAGGTGAAGATCGACACCGACCGCCATCTCGGCCC
>CAXTKM010000125.1:9840-12046 GCA_964244795.1 uncultured Enterovirga sp.
CCGGCGGCGAGGCGATCGGGCACGTGACCACCGGCGAGTACGGCTCGCAGATGCTCTCGCTCGGCGGCGTGCACCACCTCACCGGCGGCTCGAAGCGCGAGGGCCGGGCCACCTGCGACACGCTCCTCGCGCTCTGCAACGGCGGCGCGGTCGAGCTCGCGGTCGACGAGGGCGCGAGCCTCGTCGTGCAGGCCGGCCAGCCGCCGCTCGTGAACGGGCATCGCGAGGAACGCATGCGGGTCGGCTGCGGGTCGGCCACGATCGGCATGTTCGCCCGGCAATGGGAGGGCCGCGTCGACGAGGTGGTGGTGGTCGACGACCACATCACCGGCGTCCTCTCGGAGCACCAGGCCGGAAAGGTGCTGGGCATCCGGGAGACCGGCATCAGGATCCGGGGCCGCCGCTCGACGCCGGGGCGCTACTTCCAGGTCGCCGAGCCCGGCACGGGATGGGGCGGCACGAACATCCAGGACCCGCTCACGATCCTCGGTCCCTTCGACCCGAAGGTCGCCCGGCCCGGCCTGACGCTGCTCATGGTCTCGACCACCGGCGAGCAGCACGCCTTCTATGCGCTCGACGACGACCTCCGGCCGATCCGGCACGAGCTGCCCGACGGGCTCCGCAGCTCCGTTGCGCTGATCGAGGAGAATTGCGAGCCGGCGCTCGCGACGGTGCTGTTCATGGGCGGCGCGGGCGGCTCGCTCCGGGCCGGCGTGACCGAGAACCCGGTCCGGCTGACCCGCTCCGTCAAGGACGCGCTGACGACCGTCACCTGCGGGGGCGCCCCGGTCTACGTCTGGCCGGGCGGCGGGATCACCTTCATGGTGGACGTCTCCCGCGTGCCGGAGAACGCCTTCGGCTACGTGCCCACTCCGGCGCTCGTCGCCCCGATCGAGTTCTCGATGCCGCTCCGCGATTACGAGGCGCTCGGCGGCCACATGGGCGAGATCCGACGGCTCGACGACGTCCGGGCGCCGGGACCGTCCCGGCGCGCCGTGCCGCAGCGGGGGGACAATCCCTGGCCGCTCTCGGGCGCGCCCGGCCGGAGGCTCGCGTGAGCGGGACCCGCGATTTTCACGGAGATCCTTTCTCTCCCGATGCTGACGACCTTGGTGTGAGGCCAGGTCTGTCATTCCGGGGCGGCGAAGCCGAGCCCGGAACCCATAAACGCCGGCATCGTCGACTCGGCACCCCCTCTGTCAACACTGACATCGTCAGCGTTTATGGGTTCCGGGCTCTCGCTCCGCGAGCCCCGGAATGACAACCGTGCCTTCCTACAAAGGTCTCCAGCACGAGGAGGGCGGGACAGCGATCGCGTGGGATGCGCCAGGTCCTCGATCACGCCTGCTGCCGGACGGACGGCGGCTGCATCTGCACCACGGCCCGATCGACCTCGTGATCGAGGCCTGGGGCACACCCGAAGCGGTCCGGGCAGCTTATGAGGCGGCAGGACGGCGCTTTGCGCCGCTGCTCGACGAGCTCTGCGCGGAGCTGCCCGGCCTCCGGCGGTGCGTCGGACCTGAACCGTGCCGTCTCGAAGGCCATGTTGCGCGCCGGATGCACGCGGCCGTCCTGCCCCTCGGACAGAACGGGTTCATCACCCCGATGGCGGCCGTCGCCGGCTCCGTTGCGGAGGAGGTGCTGGACGCCATGCTCGCGGCGGCGCCGCTCGAGCGAGCCTTCGTCAACAACGGCGGCGACATCGCGATCCACCTCGCGCCGGGCGAGAGCCTGCGGGTCGGGCTCGTCGACCGACCCGACCGGCCGTCGCTCTTCGGCACGACGACGATCCTGGCCGAGGACGGCATCCGGGGCATCGCGACCAGCGGCTGGCGCGGCCGTTCGTTCTCGTTCGGGATCGCGGACGCGGTGACGGTCCTCGCCCGGACGGCGGCCGCAGCGGACGCGGCCGCGACCGTCGTCGCGAACGTGGTCGACCTACCCGGTCATCCGGCCGTGACCCGAGTTCCCGCTCGGGATGTGCAGGTCGACAGCGACCTCCGGAACAGGCTCGTCACGCGCGCAGTCGCGGCTCTTGCGCCGGCGGAGATCGACGAGGCGCTTCGGGCGGGAGTGGCCGTGGCCGAGAAGCTGATCGGGCGCGGGCTGATCGCCGGCGCGGCGCTTCACCTCCAGGGCACGACGCGCGCCCTCTTCTCCCCGCTCGCGGGGAGAAGTCGAGTCACGCGTCAGCGTGACCGGATGA
>CAXTKM010000126.1:0-11950 GCA_964244795.1 uncultured Enterovirga sp.
GACGTGGCGCTCGCGGCCGACATCGCCCGGCTCGGCCTCGCCGTGAACGACCCGGTCTGGCGGCTGCCGCTCTGGCCGCGCTACCGCGCGATGCTCGAATCCAAGGTCGCGGACCTGACCAACGCCCCGGCCGGCGGCTTCGCGGGCTCGATCACGGCGGCGCTCTTCCTCCGCTGCTTTGTCGAGGCCGCGAAGGCGCACCTGCATCTCGACATCTACGGCTGGACGCCGGGCGCGCGGCCGGGACGACCGGAGGGCGGCGAGGTCCAGGGCGCGAGGCTGGTCTATGCGCTGCTGCGGGAGCGATATCCCCGCGACGCGCCCCCTCTCCCGAGAGGGAGAGGGCCGGGGTGAGGGACTGAGGTCGACGGCGGAGCCCGCAACCTGCCTCGGCTCCGCCGGATGGGTCGCTCCCTCACCCCAGCCCTCTCCCTCCCGGGAGAGGGAGTCGCGTGGTGCGATCCTGTTCGCTCGACAACCCCCGGACCCGTCCCTAGAACTCCGGCCGACGGGCCGCCGCCGCGGCCTTCTGTGCACGGATTCCTCCGCCGATGAGTGGCGTCAACGAGATCAGGTCGGCCTTCCTCGGCTATTACGCGGCGCACGGCCATGCGCCGGTCGCGTCGTCGCCGCTCGTGCCCCGGAACGATCCGACGCTGATGTTCACCAATGCCGGGATGGTGCAGTTCAAGAACGTCTTCACCGGCGTCGAGAAGCGGCCCTACTCCCGGGCGACCACGGCCCAGAAGTGCGTGCGGGCGGGCGGCAAGCACAACGATCTCGACAATGTCGGCTACACGGCCCGGCATCACACGTTCTTCGAGATGCTGGGCAACTTCTCGTTCGGCGACTACTTCAAGGCCGAGGCGATCGAGCTCGCCTGGACGCTGATCACGCGCGAGTTCGGGCTGTCGAAGGACAAGCTCCTCGTCACGGTCTATGCCGACGACGAGGACGCGGCCGCGCTCTGGCGCAAGATCGCGGGTTTCCCGGACGACCGCATCATCCGGATCGGGACCTCCGACAACTTCTGGCAGATGGGCGACACCGGCCCCTGCGGCCCCTGCTCCGAGATCTTCATCGACCAGGGACCGGCGCTCCAGGGCGGGCCGCCCGGCTCGCCGGACGAGGACGGCGACCGCTTCCTCGAGTTCTGGAACCTCGTCTTCATGCAGTACGAGCAGATCGAGCCCGGCCGGCGCGTGCCGCTGCCCAGGCCCTCGATCGACACGGGGATGGGGCTCGAGCGGATCTCGGCCATCCTGCAGGGCGTGCACTCGAACTACGACACGGACCTGTTCCGGGCGCTGATCGAGGCCGTCTCGCACGCGATCGGGCGGGGTCCGGACGACGCGACACGCGCCTCCTACCGGGTCATCGCGGACCATCTGCGGGCCTCCGCCTTCCTGGTCGCGGACGGCGTCCTGCCCTCGAACGAGGGGCGCGGCTACGTGCTCCGCCGCATCATGCGGCGCGCGATGCGGCACGCGCAGCTCCTCGGGGCGCGCGACCCGTTGATGTGGCGCCTCGTGCCGGCGCTGCTCCGCGAGATGGGCCAGGCCTATCCCGAGCTCGCACGCGCCGAGACCATGATCGCCGATACGCTGCGCCTCGAGGAGACCCGGTTCCGGCGCACGCTGGAGCGCGGCCTCGCGATCCTGGACGAGGAGAGCCGCGATCTCGAAGCCGGGCAATCGCTCTCCGGCGAGACCGCCTTCACGCTCTACGACACGTTCGGGTTCCCGCTCGACCTCACGCAGGACGCGCTGAAGGCGCGCGGCATCGCGGTCGACACCGACGCGTTCAAGGTCGCGATGGACCGGCAGCGCGCGAAGGCGAGGGCGGCCTGGGCCGGCTCCGGCGAGGCCGCGACGGACATCGTCTGGTACGGGCTCCGGGACCGCGTCGGCGCGACCGAGTTCCTCGGCTACGACACGGAGGTGGCCGAGGGCGTCGTCACCGCGCTGGTCCGGGGCGGGGCCGAGGTCGCGTCGCTCGAGGCCGGCGAGAGCGGCCTCGCGCTCCTGAACCAGACCCCGTTCTACGCAGAATCCGGCGGCCAGGTCGGCGATACGGGGCTGCTGACCGGCCCCGGCCTTCGGGTACGGGTCGTCGACACCGAGAAGAAGCTCGGCGACCTCTTCGTGCACCACATCACGGTCGAGGAGGGCAGGCTCGCGACGGATGTATCGCTGCAGCTCGCGGTGGATCATGCGCGACGCTCCGCCATCCGCGGCCATCACTCCGCGACGCATCTCCTGCACGAGGCGCTGCGCCGGGTGCTCGGCGACCACGTCGCCCAGAAGGGCTCGCTCGTCGGGCCGGACCGGCTGCGCTTCGACTTCAGCCACCCGAAGCCGATGAGCCCGGCCGAGATCGCGGCCGTCGAGGACATCGCGAACCGGCTGGTGCTCCAGAACGAGCCCGTCTCGACGAAGCTGATGGCGGTCGACGACGCGGTCGCGTCGGGAGCGCGCGCGCTGTTCGGCGAGAAATACGGCGACGAGGTCCGGGTCGTGTCGATGGGCACCGACCGCGACGGCGAGAGCGCCGGGCGGGCGTTCTCGATCGAGCTCTGCGGCGGCACCCATGCGGTCCGGACCGGCGACATCGGGCTCGTCGCGATCCTCGGCGAAAGCGGCGTCGCGGCCGGCACCCGTCGTCTCGAGGCGCTGACCGGCGAGGCGGCGCGCCGCCACCTCACCGACGAGAGCCGCGCGCTGCGCGCCGTCGCGGGCCTCCTCAAGGCCTCGGTCGTCGAGGCCCCGGAGCGCCTCGCGACCCTGATCGAGGACCGCCGCCGGCTCGAGCGCGAGCTCTCGGAGGCGCGCCGCCAGGTCGCGCTCGGGGCGCAGGGGAGCGTCGACGAGGTCCGGACCGTTTCGGGAATCGGCTATCTCGGCAAGGTGCTGCGCGGCATCCCGGCGAAGGACCTGAAGCCCATGGTCGACGAGGCGAAGAAGCGAGTCGGCTCGGGCGTGGTCGCGTTCGTGTCCGTCGACGCGGCGGAGCGCGCGAGCCTCGTCGTCGGCGTCACGGCGGACCGGCTCGCGACCCACAACGCCGTCGACCTCGTGCGCGCCGGTGCGGCCGCGCTCGGCGGGACCGGCGGGGGCGGCCGGCCGGACATGGCCCAGGCCGGCGGCCCGGACGGCGGCAACGCCGAGGCGGCGCTCGCCGCGATCGAGGCGGCGCTCGCGGGCGTCAGCGACAGGGCTGCCTGACCGCCACGCGCTCCGCGCCTCGGGGCTGACGCGCCCGGACGGCCTGTGTCATGGTCTCCTCAACGACACGAAGAACGTCGCGGGAGGATGTCATGGGAGCGATCGACAGGCGAGGATTCATGACCGGCGCGGCTGCCGCTCTCGCGGCGAGCGGGTCGATCCGTGCGGTGGCGCAGGGGAAGTGGCCCGAGCGCCCGGTCCGATTCGTCGTGCCGCTCGCGCCCGGCGGGGCGATCGATTTCGTCGCCCGCCAATGCGCGGAGGTGATGTCGCGCAACCTCGGCCAGCAGGTGATCGTCGAGAACCGCACGGGGGCCGGCGGCACGATCGGCATGGACGCGGTGCTGCGGGGCGAGCCCGACGGCTACACGATCCTGATCGCGAACGACAACGCGGCCAGCGCCCCGCATGTCCTCCGGCTGCCGGTCGACTACACGAAGGCGCTGCTGCCGGTGATCGACATCGGCCACCAGCCCCTGGTGCTCGGCGTCCATCCCTCGATCGGGGTCGGCAGCGTGCAGGAATACGTGGCCTTCGCGAAGGCGAATGGCGGCGTCGGTTTCGCGTCCTCTGGCGTCGGATCGAACCAGCACGTCCTCGGCGGATGGCTCGCGAAGGAGGCCGGGATCCGGCTCGAGCACGTCCCGTACCGGGGCGCCGGGCAGGCCGTGAACGACCTCGTGGCCGGCCACGTCAAGTCGGGGCTGCTCGGCCCGACCGCGCTGATCCCGCATCATCAGGCCGGCACGATCCGGATCATCGGGCAGTCCGGCAGCAAGCGGGCCCCGACGCTTCCCGACATCCCGACCCTGGAAGAGGCCGGCTACAAGGGCCTCGTCCTGGACGTCTGGTACGCCGCCTTCGCGCCGCCCGGGATGCCGCCCGATCTCGTCGCCCAGCTCAACGCCGCGATCGGCAAGGCCCTGACCGATGCGAGGCTGCGCGAGGCTTTCGCGAAGGGCATCATGGAGCCGATCGGCGGCACGCCCGAGCAGCTCGGCGCGCTCGCGCGGGCGGACTCGGTCAAGTACGAGCGGCTGGTGCGGGAGCTGGACATCAAGGCCGGCTGAGAACGAGGGTCCGGTCCGAGCCGGACAGGATCCACCCCAGCGCCGCCGTCACATCTCGTTGCTCTCGGGCGAGCGACGGTCCGGCTCGCCGACGCGAAGCCCCGAGCGGGCGTCGTAGAGGGCGTCGTCGGCGAAGCGAAGCATCGCGACCCCAAGCGCCCGGTTCACCGGCCGCAGCACGTCGGTGGCGAGCCAGGCGTCGCGCTGCCGCTGCGGAATCGAGACGGTGTACTGCTGCAGGCGGCGGAGGTCGGCGCGAAACGGCGCGTCCATCGCGGCGACGCGGGCGAGGAGATCGGCGGCATCCCTGTCCTCCGGGCCGGACGACCAGGGCACGATCACCGGCTCCATCCGGTCCTCGATCACCTTGAAGGCGCTGGCGATCGACTCGAACGGGAAGAGGCCCGTATCGGCGCGATCGGCGATGTTCCGCAGGATCGGCCATGGCTGCTTGTCGAGCCGGGATTCGTCGAACGCCCTCTCGCCCTTGTTCAGGTACAGCTCGCCGAAATAGTCCTCGATCGCCTCCAGCGTCTGCGGGTCGGGATGGCGGCGCAGGACCGCGCGTCCCGCGTCCCAGGCCTGCCGGAGGTCGTGCGGAGCCTTGTCCTCGACGGGGACGAAGATCACGAGCCGGCCGGCGTCCAGCCGGAACTCGCGATTGCAGCGGCCGGCCGCCTGCAGAAGGCTGTCGAGCCCGGTCGCGGCGCGCCAGACCTCCGGGAAATCGATATCGACGCCGGCCTCGATCAGCGACGTCGAGACGATCCGGACCGGCTGTCCCGCCTTGAGGTCGGCGCGCGCCCGCTCCAGCACGAGACGCCGGTGGCGCGGGCACATCCAGGTCGAGAGGTGGATCGCGTCCTCGTAGTCCGAGATCCGGTCGAACAGCGCCTTCGCGTGGCGCCGGCTGTTCACGATGCAGAGCATCTGCGGCTGGTCGGCGAACCGCGCCGCGATCACCTCGTCCCCGATCGGCTCCTGCCGGAAATCGACCTCGACGCGCGTCAATGCCGCGAACAGCCGGGGCGGGTCCGGAGCGAGCTCCCGCTCCGCCGGTATGTCGAGCCCGAAGTTCCGCTCGGCCGGAGTGCGGCGCTTCTCGACGAGCCTGCCGTCGATCTTGCGCCACGCGGGCTGGGTCGCGGTGCAAATCACCACCGAGGCGCCGTAGTTCCGGCCGAGCTCGTCCAGGGCCGCGAGGCAGGGCCGCAGGATCGGCAGCGGCAGAGTTTGGGCCTCGTCGAGCACGATCACGGAGCCTGCGAGGTTGTGCAGCTTGCGGCACGGGGTCGTCCGGTTCGCGAACAGGCTCTCGAAGAACTGCACGGCTGTCGTCACGACGATGGCCACGTCCCAGTTCTCCGTCGCGCGCTGCAGGCGCTCGACGGGTGCCGCGCCCCGTCCGTCCTCGCCGCCGGCCCGGGCGGCCCGGAGCGCCGCGTCCCAGTCGAAGGTCGCGTGATGCTCGAGGACGTCGCCCTCGTTCGGCCGGTCCGGTGCTGTGCCCAGCGCGCTGCGAAACACCGCCGCCGTCTGCTCGATGATCGACGTGAAGGGGATCACGTAGACGATCCGGCGCAGCCCATGCGTGACGGCGTGCTCCAGCGCGAAGGAGAGCGATGTCAGCGTCTTGCCGCCGCCGGTCGGGACCGTCAGCGTGAAGAGGCCGGGCGGCAGCGCCGCGCGCTGCGCCGCGTGCCGCAGGATGTCGGCCCGCATCGCGTTCAGTCGGACCGCCGTCGCGGTCTTGGCGCCGGCGCGGGCCGCCGCGCCCTTCGCAGCCATGGCGGCCGCGAGACGGTCGCGCAGGATCGGGATGGGCGTCCCGCCTTCGCTCTCGGGCGCTCGGCCTTTGGCGGTGGCGTAGAAGCGCGCGGTCTCGAGCCGGTCCGCATCGACGAGGCACGAGAACAGCATCCTGGTCAGGAACGAGAGCGTGAATCCTCCATCCTCGCCGAGACGGGGCCGCCGGGTCGGAGCGAGGTTCGCAAGCGCCGGAAGCGGCCCCGTCTCCGCCCGCCAGTCGGCATAAGGCTCCAGCGTCTTCGCGAGGCGCGTGACCAGGCCGTCGCCGTCCGCGAGGCCGGCGTGATGTCCCGCGATCACGAAGGCGAGCATCCGGCCGAGCCGCGGGCCGAAGAGGCTCTCCGCCTCCCGCGCCCCGGCCGTGGAGTGGTCCGGGCCCCGCGGGCCGCCAGAATCCTCGGACACCGTCGCGATGTAGCGCTGGAACGCCTCGGAGCACTTGCCGATGTCGTGCAGGCGCCCGGCGGCCCGCGCCGCCTCGGCCCAGCCGAACGGCGCCGCGAAGCGCGCGCTCGTCTCGCCGACGGCCCGGAGGTGATCCTCGAGATCCTCCCAGCCCGCACGATCCGCCTCGGGAAGGGAATGCGCGTAGACGCGATCTCGTTTCGGCACGGGAAGACGGGTCTGATCCGTCATCGGAGACCTCACGTCGGCCCGTTCGCAGGCCGCTCCCAGGGTGACAGGATCGCTGCCCCAAGGTCCATATCGATGTGGCGACAACGCCAGGGGAATGGGCCGGAGCCCGGATCGCATGTCCCGTCTTGTGGCCGCGGCGCCTGCCCCTTATAGGGGGGCGTCACTGCATGATAGCTCCCATCGTCTAGCGGTCCAGGACGTCGCCCTCTCACGGCGAAAACAGGGGTTCGATTCCCCTTGGGAGCGCCAAAGACGTACAATGACGGGCTCTAAGAAGAAATTTGGGGCAGATGTCCGTCCCGTGGTGTCGAACGGCTTAGACCGCGATCGTCCTACCGGTTCTGCTCTTGTACCGGCTCGCGCTGCTTGCCTTCTCTTCATGTCAACAGCGCTTGCGCGTGCTAACGTGTAATGTTGTTTCGTACGCTTCTGCGGGTCGAATAGACCGATAATCTTAAGCGTATAGAGGAATCGGTGCGCGGGAGCTTCCAGAAAATGATATGGCGGGAGTGCCGCAGAGTCGACGAGCACGTCCTCGGTCTGGGCTGACCCAAACTGCTGCGGAGCGAACGTGTCGACGCTGTCAGATCATCCCTCCGTGGAGGAAGCAGAGTTCACTGCTTGGCTGGTCGGAACCGGACTTGCGCTCGAGGACGAGGCAACGCTCCTCGGCTTGTATTGCGAGCGTCTCGTCGCGGCGGGGATCCCTCTCCTGCGGGTCTCGACGGGGTCGGCGGCGCTCGATCCCACCCTCGAAGCCAGCGGGATCAGTTGGTCGCGCCTCAGAGGCATCCAGCGCGAGGAGTATACGCATGCCGAGTCCGATGCTCGGCCCGACCTTTGGCTTGGCAGCCCGTTCTATCAGCTTCTCGACCGTGGCTTGAAGGAGCTGCGCCGCCGCGTCGGCGAGGATTATCGGGAGGGCGAGTTCGAGCTGATCGACCGGCTCGTCCAGCAGGACGCGATGAGCGATTATCTCGCCCTCCTGGTGGATTTCGGACCCGGCACGATGCTTGGCCGCATCCCAGGCTTCGTGATGTCCTACCAGACCGACCGCGCCGGCGGCTTCGACGGGTCCGAAGTCGACGCGTTGCGCCGCTTGACGCGCGTTTTCGCGCTGGCCTTCAAGGCGATGCGAAGCGTGCGGACCGGGCGCACGTTGCTCCGGACCTACCTCGGTGACGATCCGGCGCGGCGCGTGCTGGAAGGCGCCGTCATCCGCGGCAGAGCGGAACCCGTCGAAGCCGTGCTCTGGTACAGCGATCTGCAGGGCTTCACCCGCATCGTGGACATCTCTCCCCGCGACCAGATCCTTGCCTTCCTCAACGAATATGCCGAGTGCCTCGTGAGCACGATCCGCGCGCAGAACGGCGAGGTGCTGAAGTTCATCGGCGACGGCATCCTCGCCATGTTCCCGCTCGGCGAGGTCGGTGCATGCGAGAAGGCGCTCAACGCGGTCGAATCCGCGCTCCGCCACGTCGACGGAATCAATGCCCGGCGCAGAGCAGCGGATCTGCCCTGGACCGACATTCACATCGCGCTTCATGTCGGAGAGGTCCTCTACGGCAACATCGGCTCGGTGGATCGGCTCGATTTCACCGTCATCGGGCCGGCCGTGAACGAGGTCGCCCGGATCGAGGCGATGTGCCGCTCCCTCGAACAGCGGGTCTTGACCTCGTCGGTGTTCGCGTTGTCGGCCGAACGCGTCACGGGCAAGCTCGTGTCGGTCGGACGATATGCGCTCCGGGGTGTGAGACGGCCCGAGGAGCTGTTCACGATCGACCAAGACAGACGATGAGGTCGGCACTTCGCGAAGTGTACGGCCGCATGTCAGTTGCAGGGGCGGTTCGAACGTTGCCTGGATCCGCTGGGCCTGATCGTCGCGTCCGCCGCTCCGTCGGCGGTTTCCCAGCCTCAAGCGCCGTCACCAGCTGCCTGCTGCGCGAACCACTCGGCGTATTCCGTCGTCCGTGCCATGTGGCGGTTGAGGTCGGCTTTCCCGTCCATCCACCAGACGGGCCCGCGTTCGCCGAGCGCCTGCTTTGCGACATCGACGGCCCTGTGGGCGGTCTTCTCGTCGGACTCGGCGTGCGCCCGCTTCGCGGCGGCGACGGCTTGCCGGGCCGACATGAGCGCCGAGACCAGTTTGCGACGCTCCGCCTCCGCCAGGTCGGGATTGGCCATGCGCCACAAGCGGCCGCGCACCACGAAATACCGCCCGTCCGGCGTGACCGGGTGCTTCACTGCGTCCTGCCTCCAACCCTTGGGCATCCTCGCCTCCGCCTGTCCGGATTTCGGATCAACAACGAAACGGCTCGGTTCTTGAACGGTCACACGCCATCCGGACTGGAGCAACGCCCAACCCGAAACACCGCTTCGGCAGGGACGGCGCGGCACTCGCTCCTTGATGCCGTGCAGCCGCTACACGGAGCACGATCCCACGTTCGGACCATGGCGGCCCGCCTTTGATCCGCGGGATCCGCGCAGGCAACCGCGGATCCCGGTGAGGTGAGTGGGTTCGCGTCGGACGCGGCCGGATTGGCGATGCCGAGGGTGCGAGTCTAAGTTGGTACGGCCCTTGTCGGTTCGCGTTTCGTAACGAGGAACGCGAACGGATCATCGATCGATCCAGGTTCCGGTGTCGAGACCTATGCCTCACGAGGAGATGCCGGCCCATGCCGGTCCGACAGGGGACGGGAGAGGCCTCCCGCGTCGGCTTCGCGATCTCGAGGCCGAGTCGATCCACATCATCCGGGAGGTCGCGGCGGAGTTCCGCAATCCCGTGATGCTCTACTCGATCGGCAAGGATTCCGGCGTCATGGTGCATCTCGCCATGAAGGCCTTCCACCCGGGACGGCCGCCGTTCCCGCTCCTCCATGTCGATACGACGTGGAAATTCCGCGAGATGATCGCGTTTCGGGACCGGCTGGTCGCGGATCTCGGGCTGGACCTGATCGTCCATACCAATGCGGACGGAGCGGCGCGGGGGATTTCGCCGATGGCCTCGGGCTCCTCCCTGCATACGCGGGTCATGAAGACCGAGGCGTTGAAGCAGGCGCTGGCGGCGCATGGGTTCGACGCGGCCTTCGGGGGGGCGCGGCGCGACGAGGAGAAGAGCCGCGCGAAGGAGCGGGTGTTCTCCTTCCGCAACGGGCATCAGGCCTGGGACCCGCGCCGACAGCGCCCCGAGCTCTGGCACCTGTACAACACCCGCGTCCGGCCGGGCGAGTCGATGCGGGTCTTCCCGCTCTCGAACTGGACCGAGCTCGACGTCTGGCTCTACACGGCCGCAGAACGGATCCCCGTCGTGCCGCTCTATCTCGCGGCTCAGCGTCCGGTCGTGCGCCGGAGCGGCGCGCTCATCATGGTCGACGACGAGCGCCTGCCGATGGAGCCGGGGGAGGTGCCGGAGGTCCGCTCCGTCCGGTTCCGGTCGCTCGGCTGCTACCCGCTGAGCGGCGCCGTGGAGTCGAGGGCCGCCACCGTCGCGGCCGTCGTCGAGGAGATGCTCGCCGTCAGGAGCTCGGAGCGGCAGGGCCGGCTGATCGACGCCGACGAGACCGCCTCCATGGAACGCAAGAAGCGGGACGGCTACTTCTGATGGGGACGGTCCCGTACTCGGAGGCGTTGCTCCGGGATGCGCCGCCGCCGACGGATCGCGTCGCCGAGATCCTGAGGAGCCACGACCGGGACGTCCTCCGGTTCCTGACCTGCGGATCGGTCGACGACGGGAAGTCGACCCTGATCGGCCGGCTGTTCTACGAGACCGCGCAGATCCCGGATGATCACCTCGTCGCGCTCGAACGCGATTCGCGCCGGTTCGGCACGGCGGGGGAGGATCTGGATTTCGCCCTTCTGGTCGACGGGCTGGAGGACGAGCGCCAGCAGGGCATCACGATCGATGTCGCGTACCGCTCCTTCGGCACGCCCCGCCGCTCGTTCATCGTGGCCGATACGCCAGGGCACGAGCAGTACACGCGCAACATGGCGACGGGCGCCTCGAACTGCGACCTCGCCGTCATCCTGGTCGATGCCCGTCTCGGCTTGCTTCCGCAGACGAGGCGTCATGCGGGCATCTGCTCCCTTCTCGGCATCCGGTCGATCGTGCTGGCCGTGAACAAGATCGACCTCGTCGGCTACGAGCAGGAGGCGTTCGATCGCATCGTCGCGGATTTCCGAAGCTTCTCGGCGCGGCTGGCGTTCGACGCGGTCACGCCGATCCCGCTCTCGGCACGGTATGGCGACAACGTCACGGAGCGAAGCGCGCGGACGCCCTGGTTCGCGGGAGCGACCCTCCTCGACCACCTGGAAACCGTCCGGGTCGACGACGCGCGCCGGCTCGGCCCGCTTCGCCTGCCCGTGCAGTGGGTCAACCGCCCCGACCCGACGTTTCGCGGGTATGCGGGGACCATCGCGTCCGGAACGCTGCGTCCGGGCGAGATCGTCGCCGTCGCGGGCTCGAGCGTCGTGAGCCATGTCGTCCGCATCATCGGGCCGGACGGCGATCTCGCCGAAGCGGCCCCGGGCGAGGCCGTGACGGTCACGATCGCGGACGATGTCGACATCGCGCGCGGCGATGTCTTCGGGCGTCCCGGAGCACAGCCCTCCTGGGCCGACCAGTTCGCCGCGCATGTGCTGTGGATGGGCGACGAACCCCTTCTCGCCGGCCGGACCTATCTCATGCGGATCGGGGGACGCCATGTGCGCGCGACCGTGACGACGATCCGGCACAAGGTGGACATCGACACGGGGGGACGCATGACCGCGGATGCCCTCGCCTGCAACGAGACCGCCGTCTGCAACCTGTCGACCGGCCAGCCGGTCGCGTTCGATCCGTACCGGGAGAACCGGACCATGGGGTCGTTCATCCTCATCGACCGGTTCACGAACGCGACGGTCGGGGCCGGCATGATCGATTTCGAGCTCATGCGGGCCGCGAACATCCACGAACAGAAGGTCACGGTCGACCAGCAGGCGAGAGGCCACCTCCTGGACCAGAAGCCCGCGATCGTCTGGTTCACGGGCCTCTCGGGATCGGGAAAATCCACGATCGCCGACCTCGTGGAGCGGCGGCTCCACGCAGCCGGCCGGCTCACGTACCTCCTGGACGGCGACAACGTCCGTCGACGCCTGAACCGGGATCTCGGCTTCACCGATGCGGATCGCGTGGAGAACATCCGGCGGGTCGGAGAGGTGGCGCGCCTCTTCGTC
>CAXTKM010000127.1:0-9060 GCA_964244795.1 uncultured Enterovirga sp.
TCTTCTGGGTCGCCCGCTACGTGGAGCGGGCGGATTTCATCGCCCGCACGCTCGACGCGACCGTCCGGCTCGCCTCGCTTCCGCAGAGCTATCTCGGCGAGACGAACGAGTGGGAGAGCGCGGTCGCATCGGCGGCGAGCCTGGACGTGTTCCGCAGCCACTACTCGAGCGCGAACGAGGACACCGTTCGGGACTTCCTGGCGTTCAGCCCGGTCAACCCCTCGTCGATCCGGAGCTGCCTCCAGATCGCCCGCGAGAACGCACGGTCGGTCCGGACCGCGCTCACCATGGAGATGTGGGAATCACTGAACGGCGCCTGGCTCGAGCTGAAGAGCTTCGACAACGGGATGAGCCGCGAGGAGTTCGCGCGCTTCCTCGATTGGGTGAAGAAGGTGGTGCTCGCCTTCGACGGCTCGGCCTACCGGACGATGCTCAGGAACGACGCCTTCTGGTTCACGCGCCTCGGCAGCGCGATCGAGCGGGCCGACAACACGGCCCGGATCCTCGACGTGAAGTACCGGCTCCTCCTGCCGGACAGCGAGGGTGTCGGAGGCGGCCTCGACTACTTCCAATGGACCACGATCCTGCGGGAGGTCTCGGCGCTGACGGCCTACCACTGGGTCTACCGGCAGAGCGTGAAGCCGTGGCTCGTCGCGGACCTCCTGATCCTGAACCGGCAGATGCCGCGCTCCTTCGCGAATTGCTACGAGATCATCGCCCGCCATCTCGACCTGATCGCCAACGCCTATGGCCGCCGCGGCCCGAGTCAGCGCATCGCGTCCGGCATGATGGCGCGCCTGTCCGAAGCCCGGATCGAGGGCATCTTCGAGGGCGGGCTGCACGCCTTCGTGGACGCCTTCATCGAGGAGAACAACCGGCTCGGGGCGGCCATCGCCGATCAGTACCTCGCGTGACCCGGCATTCGGTCGATCGATGAGGCTCAGGATCCTCCACGAGACGCGATACACGTATCAGGAGCCGGCGCGCGGGATCATGCAGGTCCTGCGGCTCACGCCCCAGGACCACGAGGGCCAGCACGTGGCGCGGTGGCGCATCGAGCCCAGCGTCGAGGGCCGGCTGACCTGCGGAAGCGACGGTTTCGGGAACGTCGTCCACATCTTCGCACCCGACGACGCTGTGTCGGAGCTCCGGCTCGTGGTCGAGGGTGAGGTCGTCATGACCGACACCGCCGGGTTCGTCCGGCAGACGGTCGAGCGTGTCCCGGACGCCTACTTCCTCCGCGACACGGCGCTGACCGCACCAGACGATGGGCTTCGGGACTTCGCCGAGAGCGTGGCCTCGGGGGGCGACGGGGACACGCTCGCCACGCTGCACCGCCTCCTCCAGGCGATCAACGAGACGATCCGGTTCGATGTCGCCCCGACCGACAGCGGGACGAGCGCGTCCGAGGCCTTCGCGCTGAAGCGGGGCGTCTGCCAGGATCTCACGCACATCTTTGTCGCGGCCGCGCGCCATCTCGACATTCCCTCCCGCTACGTGTCCGGCTACTTCCATCGGGCGGACGGCGTCGTCGAGCAGGAGGCGGGCCATGCCTGGGCCGAAGCCAAGGTGCCGAATCTCGGCTGGATCGGGTTCGACCCGACGAACGGGATCTCCGTCACGGACGCCCATGTCCGGGTGGCGCTCGGTCTCGACTACCTGGGCGCGGCCCCCGTCCGGGGCGCCCGCCGGGGCGGCGGGACCGAGAGCCTCGCGGTTCACCTGCGGGTCGAGCCGGCACCGGCCGACAACCCCCATCGCGGCTGAGGGCGCGGGACCCGCTCGGTCGGGCGCCAGCGGGAGATCGCGATGACCTACTGCGCCGCCGTCCTGGTCCAGGCCGGGCTCGTGATGATCGCCGACACCCGCACGAATGCCGGGCTCGACAACATCTCGACCTACCGCAAGCTCCACATGTTCCGGAATCCGGGAGAGCGCGTCCTGGTCCTGTCGACCGCCGGCAACCTGTCCGTATCTCAGGCCGTCGTCAGCCTGCTGACGGAAGGCGTCGAGAACCCCGACACGGGCGAGGTCGAGACGATCCTCGCGGCCCCGACCCTGTTCCGGGCGGCGCAGCTCATCGGGCGCGCGATCCGCCGGGTGCGCAGCATCGACGGCCCGGCCTTCGAGGAGGCGGAGGTCCGCTTCGACTGCTCGTTCCTGTTCGGCGGCCAGATCGCGGGCGGCCCGATGCGGCTCTACATGATCTATTCGGCCGGCAACTTCATCGAGTGCAGCCAGGATGCGCCTTACCTGCAGATCGGCGAGTACAAGTACGGCAAGCCCGTGCTCGACCGCGCGATCTCGCACGGAACCGACCTCTACGACGCCCTCAAGATCACCCTCGTGTCGATGGATTCGACGATGCGGTCGAACCTCAGCGTCGGTCTGCCGATCGACATCGTCGTGGTCCGGCGAGGCGAGGTCGAGCCCGAGCTCGTGCACCGGATCGAGGTCGGCGAGCCCTATTTCCACGACCTGCGCGAGCGCTGGTCGACCGCGTTGCGGGCCGCCCACATGGCGATCCCTCGCCCGCCCTACGGGAAGCCCGCTCCGGGCGTGGTGAAAAGCCGAAACGGCTTCTAAACCCCTCGCTGCGAGACTCCTGGTACCTCATCCGGTCGGATCGATGTCAAGCCAGAGTCTCAGCATCGGGCGCCAGCATGGCGTCCGGCTCTCCCGCCTCCTCTGGCCGATGGGACTGCTGTTCGCGGCGACGCTCTGGATCGTGTTCTCGACCATCCTCTGGACCAGCGACACCGTGAACGAGATCGCGGTGGACAGGGAGCGGGCCCAGATCTCGGCCGCGCTCGACCAGCACCTCGGCACGCTCCGGAGCCGGATCCTCGATTTCCTGCTCACGCCGGATCTGCTGCGCGGGATGGCATCCGCGGCCGACAGCAGCGACCGATCCCGCTTCGACCAGCAGGCGCTCTCGATCCGGGACTTCGACAGCGTGATCCTGATCTCTCCCGATTGGACGCTCCTCGGAGGCATGTTCGATGCGGCGCCGGCCCACGGCGGAGCCGTGTTCAGGATGCGCCGCCTCATGGAAAGCGCCGTGCAGGCGGCGCTCGCCCCGCCCTCCGCGGCCGAGGATCGCCCCGACGCCGCTCCGCTCTGGACAACGCGGCATCACGTCGAGGCCCGGTGGCTCCACGACGGGCAGGAGATCTACGCGGCGCTCGCCGTGCCGGTCGAACTCCCGGCCAGCCCCGGAGCCAAGGCCAGCCGGATCGCCGTGGTCGCGGCACAGAAATACCTCGACACGGCCGCGCTCCGGAACATCGCGGCGTTCCACGACCTGACCCATCTCGCGATCGCGTCCCGACCGGGACCCGACGCGGCAGCGTCCCTCCCCGTGCTGTCGCCGAAGGGCGACATCGCGGCCTATCTCGTCTGGGAGCCGAGCCGGCCCGGCGACCTCATGCGGCAACGGCTCGTGCCGCTGTGCCTCTTCGGGTTCGGGGTTGCGGTGGTCCTGTTCGGCCTCGTGGCCGCCTACATCCGCTGGCTCGCGCGCGACCTCGTGGCGACCGACGCGCGCTCGCGAAACCTGATCGGCCGCGACCCGCTGTCCGGTCTCGCGAACCGCCTCCTCTTCGCGGAGCGGCTCGACCGGGATCTCGCCGAGCTGTCGCGGGGACGGACCGGGGTCGCGGTGCTGTTCATCGATCTCGACCGCTTCAAGGACGTGAACGACACCTACGGCCATCAGGCCGGGGACGATCTGATCCAGCTCGTCGGCCGGCGGCTGCGAGGCCTCGTCCGGGCCGACGACACGATCGCCCGGTTCGGCGGGGACGAGTTCGCGATCATCCAGACGGCCGTCACCTCGCCCGACGACGCCGAAGGTCTCGCCCGGCGGATCCTGACCGCGCTGGCGGAGCCCTTCGCGCTCGCGCATTCCCAGGTCATCATTGGGGCCTCGATCGGGATCGCGCTCGCGCCGGCGCACGGAACGAACCGGGAGGTCCTGATGGGTCTCGCCGATACCGCGCTCTACCAGGCGAAGGGCGCGGGCCGGAACCGCTTCGTGTTCTTCGAGGCCCGGATGGACGAGACGATCCGGATGCGCCGGATGGTCGAAGAGGACCTGCGGCAGGCGATCGACGAGCACCAGCTCGTCCTCCACTACCAGCCGCTCTACGCCTCCGACGGCGAGACGATCGTCGGCCTGGAGGCGCTGGTGCGCTGGCCGCACCCGACGCGCGGCCTGATCCCACCGGCGGAGTTCATCCCGATCGCGGAGGAGCGCGGCCTCGTGATCCCGCTCGGCGATTGGGTGCTGCGGCGGGCCTGCGAGGACGGGAAGCGCTGGCCCGGCATCCGGATCGCCGTGAATGTCTCGCCGATCCAGTTCCGCCAGCGCGACTTCGTCCCGAACGTGGTTCGGCTCCTGGAAGAGACAGGTTTCGACCCGGCCCTCCTCGAGCTCGAGCTGACGGAGGGCGTCGTGGTCGAGGACGCGGACGCGGCCGAGAGCGCGATGATGGAGCTGCGGGCGCTCGGCGTGCATCTCGCACTGGACGATTTCGGGACCGGCTATTCCAGCCTGATCTACCTGCGGCGCTTCGCCTTCGACACGATCAAGATCGACCGCTCGTTCCTGGAAAGCATGGAGGCCACGGGCGAATCGGCGATCCTCGTGCACTCGATGGTCCATCTTGGCCGGGCGCTCGGCCTCACGGTCACGGCCGAAGGCGTCGAGACGACGGAGCAGCACCGCTTCCTGCAGGCGCTCGGCTGCCACCAGCTCCAGGGCTATCTCTTCTCGCGACCGATCCCGGCCGCCGCGATCGATCTCCTCCTGGCCTCGAAGGCCGCGGCAACGGCCGAGGCGGCCTGAGGCCGGTCAGCCGCGCCCGGTCCCGAGGACGTCGCGCAAGCGGGCCTCCTCGTCCTCCGTCAGCTTCGGCGACGGGGCGGCGGCACGGCGGGTCCTGGACAGGATCAGCCCTCCGATCGCGGCCCCGAGGATCAGCGGCGGACCGAACCACAGCACGAGCGTCTGCGCCTCGAAGGGCGGACGCAGCAGCACGAACGAGCCGTAGCGGCTCACGATGAACGCCTTCACCGAGCCGTCGTCGTCGCCGGCTCGGAGACGGTCCCGGACGAGGAGCCGCAGATCGCGGGCGAGCGGCGCGTCGGAATCGTCGATGGACTGGTTCTGGCAGACGAGGCAGCGGACCTCGCTCGAGATCGCCCGGGCCCGCGCCTCGAGGGCGCGGTCCGGCATCACCTCGTCAGGCTGGACGGCGGAAACAGGCGCGGTCGACGCGGCCAGCATCATGGCCACCGCCAAAGCGTGCCGGCGCGCGCCCGATCGCCCGAACGTCATCTCGAGGCGCCGACCGCACCGAGACCGAGCTCCTCGGCCAGGGTGTCGAGCCGCGGCGCGGCCTCGGGATCGCCGGCCAGTGCGGTCCTGGCCCGGCCGAGCCGATCGCGTGCGTCGTCGCGCCGGCCGAGCACCGCGAAGGAGCGGATCAGCCGCGACCATTCCGCCTCGCTGCCGCCGCCCCGGGCGAGCCTCGTGTCGAGGCCGCTGACCATCGCGGCGATCTCGGGCGTGACGGCGCCGTCGGGAAGGGTCGCGACCGCAGGGCCGCCTCCCAGCCGCGCGAGCCGCGTCCGGACCAGCGGAACCCAGGCCGCATCGGGCTTCGACGCCGCGAGCAGCGCCCGATAGCCCGCGCTGGCCCCCTCGCGGTCGCCGGCCTGCTCGGCGCCGAGCGCGAGGTAGTAGCGGGCCGGCGGCGACGCGGGATCGCGTTCGATCACGCGCCGGAACAGCTCTCGGGCCGGCGCGTCTACCGTCCCTCCAGCCGCGCTGACGAGGGCTTCCCCCTCCCCCAGCAGCCGCTCCGCCGTGTCGCCGCCGAGACGCCGGGCCTGCCCGAAAGCGCGCGCCGCGTCGTCAAAGCGTCCGGTCCGAAGGTAGATCGGCGCGATCACGTCCCAGCCGCGCACGTCGTTCGGGTTCGCGGCGAGGTGATCCTCGACCCGGGCGAGCGCGGACGCGAGCCCGGAGGGTGCAGTCTCGCTCGACGTCGAGGCCGGCGGCTCGACCGCCCGACGGCCCGTCAGCTCTGGCGAGCCGAGGCCGCCATAGAGCGCCAGCCCGACGATCGGCACGACGGAGAGGGAGAGGGCGGAGGCGGCCCGGCGGCGGCGCAGCGCCGGCTCGGAGGTCGCGTCCATCGGGGCCGCCACCGCGCCCGCGGCCCGGAGCAGGCGGCGGCCGGACTCGACCCGGGCCGCCTCGGCCTCGGGCGCGTCGAGGAGGCCACGCTCGCGGTCGCGATCGATCTCGGCGAGCTGCGCCTTGTAGAACGGCACGTCGCTGTCCGGCTCCGAGGCGGCGGACGCCCGCGAGAGCGGCCAGAGCACCGACAGCACGGCCGCTCCCGTCATGAGCGCCAGGGAAATCCAGAGGAGCATGCCCCGACATACAATGCCGGACGGCACCGCCGAAAGCGGCACGTGGCCACAGCGGACGGCGCCGATCAGGCCGTGAAATCGCCAGGAAGGGTCAGATCCGCCCGAGCGCCCCCGAGCTCCGATCCGCCGAGCTCGAGATGCCCGCCGTAATGATCCGCGAGATCGGCCACGATCGACAGGCCGAGGCCGGATCCCGGCTTCGTCTCGTCGAGGCGCCGGCCACGCTTCAGGGCCTCGGCCCGGGCCGCGGCCGGGAGACCCGGCCCGTCGTCCTCGACCGTGAGATGGATGAGCGTGCGGTCACGCTCGCTGACGCGCCCGACGGACACCCTGACCTCGCGGTCGGCCCATTTGCAGGCGTTGTCGATCAGGTTGCCGGCCAGCTCCTCGAGGTCCTGGCGCTCGCCCCGGAAGCGGGCGCCCTCCTGCACGGTCACCGTCACCGCGAGACCCCGGTCGCCGTAGATCTTTCCGAAGGTGCGGGCGAGCCCGTCCAGGACGGGCTTCACGTCCGTGAGGGAGCCCAGGGTGCCGGCGAGGGCCGCGGTCCGGGCGCGCCGGAGATAATAGTCGACCTGATCGCGCATCAGGATGGCCTGCTCGCGCACCCGCGCCGACATCTCGCCCTCCTGGCCGTCTGCCTCGTTGACGATGACGCTGAGCGGCGTCTTCAACGCGTGGGCGAGGTTGCCGACCTGCGTGCGGGCCCGCTCCAGGATCTCGCGGTTCGCGTCGAGAAGGAGGTTCAACTCCTCGGCGAGCGGCGCGACGTCGGCCGGATAGGCGCCGGGGATCCGTTCCGCCCGCCCCCGGCGGACCGCGGACACCGCGCCGCGGAGATCGCTCAAGGGCCGGAGCCCGAAGCGGATCTGGAGCAGCGTCGAGACGCCGAGCCCGAGCCCGAGCAGAAGGAAGGTCACGACGAGCGCGAGGACGAAGCCCTGCACGGATGCCGCGACCTCGTCCGCCGGCCCGGCCACCCGGACGACGTAGCGCCCGTCCTCGCCGAGGTCGATGTCCCGCTCGACGATCCGGAGCAGGCGGTTCTCCGGGCCGGTCTCGTTCCGCTTCCGGGTGTCCCCGAACGCGCGGTCCGCCAGCGCCGGCACCAGCGCGGGAAGCGCGTTGCCGAGGAGCGAGCGCGAGGACTTCAGGTCGCGGCCCGTCGCCTCGACATGCCCGACCTGCCAGTACCAGCCAGACAGCGGGATCTCGAACCGAGGGTCCCCAAGGCTGCCGATCTCGCGCCGCTCACCGTCGGCCGTGGTCGCGAGCTCGGCCGCGAGGTCGTTCGCGTAGACGAGGAGGAGGTCGTCGAAGGACCGTTCGGTCGACCGGCGGTAGAGAGCCGACAGGATCACGCCCGCGACCAGGAGGACGAGGCAGCTCCAGAACAGGGACGACACCGCGAGCCGGACGGCGATCGGCCTGCCGGCCAGGATCCGCATGGGTCGCGATCTCAGCCGGACGCGCCGGCCTTCGCATCGACCGAGTCGATCAGGTAGCCCAGGCCACGGACGGTCTGAATCAGGTCGACCCCGAGCTTCTTGCGGAGCCGGCCGACGAAGACCTCGATCGTGTTCGAATCGCGATCGAAATCCTGGTCGTAGAGATGCTCGGTGAGCTCGCCGCGCGACACGATGCGGCCGGCATGGTGCATCAGGTACGACAGCAGCCGGTACTCGTGCGAGGTCAGCTTCACGGCCTGGCCCGAGGCGGTGACGCGGCCGGACCGCGTGTCGAGGCGCACCTCGCCCGCCACGAGCTCGCTCGAGGCGTGTCCTGTGGCGCGCCGGAGAAGGGCCCTGATCCGGGCGAGGAGCTCCTCCATGTGGAAGGGCTTCGTCAGGTAGTCGTCGGCACCCGCGTCGAACCCGCGGACCTTGTCGCTCCAGCCGTCGCGGGCCGTGAGGATCAGCACCGGCATCTTCCGGTCCATCCGGCGCCAGTGGGTCAGGACCGCGACGCCGTCGATCACCGGCAGGCCGAGGTCGAGGACCACCGCGTCGTAGGGCTCCGTCTCGCCGAGATACTGCCCGTCCTCGCCGTCGAAGGCCTTGTCGACGGCGTAGCCCGCGCCCGCGAGCGCGCCGGCGATCTGGCGGTTCAGGTCTCGATCGTCTTCGACGAGCAGCAGGCGCACCGGTCGGGTCTCGTTCTCAGCGGATGGTCTTCACCTTGCCCGAAGGCGCGTCCACCGTCACCCGGATGAGGCGGCCATCGCGCCGGAGAGCGGTGATGCGGTAGACGAGGGTGTCGGGCTCCCGGCACAGCGATGCCCTCAGGATGTCGGCCTTGGGGACGGCTCGGCGCACGAGCGCGATGGCCTCCCCCGGGGCCACGACCTTCCGGCTCGCGACCGCGTCGGACATGTCGCCGGAGGACAGGCAGTCGGCGGCCCTCGCGGGCAGGCTCGCGAGGAGGATCGCGCCGACCAGCGCGGCGCGCCTCAGTTCGAGCGGTCGGCCGGGAGCGCGCATGGGTGCAGGATCCGCCGTCAGCCCTGAACTGGCGGTGAACGGGGCAATCCGGCTATTCCGGGCGGACAGCCGGAGGCGACGTGATGGACAAGGTTTATCGCCAGGCCGTGACGGCGGCGTGCCCGTCGGCGGGGTC
>CAXTKM010000127.1:9070-11828 GCA_964244795.1 uncultured Enterovirga sp.
GTGCTGCTGCCCGCGGTGCTCGGGGCGGCCTGCCTGGCCTGGGTGGCGTTCGTGGCCACCGACGCGGTCACGCTGGCCGCCGGGACGCTCGCGGTCGTGCTCTGCGTCGTTCTCGCCGAGCAATACGGGCTGTGGCCGACGGGGTGGCGGGTTCGCTAGCACGCGTCCCGCCGATCCAGGTCGAGGAAGCGCTCCAGCGCCCGCGTCAGCCGGTCGCGGTCGCGCTCGTCCTCGGACGCGAGCAGCCGCTCCAGAGCGCCGGCCACGCGGTCCAGGCTTTCCGCGAGCCGGGAAAGCGCGAGCGTGTCGGCGAGCGCGGAGGTCGGCATCGCGAGGCCCGCGACCGTGTTGCGCGACGCGGCCGCGAGGGCGTCGAGCGTCTGGGCGCGATAGCGCCGATCCTCGACGATCCAGCTTCGGATCGGGACCAGGATAGCCATCAGGACGGCCACCACGGCGCCCGCGGCCTTGATCCAGCCCTCGAGGTCAGGGAGCAGGCTCGTCACGGGCGCGCCTCCGTCGCCGGAACCCGAGGCTGTCGGAGGCGACGGCGTCGCGCGCGGACCGGCTCGACGAATGCAGCTCGGCCGCGGCCAGCACGCCGTAGATCAGGCCGGTGGAGAGCGGCGGCCCCGACAGCGCGAACCCGATCGTGAGCGCCGTGTAGAACAGGAACCCGCCCGCGCAGCCGACGATGCGGACGAGCGGCGAGCGGCGATGGCGGCCGTTGTACCAGAGTGCGGCGAGCCGGGCCGCCCCGACCCCGACCGCCGCCGCGCCCGCCGTATCCTCCCCCATGAAGGCGCGGACGACCCGGTAGGACGGCAGCCCGAACGTGTCGCCCGCGAAGAGCAAGACGGCGCCGTAGACCGTCATCACGCATGCGAGCCAGATCTCGGCCCAGCGCGTCTGGCCGTACCGGATCTCGCGCTCGACGAGCGCGTGAAGGCCAGGATCGCCGGCGAGCGCGGCGCCGAGCGGAAGGCCCAAGCCGGATGCCGTCATGACTCACGCCCCCTCCCGGCCGACGACCTTCGTGCTCGGCACCGCATCGGCGAGGACCCCCGAGGCGACGATCCTGTCGACATCCGCCACGGCCGCGGCCGCGGTCACGAGCCCGGCGTTCCGGCGCGTGTAGAGCGCCCAGGCGGACCCGATCAGGATCGCGAGAGCGCCCGCGATGCCGTTCGAGGTCTGGTCGTCGAGGTAGCCCCGGGCCACGAGCCCGCCGCCGAGGACGAGCAGGAGCTGGCGCAGCATGGAGATGAGCTGTTCGGTGTTGGGCATGGATGATCTCCTCTTGTGAACGCGATATTGACCTGGGGTGAGAGGGCGATGAGAGGCTCAGGCCGCCTCGGCCCGGAGGAGCGCGGCCGCGCGCGACCGGAAGACGTCGCCGCAGGCCACGGCGCCCCTGACGGCCGGCTCGAAGGGCAGGCGGGCGATGTCCCATTTGCCGCGCTGCGCGATCCCGAGCGTCCCCTGCACCTCGGCATGGCTCAGCACCGTCCTCGGGCCGACCGCGATGCGGTAGCGCCGGCAGAGCTCGGCCAGCACGGCCGGCAACGCGTCCCACTGCGTCCGGGTCATCGGCCACCGCCCGGCGGCCAAGGTGTCTCCGACGAGCGTCGCGCCGCCCATGCAGCAGAGGCTCACGCCGATCCAGCCGGTGTTGTTTCCGAGCGTATGCGCGGCGTAGCCGGGCCGGAGCGGCGCGGCGTTGCGGTCGATCGTCGGGACGCCCCGGACGAGGCCGCCGTCGCCGTCGATCAGCAGGTGGTAGAAGAGCCGGTCATGCTCGGACGCCCGGCTGGCCCCGGCCGTCCAGTGGACGACGATCCCTTTCATCGGCGCCATCGGCATCCAGGCCGGCGGCAGGGCTCCCGACCTCGACACGACGGATGTCGCGGGCGACGGCCGAGGAAGGCCGAAGAGCGCGGCCTCCGTGAGAGGGCCGACGATCCCGTCGACCGCGAGGCCCCGGAGCGCCTGGAAGCGCCGGACCGCCGTGTCGAAGACAGGGCCCGGAACGCCGTCGAACGCCCGCTCGCGCCACATCCCCTGCCCGATCTCGAGTCCGAGAGCGGCGAGCGCGCGCTGGATGAGGATGATGCGGTCCATCGGTGGTCTCCGACGTGAGAAAGCCCCGACGATGCGGGGCGGAAGGACCTCTCGGCCGGTGCGAAGAGCGGAGGTGACGGGCGGTGCGCGGCTGTGCTATGGCAAGCGGCGAGGTTGTCAGGTCCGCTCGCGCGGCGCTGGTATCACCAACCTCATAAGGCGGCTTCGGCCGCCTTTTTCTTTGCGCGATCGACCGCCGTTCAGGCCGGGCGGGGAAGCGCCTCGATCCGTGCGCACGACCTCCGCCGCGGTATCGGGGCGACCGCTTGGCGATCGGGCCGACCGCTTGGCGATCGGGCCGGGCGCGAAGCGGTCGGGCGGACGGCCGAGCGCGCACCGTGCTCGGCGATCGCCGGCCGCTCGCGTCGCGACACGTGGGCTACAGGCTTGCGCCCATCCGCCAGAGATCGTCGAGCGCGGCCGAGCCGTAGCCCAGCATCGTGCCGAGCGCCGCGACGAGCGGATGGTCGCGCTCGTAGGTCGTAGCCGACGACAGCAGCATGCGGGCCGCGAAGCGGGCGTCCTCGGGGATGCTGCCGATCGCGGTCTCGAGGGCGTCCGGGAGGTCGCCGCGCGCGGCCCAGGCCAGGGCCTCGCCCTCGGTGATCACGCCGCCCATCGCCAGGAGCACGATCAC
>CAXTKM010000128.1:0-11768 GCA_964244795.1 uncultured Enterovirga sp.
CCAGCATCTGGCCGGTCTGGTTGCAATCGTCGTCGATCGCCTGCTTGCCGAGGATGACGAGGCCGGGTTGCTCCTCGGCCGCGATCGCGGCCAGGATCTTCGCGACCGCGAGCGGCTCGACGAGGCCATCGACCTTCACCAGGATGCCGCGGTCCGCCCCCATGGCGAGCGCTGTGCGGATCGTCTCCTGCGCCTGCTGCGGGCCGATCGAGACGGCGACGATCTCCGTGACCTTGCCCTTCTCCCTCAGGCGGATCGCCTCCTCGACGGCGATCTCGTCGAAGGGATTCATCGACATCTTGACGTTCGAGAGCTCGACGCCGGAGCCGTCGGGCTTCACGCGGATCTTCACGTTGTAGTCGACCACCCGCTTCACGGGCACGATGACCTTCATCGAAGAGCGTCCCTCGAAGGCGGACGCGTTCTCCCGCGTCGCCGGTGGTGTCAGAGGCGTGTCGGCCTCAAAGCATGGAGGAGTCGGACGGTAAAGTCGCGTCGACGCTTTGGCAACGCTCCGGGCCTTGGTTCACGATGCCCATGGTGAGACGGTTTCGCCTGAGCGGCCTTTCACGACCCGCCTCCGTCCGCGTCTCTTCAGCCGCAGCCGCAGCGCTCCCCCCGCCAGGTCAGCCGTCGATGTCTCCTGTCTCATAAGACAGGGTGGCGCTCGTCGCGGTGGTATGACCGTGGCTGCTCCAGCCTCCGCCGGCCTCGATGAGCCGTCCGGAGCGCGCGTTGTTTTCGCGGGTCACGGCTCGGAGAGCGAGCGGTTTCGGCCGCCGCCTCAGCGGTTCTGCCCCGGCACCCAGAGCACGTCCCGCGCGCCGCGCTCGTTCAGGTGGCGGGCCGCCACGAACAGGAGATCGGACAGGCGATTCAGGTACGCCACGACGACGGGGGAGAGGCGTTCCTCCGGCTTGTCGGCCAGCGCCACGGCCAGCCGTTCGGCGCGACGACAGACGGTGCGGGCGAGGTGCAGATAGCAGGATGCCGCCGTCCCGCCGGGAAGGACGAAGGACTTGAGCGGCGCGAGCGACGCGTTCATGGCGTCGATCTCGCGCTCGAGCCGATCCACCTGGGACGCCACGACGCGGAGCTGCTCGCGCTCTGGAGGCGTCGCCGGGGCCGGGGTTGCGAGATCGGCCCCGAGGTCGAAGAGGTCGTTCTGGATGCGGCCCAGCACCGCGTCCGCATCGGCGTCCTCTTCGACGTGAAGCCGCACGAGGCCGATCGTGGCGTTCAGCTCGTCGACGGTGCCGAAGGTCTCGATCCGCAGGTCGTGTTTCGGCCGGCGCTCGCCGTCGGCGAGCTGCGTGCGGCCGCCATCGCCGGCGCGGGTGTAGATTCGGTTCAGAGCGACCATCGTCACAGCCTGTCCGCCGCGCGTCGGGCACGCTGCCAGAGACGGCTTAGCCCGACTTCGCCCAGACCACGACCATGATCACCACGAGCGCGACGAACTGCAGCAGGACGCGGGCCCGCATCAGCTTCTGCGACCGTTCCGGGCTGCCGCCGCGCATCATGTTCACGAGTCCCATGACGAGGACGATCCCGACGATACCGATCGCGACGACGACGAAGAAGCTGGACATGTGGTAACGGGACCGATCGCGGCGCCGGGCGCCTAGTTGCGACGGAGAAGACGCTCGAAGTAGTCCAGTTCCTCCTGCGGCCGCGACGGATCGCCCAGCTTCCGACGCAGCTCGTCGAGGATGCGGCGGGCGCGCTCCATCGCCGATTCGTTCGCGCCCGGGATCCGGACCCGACCGTCGGAGAACTCCCGCGAGCGGGTCGGCCGCCCGAGCGGGTCGTCGTTGCGGGGATCGTTCGAGGCGCGCCCCTGCGGGTTGCCGGGGCCGCCGGGCTCTCCGCCCGGCTCGCTGCCGTCGTTCTCGCCCATCATGCGCTGCATCTGCTGCGCCATGCCCTGCATGCCGCGCTGAAGGCCTTCCAACGCCCGGCCTTGGCTGTCGACGGCCTGCCCTTCGCGGCCCTGGCCGAGCTGACCCTCGGCGTCGCGCATCGCGCCCTCGGCGTCGCCGAAGCCCTGCTCGCCCTGCATCCCCGAACCCCGCATGCGACGCTGAAGCTGCTCGAGCCGCTCCCGGAGCGCCTGCTGGCGGCCGCCGAGCCCCCGGCCACCCTGGCCTCCTTGGCCGTCCTGCCCCTCGGCCTGTTCCTGCCCTTCGCCCTGGCCCTCGCCGTTCTGGCCCTGCCCCTGCTGGCCGCGCTGCCCCTGCTGCCCGCGCTGGCCCCGCTGCCCCTGCTGCTGGCGACCGCCCGGGCGCTGGCCCGGCTGGGCGCCGCGGCGACCCTGGCCCTCCTGGAACGTCTCGTCGCGAAGCTGCTGCTGCTCGCGCACGATGGCGTCCAGCTCCTCCATCTGCCGGCTCATCTCGCGAGCCTGAGGATCGCTCATCCGGTTGCCGGGCCGGGCGGTCCGGAGGTTCTCCATCATGCTCTTCAGTTGCTCGAGCAGACGCTGCGCCTCGGCGACGTCGCCGCGCTTCATGGCGTCCTGCATCTCCTGCACCATCCGGTTCAGGTCGTTCTGCGTGATCGTGCGCTCGTTGCCGGTGGGCGCGCGCTGCTCCCCCGGCGGCCGGTTCCGCATCTGCTCCGCGAACTCGCGCAGGAAGCGATCCATCGCCCGGCGGAGGTCGTCCGAGAGCTTCGCGATCTCCTTCTCGCCCGCGCCCTGCTCGATCGCCTCGCGCAAACGTTCCTGCGCGGCCCGGAGCTCGCGCTCGGCGTCCGAGAGATCGCCCTCCTCGATCTGCAGCGCCATCGCCCAGAGCCATTCGGCGACCTCCGTGAGGTCCTGGTCGCTGCGGGCCGCCCGGAACAGGTCGGCCGCGAACCGAAGCCCGAGGAACACCCCCCACTCGGGCGTGAAGCGGTCGGGCGCGATCAGGAAGGCGTCCAGCGCGATCTGCACCGGCCGGCGGTTGTCGGGGTCGAGGATGATCTCGCGCCGCTGCTCCACCAGCGCCTTCGCGAGCGGCTTCGTGAAGGGCCTCTGCGGGAGGGTGTAGTCGAAGCCCGCGCTGCGCCCCTCCTGCTCCGCCTCGTCGGTCGCGAGGAGCGTCATCCGGACCCGGGCACCGGCCCAGGGGTGCTCGGTCAGGTCGACGGTCGTCTTCGCCTCGTCGCCGGAGCGATGATCGGAGGGAAGCTGGAGCGCGACCTTCGGGGCCGGAACCAGCGACCTTCGGCCGTTCACGGCCGCGTCGGGCCGCTCGATCCGGGCCTCGGCGCCGACGAGGCCGTAATCGTCCTTGGCCTTGTAGGAGAGGGTGAACGTGCCGCGCACGTTCGATTCCGGCGGGCTCGCGACCGCGATCTCGGGGACCCTGTCCGGGATCGCGTCGATGACGAGCCGCAATCCGCCCGGGAAACCGGTCCTGGCCGCGAGGCCTGTCTTGATGCCGAGTTCCGAGGAGCCGGTCAGCCGGAACCGCTGCTCCCGGAGGCCGTCCTTCGCGGGCTCGGCAGCCTTCGCCTCGACGAGGCCCCGGCCGGGCGACACCGCCGCCTCGCCGCGGCCCGCCATCCGGACTACGACCGTCGAGCCGACCGGAGCCCTGAGCCGCTGCTCGCCGGCCGCGAGGTCGATCATCAGCGGCGGCAGCCGGGTGTAGAGCGGCGGATCGATCCAGCCGTCGATCCGGAACAGGGACGCCGGCTCCGCGGCCCCGCGCCAGTCGAACGCGGCCGAGAGGCGCGACCCGATCTCGGGTCCCGCGACGAAGGCTGCGGCCGCGGCCGCGACCAGCCCCGCGGCCCGGAAGGCGCGTGGATCGCGGCGGGCCATCCCGGGCCGAGGCGGCGCGACCACGAGGCGATCGAGGTTCGCGGCCGCCCGCCGCCGATGAAGCGCCCACAGCGCCTTCGCGCCGGGATCCTCGGAGCCGAGGGCCAGGGAATCCTCGAGCGATCGCGCCGGGCGATGTCCCATGCCGGAATCGCGATCCACCCGGTCGAGCGCGGCGGACCGGCTCGGCCGGCGAAGGCGTGCGAGCGGCCAGAGGGAGCCGATCAGCGCGAGCGCGAAGAGCGCGAGACCGACCTGCCGGCCCCAGGCCGGCAGGTCGAGCCAGAGCCCGAGCCAGGACGCCGTGAGGAACAGGAGCACGACACCGATCGCGGGCCAGGACGCGGGCCAGGCCCGCTCCCAGGTCACCGTGGCCTGGGCCGTCCGGACGAGGCGATCGAGTCGCTCTCCTGCCGGGTCCCTTGCGGCAGGACGGGTCGGGCCGGCGCCCAAGCGTCGCTCGTCCACCATCAGGAGGCGCCCCTCGGACGCCGGGTCGCTGTCCGTGTCATGCCGTGACGATAGCATGTCGCGCCGGGCTGGCCAGAGCGGCGCGCGGAGGCTTCCGGCGGCGCTTCGCCGCGCCGTTCAGGCGAGCCAGGCCGGGATGCGGTCCTGGCCGATGAGGGCGTCGAGCGTCTGGCGCGGCCGCACGACTTCGTATGACGCATCTCGCACGAGAACCTCCGGCACGAGCGGCCGGGTGTTGTAGGTCCCGGCCTGGACCGCCCCGTAGGCGCCCGCCGTCATGACCGCCAGGAGATCGCCCGCCTTGACGGCCGGCATCTCGCGGTCGCGCGCCAGGTAGTCGCCCGTCTCGCAGACCGGCCCGACGACGTCGGCCCGGATGCGAGGCCCGCCGGGCGTGCTCTCCAGCACCGGCACGATGTCGTGATGGGCCTCGTAGAGCGTCGGCCGGATCAGGTCGTTCATGGCCGCGTCCACGATCACGAAGGTCCGGTCGCCGCCCCGCTTCACGTAGAGGACGCGGGTGAGCAGGATGCCGGCGTTGCCGGCGATCATCCGGCCGATCTCGAAGATCAGCCGAAGCCCGAGGTGGCAGGTGCGGGAGCGCACCACCTCCGCGTAGGCTCCGGGATCGGGGGGCGGCGGGTCGCCGGCCCGATACGGTATGCCGAGCCCGCCCCCGAGGTCGATATGCGTGAGCCGGTGGCCGTCGGCCATCAGGTCGCGCGCGAGCTCCGCCAGGAGCTCGGTCGCGTTCGCGAAGGGTGCGAGGTCGGTGATCTGGCTGCCGATATGCATGTCGACGCCCGTCACCCGGAGGCCGGGAAGGCGGGAAGCGACCCCGTAGGCGGCGCGGGAGCGCGCGATCGGGATGCCGAACTTGTTCTCGGCCTTGCCGGTCGCGATCTTCGCGTGCGTCCTCGCGTCCACGTCCGGGTTCACCCGGATCGACACCGGCGCGATCCGCCCGCGCGACACGGCGACCTCCGAGAGCGCCTCCATCTCGGGCTCGCTCTCGACGTTGAAGCAGAGGATCCCGGCATCGAGGGCGGCCGCCATCTCGGGGCGGGTCTTGCCGACGCCCGAGAAGACGATCCGGTCCGCTGGCGTTCCGGCCGCGAGCGCGCGGCGAAGCTCGCCCTCCGACACGATGTCCATGCCGGCGCCCTGCCGGGCGAGGGTCGCCAACACGGCCTGGTTGGAGTTCGCCTTGACGGCGTAGCAGACGAGCGCGTCGGTTCCCGCGAAGGCCTCCGCGAAGACCCGGTAGTGCCGCTCCAGAGTCGCCGTGGAGTAGCAGTAGACGGGTGTCCCGACCTCCTCCGCCAGCCGGGCCAGGTCGACGTCCTCCGCGTGCAGGACGCCGTCTCGATACTGGAAGTGGTGCATGAGACGGCGCGCCGCCTCAGAGGATCGGGTCGAGGAAGAACGGCTCCTTCGGGACCTGATAGGCGCGACCGCGCCGGCGGTTCGACGGGGCCGGTGTCGGCTGCGGCGAGACGCCGGCATTCGGATCGTCGGGCGCGTCGTCGTCGTCGAGGCTGTTCTCGGTCACGGCGCCGGGCCGGGTCGCGAGCGTCGTCGGTGCGGGCTGCGCGGTCGACCCTGCGGACGAGCTTGCCCCGGCGCGCGCCCGGGGCGGCGCCGAGCGGTCGGGCTGCGTCTTCGCGGGCGCGTTCGGGTCCGGCGGCGGTTCGGGCTGCCCGCGCCGGCCGCAGGCCCCAAGACCGAGCGCCAGGGTGCCGGCGAGGAGAACCGCGACGAGGGTGCCCCGTCGGATCGCAGGGAGGCGAGAGGTCATCCGACGGCTCCGTTCATCCTGCTGGTATAAGCACAAGGCAGGAGAGGAGGCGAGCCCGACCGCCGGGCTTCGCCCGGTCAGCCTCGAGCCTCGGCCCGGAGCCGCTCGAGCCAGAGCGCCGACTCGCGCCGGACGTTGTCCGGGGCCGTGCCGCCGTAGCTCACCCGGCTCCGGACGGAGGCGTCGACCCCGAGCACGTCGAAGACGGCCTCCGTGATGCGGGGCTCGATCACCTGCATCTCGGCGAGGGACAGCGCCTCGAGTCCCACCCCGCGGGCGGAGGCCTCGCCCACGATCCGGCCCGTGACGTGATGGGCGTCGCGGAACGGCAGGCCGAGCACCCGCACGAGCCAGTCCGCGAGGTCGGTCGCGGTCGCGTAGCCGGCTCCGGCCCAGTGCCGCAGCGCCGCGCGGTCCGGCTCCATGTCCCGGACCGTGCCGGCGGTTGCCGCGATGCAGAGCGACAGGGTGTGGAGCGCGTCGAACGCGCCTTCCTTGTCCTCCTGCATGTCCTTGCCGTAGGCGAGGGGCAGCCCCTTCAGCACGACGAGCAGCCCCTGCAGGGCGCCCAGCACGCGGCCCGTCTTGCCGCGCACGAGCTCGGCCGCGTCCGGATTGCGCTTCTGCGGCATGATCGACGAGCCGGTCGTGAAGGCGTCGGAAAGTCGCACAAAGGCGAATTGCGGCGTCGTCCAGAGGACGATCTCCTCGGCGAAGCGCGACAGGTGCACGGACGCGATCGCGGCCGCGGCGAGCGTTTCCAGCACGAAATCGCGGTCCGACACCGAATCGAGCGAGTTCGCGGTCGGCCGGTCGAAGCCGAGGCCCGACGCCGTCGCGGCGCGGTCGATGGGGAACGACGTGCCGGCGAGCGCGGCCGCCCCGAGCGGGCATTCGTTGAGCCGCCGGCGCGCGTCGGCGAAGCGGCCGCGGTCGCGGCCGGTCATCTCCACGTAGGCGAGGAGATGATGGCCCATCGTCACGGGCTGCGCCGATTGGAGATGCGTGAAGCCCGGCATGACCGCGTCCGCGAAGGCGTCGGCCTTCTCGGCGAAGGCGAGCTGCAGGTCGGCGAGCTGCCGGTCGATGCCGTCGATCGCGTCCCGGACCCACAGCTTCATGTCGGTCGCGACCTGGTCGTTGCGGGACCGTGCCGTGTGCAGGCGGCCCGCGACCGGGCCGATCAGCTCGCGGAGCCGGCTTTCCACGTTCATGTGGATGTCCTCGAGCTCGCGCGAGAACGCGAAGCGCCCGTCCTCGATCTCGTCCCTGACCGCCTCGAGGCCGCCCGAGATCGTGGCGGCATCCTCCTCCGCGAGGATGCCTGTCCGGCCGAGCATCGCCGCGTGCGCCAGTGAGCCGCGGATGTCCTGTCCGGCGAGGCGCTTGTCGAAATCGATCGAGGCGTTGATCTCTGCCATGATCTCGGCCGGGCCGCCCGCGAAGCGCCCACCCCACATCCGGTTGCTCATGGCTCGCCTGTCTTCGTCGCTCCGCCGGCCCGCCGTGCTCGGCGCGCTCGCCCTCGCGGTGGTTGCCGGCGGCCTATACGGGACCGCTCGGCTCCGGGGCAACAGCGCGCCCGCCGCCTGCTCGGCATCGGCCGCGATCGCGGCCCGGCTCAAGCCGCTCGCGCGCGGCGAGCTCGCGGCGTTCGAGGTGAGCGCGGCACCCGTGCCCGCCCCGAGCCTCGCCTTCGCGGGACCCGACGGCGTCCGGCTCGCGCTGGATCAGATGAGGGGGCGCACCGTGCTCCTGAACCTCTGGGCGACCTGGTGCGAGCCCTGCAAGCGCGAGATGCCGGCGCTCGATCGCGTGCAGGCCGCGCTCGGCGGCCCGGGCTTCGAGGCGGTCGCTGTGAACATCGACACCCGCAACACCGACCGGCCGCGCCGGTGGCTCGACGAGGCCGGCATCAGGAGCCTGCGCTACTACTCCGACGATCAGGCCAAGATCTTCCAGGACCTCCGGCGCGCGGGGGAGGCCGAGGGGCTTCCGACGACGCTGCTGGTCGGGCCGGACGGCTGCCGTGTCGGACGTCTCGCGGGGTGGGCGGAGTGGGCGAGCCCCGAAGGACTCGCGCTTCTGAGGGCCGCCCTGCCGGCCGGGCCGTCGGGCTGACCGGGAGGGCGGATCGGAACCGGTCGACCGGCGTTGTTCCGATGATCGCGTCGAAATTCTCGACGGCAGGAGCGGTACATGACCACGGAAGTGACGGAGCAGACCCAGGAGGTCACCGAGACCACCAAGCGGACGGGTGTCGGGACCACGTCGAGCACGACGGACAAGAAGCTGCCCGAGAATTCGAAGGACAACCTCGACAGGAAGCTCGACGATGCCGTCGACGAGACGTTTCCGGGAAGCGATCCGGTCTCGGTGAAGATCACCAAGTAGACTGCGTTACTGGGCAGGCGGATCGTCGACTCGCCTGCCCGTCACTGCGTCTCCAGCAGCCGTCTCGCGATTACCTGCGCCTGGATCTCGGCGGCCCCCTCGAAGATCGACAGGATGCGTGCGTCGCACAGGATGCGGCTCACCGGATATTCCAGCGCGAAGCCGTTGCCGCCGTGGATCTGAACGGCGTTGTCGGCCGCGGCCCAGGCGACCCGCGCCGCGAGAAGCTTCGCCATCCCGGCCTCGAGGTCGCAGCGGCGGCCCTCGTCCTTGGCCCGGCCCGCGAAGTAGGTGAGCTGCCGGACGATGGTGATCTCGACCGCCATCATGGCGATCTTGTCCGCGACGCGCGGGAAGGCGGCGAGCGGCCGACCGAATTGCTGCCTCTCCTCCGCGTAGCGCAGCGCGACGTCCAGCGCCGATTGCGCGACGCCGACCGCCCGCGCGGCCGTCTGGATGCGGGCCGATTCGAAGGTCTGCATGAGCTGGCGGAAGCCCTCGCCCTCGACCCCGCCGAGCAGGTTCTCCCCCGGCACGGCGAACCCGTCGAAGGCGAGCTCGTATTCCTTCATGCCCCGGTATCCGAGCACCTCGATCTCGCCGCCGGTCAGCCCCTCGACCGGGAACGGCTCGGCATCGCTGCCGCGCGGCTTCTCGCCGAGCAGGATCGACAGGCCGCGATGGCCGGCCTCCTCGGGCTTCGTCCTTACCAGCAGCGTCATCAGGTCGGCCCGGACCGGATGGGTGATCCAGGTCTTGTTGCCGTGGACGCGCCACGCCCCGCCCTCGCGCATCGCGCGGGTGCGGAGGGAGGCGAGGTCGGAGCCCGTGTTCGGCTCGGTGAAGACGGCGGTCGGCAGGATCGCGCCGGAGGCGATGCGGGGCAGGAAGCGGGATTTCTGCTCGTCGGTCCCGCCGCCGAGGATCAGCTCGGCGGCGATCTCCGAGCGCGTGCCGAGCGAGCCGACGCCGATATAGGCGCGCGACAGCTCCTCGGAGACGACGCACATCGAGACCTTCGACAGGCCGAGCCCGCCATATTCCTCCGGGATCGTCAGCCCGAAGACGCCGAGCTCCGCCATCTGCTCGATCACGGAGAGCGGGATGTAGTCGTTGCGCAGGTGCCAGCCATGGGCGTGGGGCTCGACCTCGGCCTCCGCGAAGCGCCGCATCTCGGACCGGATCTGCTCCAGGGTCTCGTCGAGCCCGGGATCGCCGACGACCCCGCCGCCCTGCTGGCGGATCAGCGCCACGAGCCGGGCCCGGTTCCCGGGCGTGTTGCCGGTCCCGACCAGCTCCTCGACCGCGTCGGTTCGGAACCCGGCCGCCTCGCGCGCGGACAGGCCCAGCGCGCCGAGCCGGGCCGTCTCGAGCTGGCTCATCGGGATGCCGGAGAAGAGCTGGTCGAGGTACTCGCCCATGCCGATCCGCACGAGCAGCGTCTCGGTCTCGCCGAGGCGGCCCTCCTCCTCCATGCGCCCGGCATAGGCCGCGAGCTCGCGGAGAGCGGTCGCGTAGGTCGCGGCCCAGGCCAGCGCATGCGCGGCATGCTGCCCGGCATCGAGCTTCTCGGGCGCGAGCCGTCCGTCCCGGAGAAGCGTCGCGCGCAGGCGCCGCGACCCTTCGGCGACGAGCGCGGCCGCGTCCTCCGCGCCCTGCCGGGCGAGATCGGCGAGCGAGGGTTCGGAAGTCCTGATCGCGGAGGCGGAGGCGGACATGGAAGCTCCTGGAATGGGATCGTCAGAATGTCGCAGCACGCGCTTTCGGACGCCACGTTAGCCGGCCGATAACCTTGCCGAGGCCCTAATGCGGCTCTCCAGTTCTCGCGTAAAGGGTTCGCATATGGCTCGCAGCTTCAATTGGGCGGCACCCGCGAAGCTCTTCTTCTGGCCCGCCGACGACGGCTCCGAGGAAGAGGCGGTCTACAAGACGCTCGACGATGCATTGCGGGCGGCCGGCGAGGGCGACGCCGAACACGCCTGGATCATCACGGAAGCCGGCGAGATCCTGAACCCGCGCGTGATCGCGGCGCTCCGCGAGCAGCTCGACGAGCGCCGCCGCGCCCGCCCCTCGCGCGGCCTGTTCGGCTGGGCCCGCGCGGCCTGAGCGGTCAGGCCGGAACCTGCAGGAAGCCCGACGGCGCGTCCTGGCCGTCGCGGAAGATCGCGGCCGTGAGGCGGCCGCCATAGACCGCGGCCGTGTCGATGTTCACCCGGTGCGGCCGCAGGTCGGGCACGCCGTCGATCCGCGGCGTATGGCCGTGGACCACGTAGCGGCCGAGATCGTGGTCGCCCTGCAGGAACTCGTCGCGGATCCAGACGAGGTCGTTCGGGCGCTGCTCGCCGAGCGGCCGGGTGGGATCCACCCCGGCATGGACGAAGACCCGGCGTCCGTCGTCGAGGAGCCGCGGCAGGCCCGCGATCCAGGCGAGGTCGTCGGGCGGGAGGTCCCGGGCCCGGATCCGGCCATAGGAGGCGAGCGTCGTCTCGCCGCCGTTCTGGAGCCAGATGCCCTCGCGCTCCGGCCGGGCGACGGCCTGGAGCAGCAGGTCCTCGTGGTTGCCGAGCAGGCAGGTCACGCGCTCGGGCGACGCGGCCTGGAGCGCCCGCAGCCGCCTCACGACGCCTGCCGAATCGGGCCCGCGATCGATGTAGTCGCCCAGGCAGACGATGCGGTGCTCCGCGCCGTCCGCCTCCTGCGCGATCAGCGGCAGCAGCGCATCGAGATGCGCCAAGCAGCCATGCACGTCGCCGATCGCGAAGGTCAGCACGGCTGGCTCGCCATCTGGGAGCCCCGCCGGGCGAAACGCTCCTCATGCTGAGGTGCCGAGCGCAGCTCGGCCTCGAAGCACGCACGACCGTGGTGCGTCCTTCGAGGCCCCGCTTCGCGGGGCACCTCAGGATGAGGGAGGTCTAGCACGCCGGTCGGGGCTCAGAAGAGATGGATCGCGTGCGGCGCGAAGAGGCCGACGCCGGTCATGACGGCGCCGCCCACGCCCAGCGCGACGGCCGCCCAGGCGAGCGCCGCGACGCCCGTGATGAGCATGGCCGAGGCCAGCACGATGCCGATCTGGAAGCCCGCCGAGGCGAATTCGTAATGGTGGTAGCGGGCGAGCGAGGTGTCGCGCTTCTTCTCCGCCGCCTTGGCCCGGGCCACGAGCTCTTTGCGGCCCTCGCCGGTCTCGGGCTCCGATTCCCAGCGCGCGATCGTCTTCTTCCACTCGTCGGTGCGCTTGGCATAGACCTCGGCGGTCGCCCCTTCCGGGAAGGCGGCGCGCTGCAGCTCGGCGGT
>CAXTKM010000129.1:0-9671 GCA_964244795.1 uncultured Enterovirga sp.
CGTTGAGGAGGCCCTGCTTCACGAACCAGGACACCATGCCGGGATTCGCGCCGCAGCAATTCACCGCGGTCGTGCCGCCGGGGCCCGCGCGACGGGCCGCGAGGAGCGTCTCGCGCAGCGCGTAGTTCGAGCGCTGCTCCGGCCCGGCCGAGGCGTCGAAATAGAAGCCGAGCCAGGGCTCCATCACGGTGTCGATGTACAGCGCGCCCACCTCGCGGCAGAGCTCGATCACGGCCAGCGACGACACGTCGACCGAGAGATTGACGCAGAAGCCCTGGCCGCCGCCCGCGGCGAGGAGCGGCGTCAGCAGCTCGCGGTGGTTCTCGCGCGTGACCGCGGTCTGGATGAACCGGATGCCGCGCTCGTCCAGCAGCGCACGATCGCCGTCCTCCGGGTCGATCACGACGAAGCGGTCGCGGTCGTACTCGAAATGGCGCTCGATCAGCGGCAGCGTGCCGCGCCCGATCGAGCCGAAGCCGATCATGACGATCGGGCCGCTGATGCGGCCATGGACGGGCCAGGTGGTCATGCGGGCGGGCGCTCCAGTGTCGAACGACCCCTGACGGGCCGGTGTCTCAGCGGTATGACGCTTCTTTGGGAGCCGGCACCCTTCGGGTCAACCGAATCGCCCGGGGGATGTCGATGCGGAGACGGGCTGCGGCGAGCCGGCGGGAGGAGCCTCGAGGATGAGCGACGCGCCCCAGTTCGGGCCGGGGTTCCGGGCCGAGCTCCTGGACCTGTTCCGCTGGCGCCGCGACGTGCGCCGCTTCCGGCCGGACCCCCTGCCGGCGGGCACGCTCGAGCGCCTGGTCGCGATCGCGGCCCTCGCACCGTCCGTGGGGTTGAGCGAGCCCTGGCGCTTCGTCGCGGTCGAGAGCGAGGCCCGGCGGCGCGCCGTGCGGGCCTCCTTCACGCGCGCGAACGCCGCGGCGCTGGCCGCGACCGGGGAGGAGCGCGCGGCGCTCTATTCCCGGCTGAAGCTCGCCGGGCTCGACGATGCGCCGTGCCAGTTCGCGGTCTACGCGGAGGGCGCGCCGGCCCAGGGCCACGGCCTCGGCCGGCAGACGATGCCGGAGACGATCGCGCATTCCTGCGCGATGGCGGTGCACACGCTCTGGCTCGCCGCGAGGGCCGAGGGGATCGGGCTCGGCTGGGTCTCGATTCTCGAGCCCGAGGCGGTGTCCGTGATCCTCGAGGTGCCGGAGGGCTGGACCCTGATCGGCTATTTCTGCCTCGGCTATCCGCTCGAGGCCCACGATGCGCCCGAGCTCGAGCGGGAGGGCTGGGAGCGTCGAGGCCAGCCCGCCGCCGGCATCCTGCGCCGGTGAGGAGCCGAAAAAAGAAAGGACCGGCGCCGGTCTCCCGCCGCCGGTCCGAGTTCACTGACCGGGCAGGAGGAGAGCCCGGATCCGGGCGTCCGCCTAGCGTTCTCGCAAGATTTGGTTAACCCCGAAAGACTTGGTTAACCACGAGAGACTCGATGATGTGCGAGAGCCCGGCGGATCGGGCCGTCCGGGCATGTGGGCCGACGATGCGATGATCTGGCTGAGACGCATCCTTCTCTGGGGGCTCCTGGCCGCGCTGGTCGCGGCCGGCATCGCGGCCGCGACGCTGCGGTTCGATCACGTCCACGTTCCGCCGGAGACGGCGCTGCTGAACCGGGAGCGGTTGCCCGCCGCGATCGCGTTCGACGTCCTCGGCCGCCCTGTCTCGGCCGGGGAGGCGGAGGACCTGCGCGGCCAGGAGGCGGGCCGCCAGCTCCTCTCGCCCGCCTCCGGCGCCGTCCGGATCGACGACGCCCTGGTGGCGGCCGGCCGGGACGCCTTCTATCGCGAGACCTTCGGCAACGAGGATTTCCTGACGGACGTGCTCGGGTTCCTGGATGGCGGGCTCTCGGTGCCGCGTCTCGCGTTCGCGCTCGTCGACCTCGGCGGGCGCGGGACGACGAATCTCTCGGTCAAGCTCGCCCGCGACGTGACGGTCGGGGACCGGGTCTTCCGGTCGGGCGAGGCGGTCGCGACCGGGCTCCAGGTCCCGGCCGGGGCCGCGATCCCGCTCGGCCTGCGGGTCTTCTACGATCGCGGCGGCGTTCGGGTCGGGTTCACCTGCGCGCTCTGCCACGCGGCCCTGGATCCCGCCTCCGGCAAGGTCGTGGAGGGCGCGCCGAACCGCGAGCTCAACCTCGGCCTCCTGCTCGCGCTCTCGTCGAACCCCTCCGCTCTGTTCCCCTATGCCGGGGTCGGGTCCCTCGGCCCCTATCTCACCCGGCCGGAGAACATCGTCATCACCAGGGCGGGCCCGAGCGCCGTCCTGCCGGACCCCGCTGCCCTGCACCGCGACGTCCGGGCCGCGCTCGGGGCCTGGCCTCGGGGCAGCGTCGACACGACCCCGGACGGGGTCGCGAACCCGACCTCGATCCCGTCCGGCTTCGCGGCGGAGGCGCATCCCTACGGCTGGAGCGGCCAGGCCGCGATCGGGCCGCTCCGGGGTCTCTGGTCGATCGCCGGCGACCTGCACGGCTTCGCGGTCGACCCGACCGCCAGGGCCTGGGCGGCCCCGGTCCTGTTCGGCGTCGATCCGGAGGTCTATCTCGGGGCGATGCTGCAGCGCTCGGCCGAGAGCGCCTACCGGTTCGATCCGCGCGACGGCCGGAAACCCTCCGCGATCCTGGCCGAGGCTCATCCCGACCGCGGCACGCCCGGCCTCTCCCGGGTCGCGAAGCTGCCGGGCTTCCCGCGGGCCGATTACCTCACGTCCGCCGGGCTCGTGCCGGTCCGGGCCGGCGAGCCGGTCGGGGCCGCGCTGGACGCGCTCGCGGCCTTCGGGACGCGGCTGCGGCCGCCGGACGCGGCAGCTCTCTCGACGGCCGAGCTCGATCGCGGCCGCCAGGTGTTCGATCGCGCCGGCTGCCTCGCCTGCCATTCGGGGCCGGCCCTGACCTCGCACCGGGTCTGGCCCGCGGCCGTGATCGGCACCGAGCCGAGCCGGGCCGTCGCCTTCGCGAAGAGCGAGCGCGACATGGCGCCGCCCCGCACCTACGCCGGCGACACCCCCGTCCCGCCCCCGTCGGGAGCCGGCATCCTGCCCGTACCGATCCCGGACGAGGGCCAGCTCAAGCTCGCCTGGGGCCACAACCGGACGGGGGGCGGCTACAAGGTCATGGGGCTCCTCGGCCTCGCCTGGACCGCGCCCTACCTCCATGACGGCGGGGTCGCGATCGGGCCCGATCCGGACCGGGGGGCGGGCGTGCCGGGCACGAGCGGGGCCGGCGTCCAGGCGGATCCCGCGAACAGCCTCCGGGCGCTGGTCGACCGGACCTGGCGCGCCCGCGCGGTCGCGGCGAACCGCGCCGACCCCGCGGCCCGGCTCGCGCGCGTCACGGGGGAGGGCCACGCGTTCTGGGTCGACGCCGAGGCCGGGTTCAAGGACGACGAGCGCGACGCTCTCGTGCGCTATCTCCTGTCGATCGACCGGCTCCAGCCGCAGCCGGCCCCGGATCTCGGCCGGCCCGCGCCGCCGTGACGGCCGTCGCGCCGGTCCGGCATGCCCTCTCGGCCTTCGCGCCATCCTGCACCCGCGGCGAGGCGCTGGCCCGTCTCCGGGAGGCTTTCGGCGAGGCCGGGATCGAGAGCCCCGGCCTCGACGCGCGGCTCCTCGCGGAGGCCGCGCTCGGGATCGGGGCCGCGGCGCTGCTCGCCCATCCGGAGGTCGCTCTCGGGCGGGACGGTGCGTCCAGCCTGGGGGCGCTGGCCGAGCGACGGCTCGCGCGCGAGCCCGTGGCCCGCATCCTCGGCATCCGCGAGTTCTGGGGCTTGCCGTTCCGGCTCTCGCCCGCGACGCTCGAGCCGCGACAGGACACCGAGACCGTGGTCGAGGCGGCGCTGGCGGCCCTGCCGGACCGCGACTCGCCTCTCCGGCTGCTGGATCTCGGGACCGGCACGGGCTGCATCCTGGTCGCGATCCTGAGCGAGCGGCCGAACGCGCGCGGTCTCGGTACGGACCGCTCCGCCGCGGCGCTCGCGACCGCCCGGGCGAACGCGGTCCGGAACGGGGTCGGGGCCCGGGCCGACTTCGCGGCCTCGGACTGGGCCGCCGCCCTCGGCGGGCGGTTCGACCTCGTGGTGTCGAACCCGCCCTACATCGCCCGGCCCGACCTCGCCGGGCTCGCGCCCGAGGTCGCCCGCCACGATCCCGCGGCGGCGCTCGACGGCGGCCCTGACGGGCTCGCGGCCTACAGGGCGATCCTCTCCTGCCTGCCCCGCCTCCTCGCGCCGGGCGGGGTGGCGCTCCTCGAGATCGGCCACGATCAGGCGGACGCGCTCGTGAGCCTGGCGGGCGATCGCGCGCTCGCTGTCCGGCGCGTGATCCGCGACCTCGGCGGTCGCGACCGGGCCGTGCTCCTGGCCCAGGCGTGAGCACGCCATCCCGATCTCCGGAATGCACGCGGATCGAGCCGGGACGACGAATGCTCCTGTCTTACGAGATAAAACCTTATGAGACAGGGACATTCGCGGTCGATGGATTGGGACTCGGTGCTGAGCGGGGCAGGGCGGTAACGACACGGCGCCGACGGACCGTCGCTAGCGGTTCTCGAGCGACACGCCAGTCGCGTCGCAAAAAGCGCTTGTTCCGGCGGCTGTGACCGGCTAGCGTGGAAGCCGTCAACAAGAATGGTCCATGAAGGCGCGGCACGATCGGCGGGACGCCGTGGACATTCGGGCGACGATCACGACCAGGCCGAGGGACGCGGAGTCCGGCAAGGTTCTTTCAAATCCGGCACGGATCGACGATCGCGGGCGGTGACGCCTGATCGGGTGTTCAGGTGCCGGGACGGCGCGAGCAGCAAGGACGGGCGCGGACGGCGAGGCCGACGTGCCGCGAGTTGCGCCTGCGAGACCAACCAGCGAAGGTCTGAACAGATCGATGAGACCAGGTCAGAACAGGCGAGTGCGCGGGCGCAGTCGCACCAAGGGTCCGAATCCGCTCACCCGGAGCTTCGAGTCGAACGGTCCGGACGTGAAGATCCGCGGGACCGCTCAGCACGTCGCCGACAAGTACGCACAGCTCGCCCGTGACGCGCAGGCGAGCGGCGATCCGGTCGCGGCGGAGAACTATTTCCAGCACGCCGAGCATTACTATCGCCTGATCGCGGCCGCGCAGGAGCAGTTCCGGCAGCAATACGGCGCCACCTTCCCGCGCCCGTTCGACGAGGACGGCGAGGAGGGCGACGAGGACGGCATGGCCGACGAATTCGGCGATGGCGGCGGTTTTCCGCAGGGCGGCTACGATCCGCGTGGCGATCAGCGCGGCGGCGAGGCCCGTGGGCCGGACCCGCGCCAGGGGGGAGGCCAGGGGCAGCCCCGATTCGACCGGAACGACCGCCAGAACCGCCAGGGTCGCTTCGACCGCGGCGGCGAGCGGTACGACCGGAACGCCCAGGATGGGCGTGGCCCGGATCGCGGCGCGCAAGACCGCAACGGCCAGGATCGCGGCGGCCAGGACCGCAACGGTCAGGACCGCAACGGCCCGGATCGAAACGGCCCGGATCGCGGCGGCCCGGATCGCAGCGGGCAGGACCGCGGCGGCCAGGATCGCCCCCAGGCGGGCGGTGGGCAGGACCGGCCCGAGCGCTTCGAGCGCCCTGCGGCCGGGTTCGATCGCCAGAACGGCGGCGGCGAGCGCTACGACAGGCCGAGCGGCGACCGTCAGAACGGTGGCCAGAACGGCGAGCGCTACGAGCGCCCGGACCGGCGCGAGCGTTTCGGACAAGGCAACCCGCGCGAGAACGGGGCGCCCCGCGACATGCGGCCCGAGCAGGATGGGCAACGCGAGCCGCGCCTCGAGCGCGACGCCCGGCCCGAGCGCGACGCCCGGCCCGAGCGCGGCGCGAGGATCGAGCGGGAGCCGCGGGCTCCCGAGAGCGGCGACGAGCGCGAGGCTCCAGCCGCGGCGCTTCCGGCCTTCCTGACGAAGCCGGTCCGACCGGCCATCACGCTCGAGCAGGGAGCCGAGTCGCCGAGCGCTGCCGACCCGATCCCGGGTCCCGACGGCGAGGGCGAGTCCCTCGGGATCCGGCCGCGCCGGAGGCGCACCCGGAAGGTCGAACAGGAGGGCGGCGAGGGTCCGGCGTCAGAGGTCGAGCAGAAGGCCGACTGAACCGGCGCCGCTCGGTCCGCCGTCTCGCGTCCGTCGAGGCGCGCCTTCGGGTGGGTATCTCACAGCAGGATCATCGTGGGTGACTGACCCATGTACTGATGCTGCAGCCCTTTGCACGCCCGCGTTTGTCGTTCCGGGGCGGCGAAGCCGAGCCCGGAACCCATAAACGCCGACGTTGGAAACCGTGACGCTCACGGTGTCATGGCTGCGATCGTCGGCGTTTATGGGTTCCGGGCTCTCGCTCCGCGAGACCCGGAATGGCAGACGTGCCTTGTGCAAAGGTCGCCATGCCGAGGTGCCGCGGAGCGCGCCTCGAAGCACGCACGCCCCCCGGTCACCCCTCGAGCGGCAGGCGGCCCTGGTCGGCCGCGACCGGCTCGAGGCGGTCGCCCTCGGACAGCGTCCCCGATCGCATCACCTCGGCGTAGATGCCGAGGTCGCGGTGACCGACGAGGCGGTCGATGGCCCCGACGATGTCGAGGTCGCGCGCGGCCGTGACCGGGTCCACCTCGGTCGCGGCGCAGCGCACGATGCGTTTCGTGACCTTCAGGACGAGCCCGGCACCGGTCCTGATCTCCTGCCCGACGAGGTCGAACTCGGCCCAGGGCGCGAGGCCGTCCACCAGGACGTTGCCCCTGAAGCGGAGCGGGTCCACCGGGCGGCCGATGCTGGCCTCGAGCGCCCCGACGCTCGCGCGGTTGATGATCGAGACGTGGCCGCGGCGGGAATCCGTGAACCGGAACCCGTCCGGTGCGGTCAGCACCTTGGGCGGCCCGCGCAGCGCGCCGGGCATGAAGCGCCGGACGAACGCCTCGACCGCGAGCCGGCCCTCCGGGCTGGACAGGTCGGCCCGCACGGCCTCCCGCCCCTCGTGCTCGATCACGAGCGTCGTCGTGTCGTCGAGGTAGCGCGTCCGGAGCCGGACCAGCGCCTCGTCCCGCATCAGCATCAGGAACTTGATCTTCGGCTGATGCTGGGGCGCCGCCGGGTCGAAGCTGGCCGGGCCGTTCTCGATCGCGAACAGACGGTCGCCCGGCACGTGGCCGCCGGCCGTGAGGTCGAGCCGGGCGCGCCGCTCCGGCGACAGACCCTTGACCGGATAGCGATGCAGCGAGACGACGTGCACGGCCGGGATCAGGGTGCCCCGGGGAGCGGATCGTCACGGTCCTCGCGCTCGACCGGGCCGCGCTCGTACTGCACGTTCTTGTGCTCGCCGAAGGTCTCGGGCGTCACGGAGGGTCGCTCCTCGGCGGGGCTCTCGGGGCGCGCGAGGCCCATCTCGTCGTTCCGCTTCAGGTCCGCCAACGCCTTCTCGGACTCGGTGCGGGGGTCGGGGGGACTGCCGGACATGGGTCTCTCCTCGCGGGTGCCCGGACCGTTCGGCCAGTCCGGTTCGGCCCTGACATTGCCCCTTGTGTCACCCGAATGCAACACCACATCCGTCGAGCGCCGGTCGCCGTCAGGGGCCGGCACCCGGCCAGGACGCGGTGTCCGGGCCGACCATTCTCATCGACCCGCCGCGCCGAACCAGGGCGGCGGGGTCGGGCGGGGTTCGCATGAACATCGAGATCTACACGGAACGGGCGCGCGGCTTCATCCAGTCGGCCCAGATGCTGGCGATGCGGGAGGGCCATCCGCAGCTCCAGCCGGCCCATCTTCTCAAGGTGCTGCTGGACGACCCGGAGGGCCTCTGCGGCGGCCTGGTCGACCGCGCCGGCGGGCGGGCGGCGGACGCCCGGCTCGCGGTCGAGGCCTGGCTCGCGAAACAGCCGAAGGTGTCCGGCGCGGCCGCGCAGCCGCAGGCGACGCGCGAGCTCGTGCGCCTGTTCGACACGGCCGAGGAGGCCGCAAAGAAGGCCGGCGACAGCTACGTCACGGTGGAGCGCCTGCTCCTCGCCCTCGCGATCGAGCGGGACGGCGATGCCGGCCGGATCCTGTCCGCGGCAGGCGTCACGGCGCAGGGTCTCAACGGCGCGATCGAGGCGCTGCGGAAAGGCCGTACCGCGGACAGCGCCTCGGCCGAGAACGGCTACGACGCGCTGAAGAAATACGCCCGCGACCTCACCGAGGCGGCGCGCGCCGGCAAGCTCGACCCCGTCATCGGCCGGGACGAGGAGATCCGCCGCACCATCCAGGTCCTGTCGCGGCGCACCAAGAACAATCCGGTGCTGATCGGCGAGCCCGGCGTCGGCAAGACCGCGATCGTCGAAGGCCTTGCGCTCCGCATCGTCAACGGCGACGTGCCGGAATCGCTGCGCGACAAGCGGCTGCTCGCGCTCGACCTCGGCTCGCTGATCGCGGGCGCGAAGTATCGCGGCGAGTTCGAGGAGCGGCTGAAGGGCGTGCTGTCCGAGGTCACGGCGGCCCAGGGCGGCATCGTGCTGTTCATCGACGAGATGCACACGCTGGTCGGCGCCGGCAAGGCGGACGGCGCGATGGACGCCTCGAACCTCCTGAAGCCGGCGCTCGCGCGCGGCGAGCTCCACTGCGTCGGCGCGACGACGCTCGACGAGTACCGCAAGCACGTCGAGAAGGACGCGGCGCTCGCACGCCGCTTCCAGCCCGTCTTCGTGTCCGAGCCGACCGTCGAGGACACGGTCTCGATCCTGCGCGGCCTGAAGGAGAAGTACGAGCAGCATCACGGCGTCCGGATCCAGGACGCGGCGCTGGTCGCGGCCGCGACGCTGTCGAACCGCTACATCACGGACCGTTTCCTGCCCGACAAGGCGATCGATCTCATGGACGAGGCCGGCTCGCGGCTCCGAATGCAGGTCGATTCGAAGCCCGAGGAGCTCGACAACATCGACCGCGAGGTCGTGCGGCTGAAGATCGAGGGCGAGGCGCTGAAGAAGGAGACGGATTCCGCCTCGAAGGACCGCCTTGCCCGGCTCGAGAAGGAGCTCGCCGATCTCGAGGAGCGCTCGGCCTCGATCACGGCCCGGTGGCGGGCCGAGAAGGACAAGCTCGGCCGGGCGGCGGAGTTGAAGAAGCGGCTCGACGAGGCCCGGACCGAGCTCGCGCAGGCGCAGCGGTCCGGCCAGTACCAGCGCGCCGGCGAGCTCGCCTACGGGGCGATCCCGGAGCTCGAGAAGGAGCTGGGCGAGATCGAGGCCCAGGGGGATTCTCCGGGCCAGGACGGGACGCGGGGCAACGGGGCCGGCGGCATGATGGAGGAGGCGGTGACGCCCTCCCACATCGCGGGCGTCGTGTCGCGCTGGACCGGCGTCCCGGTCGACCGGATGCTCGAGGGCGAGCGCGAGAAGCTGCTCGGCATGGAGCGGGCGCTGGCCGCGAGGGTCGTGGGCCAGGGCGAGGCGGTGCGCTCGGTCGCGACCGCGGTCAGGCGCGCGCGCGCCGGCCTCCAGGACCCGAACCGGCCGATCGGCTCGTTCATGTTCCTCGGGCCGACCGGCGTCGGCAAGACCGAGCTGACGAAGGCCTTGGCGCAGTTCCTCTTCGACGACGAGGCCGCGCTGATCCGGATCGACATGTCGGAATACATGGAGAAGCACTCG
>CAXTKM010000129.1:9681-11611 GCA_964244795.1 uncultured Enterovirga sp.
CGCCTCCCGGCTACGTCGGCTACGAGGAGGGCGGGGCGCTGACCGAGGCCGTCCGGCGCCGGCCCTACCAGGTCGTGCTCTTCGACGAGATCGAGAAGGCGCATCCCGACGTGTTCAACGTCCTGCTCCAGGTCCTGGACGACGGCCGCCTGACCGACGGCCAGGGCCGCACGGTGGATTTCCGGAACACGCTCATCATCATGACCTCGAACCTCGGCGCCGAGTTCCTGGTCGCGCAAGGCGAGGGGCACGACACGGAGGAGGTCCGCGACGAGGTGATGACCGTCGTGCGCGGCCATTTCCGGCCGGAGTTCCTGAACCGCGTCGACGAGATCATCCTGTTCCACCGGCTGAAGCGCCAGGAGATGGGCGCGATCGTGGACATCCAGATGCGCCGCCTCCAGCGTCTGCTGGACGAGCGCAAGATCACTCTGACGCTCGAGCCCGAGGCCCGGGCCTGGCTCTCGGAGAAGGGCTACGACCCGGCCTACGGGGCGAGGCCGCTGAAGCGCGCGATCCAGAAGAACGTCCAGGACCCGCTGGCCGAGCTGATCCTCGCCGGCGACGTGCATGACGGCGCGGCCGTGCCGGTCCGGCTCGGGCCGCTCGGCCTGATGATCGGGGACGTCGCGGTCGCGGGAGAGCGCCGCCCTGCCGGCGTCGCCCTGCAATAGGCCTCGCGCCGACCGCCGCTATCGACGCGGCGGTCGGTCGGGCGAGGGCGCGAAAGCGCGTCGCGCCCGTCCGGCGACCCGCACGAGGCTCGCGGCATGCACGAGCCCGGCCGCCCCTCCGAGCACCGACCCTAAGGCCCCGCCCCACCCGAGCACCACGAAGAAGGCTGCCCGGAGCCCGTCCGGGTCTCCCTCGGCGAATTGCAGCAGCAGCAACCCGAAGATCGTGCCGATCGCCTGGCCGACCAGGACCCAGCCGGGCACGACCAGGAGCGCGGTCAGCCACCGCAGCCAGGACGCGCCCGGCACTCCGCCTGCTTTCGACACGTCCGGCAGCCTCCTCGCGTCCGGTGTGGTCCTTGCAGCGACCGGTCGTCCAAACGATGTCCGGCGCGCGTCGGGCCGCCTTCGGCGGGTGGACGGGCCGGGTCGGAGCGCGGTCCGATGTCTTTTCCGGGCCGGCGATGTTAGGATAAATCCCGAAGGGGGATGCGATTTGCTTCACGAGACCGATCTTGGCCCGACTGAAGTCCTGGCGACGCCCTCTCGGACACGCGCCCTCCTGGTCTTCCCGCGCTTCAGCGACCAGTCGTTCTGGAGCCTGAAGGAGGTCTGCGACGTGTGGGGTGCGCGCTGCACGGCGCCCCCTCTCGGCCTGATCACGCTGGCCGCCATGCTGCCGGCGCATTGGGACCTCCGGCTCGTCAACCGCAACGCGGAGGAGCTGACCGCGCAGGACCTCGCCTGGGCCGACCTCGTGATGACGGGCGGCATGATTCCCCAGCAGCAGGACACGCTGGAGGTGATGCGGCTCTGCCGCGAGGCCGGCGCACCGGTCTGCATCGGGGGCCCCGCCGCGACCTCGAACCGCCGCTTCTACGAGGCCGCCGAGTTCCTGGTGCTCGGCGAGGCCGAAGGCGTGCTGGACCGGTTCATCGCGGCCTGGGAACGCGGCGAGCGGCAAGGCCGCTTCGAGGCGGAGAAGTTCCAGGCCGACGTCACGAAGAGCCCGATCCCGCGCTTCGATCTCCTGAACTTCAAGCACTACCTCTATATCGGCGTGCAGTTCTCGCGCGGCTGCCCGTTCACCTGCGAGTTCTGCGACATCATCGAGCTCTACGGCCGGGCGCCGAGGACCAAGACCAACGCCCAGATGCTGGCCGAGCTCGACCGGCTCTACGCGCTCGGCTTTCGCGGCCATGTCGATTTCGTCGACGACAACCTGATCGGCAACAAGAAGGCGATCAAGCGCTTCC
>CAXTKM010000130.1:0-11530 GCA_964244795.1 uncultured Enterovirga sp.
ATCGCGGCCTCGGCCTCGATGCCGCCGACGCCCCAGCCCAGCACGGCGAGGCCGTTGACCATGGTCGTGTGCGAATCGGTCCCGACCAGCGTGTCCGGATAGGCGAGCTCCGCGCCGTCCGCCTCGTTCTTCTTCGACCAGACGGTCTGCGACAGGAACTCGAGGTTGACCTGGTGGCAGATGCCGGTTCCGGGCGGCACGACCGAGAAGTTCTGGAAGCCGACCTGGCCCCATTTCAGGAACTTGTAGCGCTCCATGTTGCGCTCGTATTCGAGCTCGACGTTCCTCGCGAAGGCCTTCGCCGAGCCGAACTCGTCAACGATCACGGAATGGTCGATCACGAGGTCGACCGGGATCAGCGGGTTGATCTTGCGCGGGTCGCCGCCGAGCTGCTTCATCGCGTCCCGCATCGCCGCGAGGTCGACCACCGCCGGAACGCCGGTGAAGTCCTGCATGAGGACGCGGGCCGGCCGGTAGGCGATCTCGACCTCGTCGTGGCCGCGGTTCTCGAGCCAGCCGCGCATGGCCTCGATGTCGACCTTCTTGACGGTGCGGCCATCCTCGAAGCGGAGCAGGTTCTCGAGGATCACCTTCATCGAGAAGGGCAGTCGCGCGATGCCGTCGAGCCCGTTCGCCTCGGCGGTCGGAAGGGAGAAGACCGTGTAGGTCTTGTCGCCGACCGCAAGGGTCTGGCGGGCGTCGAAGGAATTCGTGTCGGTCACGGGCTGGTCCTCGCGGGCGAGATCAAACGAACACGCGCAGCCGGGGCCGCGCTCGGGAAGACGTGTTCGGCCGGTGCGCTTCGAGAGCGCGCGCCGCTCGGGGGTGCCCGGACGCTGAAGGGAGCGTGCGGAGCGGATTGGACGCTCTTGCACGCGGCGCAGCCTGCGCTTGCCATAGGGCAGTTCGGGTTCGGGCGCCAGCGTTTTAGAACCGATCTCATCCAGGCAGGACGGTCGTCGAGCACCTTGGCGTATTGACAACGTCCATACGCATTGAGAGAAGACAGAATGGCCGCCACGACCTCACGCCGTCCTCCTCCAGCGACGCTCGCCGCCGCCGAGCGCCCTGTTCCGAAGGGCAGCATCAACCTGCGGATCGAGGCGCGGACCCGGCGGCTCATCGACGAGGCTGCAGCCGTGCTGGGGAAGACCCGCACCGAGTTCATGGTCGAGACCGCGAGGCAGGAGGCCATCGACGTCCTCCTGGATCAGCGACTCTTCGTGCTGGACCCGGCACGCTACGACGCCTTCATGCACGCTCTCGACCATCCGCTGGAGCCTGGGCCCAAGCTGCGGAAGCTCATGCGGCGGATTCCGGCATGGGGAGGCTGACGTCTGGACTGGCCACCCCCGTTCCCCTCACGCCGGCCCACGATCTGTCCGCCTTCGATTGCGGCGAGCCGGCCCTCGACGACTGGCTGAAGAACCGGGCGCTGAAGAGCGAGAGCCGGTTCGCCCGGACCTACGTCGTCTGCCAGGGCGACGCGGTCGTCGCCTACGTCTGCATCTCGGCCGGCGCCGTCGAGCGCGCCGCGGCTCCCGGCAAGGTCCGCCGGAACGCACCCGAGACCATCCCGGTCTCGCTGATCGGACGGCTCGCCGTCACCCGGGCCTATGCCGGGCAGGGGCTCGGAGCCGATCTCCTGTCCGATGCCCTTCGCCGCATCGCGACCGCGTCCCGGAGCATCGGCATCGGGGCCGTGCTGGTCCACGCCAAGGACGAGCAGGCGAAGGCCTTCTATCTGGCCTGCGCCGAGTTCATCGAGCACCCCGCCGATAGCCGGACCCTGTTCTTGCCGATCGACACGGTCATCGCAGCGATCGCGTGACGACATGCCCGTGAGCTTCGGATTGCTCGGCGCTATGACGGAGCCGGAGTTCGAACCATGAAGTCTGTCCTGAAATCCTGGGATGGCGGTCTCGCGGCCGAATGGCGGGCGCTCTATGCGGGCTCCTTCGATCGGGGTCCGGATGTCGGGAGAGAGATCGTCGAGGAGTGACCGACACCTCCATTCCGGATGCCGGAGACCTCACCTCGACGGAATGGTTCTGGCCGAGGTGAGGGACCGGCTGACCTCGATCCTCACGGGATGAGCCGCCCTCACGCCCACCAATCCACCGGCTCCACGCCCCGGCTCGCGAGCCACGCGTTCGCCCGTTCGAACGGCCGCGTGCCGGGAAAATCGCGGGCGCGGTTCAGCGGCGAGGGGTGGCCGCTCTCGAGGACGAGGTGCTTGTCCCGGTCGACCAGGGTGGCGCGGCTGCGGGCGACCGCGCCCCAGAGCAGGAAGGCGACGGCCGGCCGCTGTGCCGAGACGGCCGCCACGGCTTCGTCAGCGAGCGCGCTCCAGCCGAGCCGGAGATGCGCCCCGCTGACCCCGATCGTCGTGGTCAGCGCCGTGTTCAGGAGAAGAACGCCCTGCCGGGCCCAGCCGGTGAGATCGCCGCCGGCCGGGACGGGGCGCCCGCCGTCGGCCGCGACCTCCGCCAGGATCGCCTTCAGCGACGGCGGCGGCGCCCTGGAACCCCGGTAGGAGAAGGCGAGGCCGTGCGCGTCGCCGCGCTTCGGGTAGGGGTCCTGTCCGAGGATGACGGCCTTCACGCTGGCCAGCGGCGTGAGCGCGAAGGCGGCGAAGACGGCGTCGGGCGCCGGCGCGAGGTCCGCGCCATGCGCGACGGCCCGGTCGAGCGCCTCCGCGATCCGGTCGGCCCGGCCGTCCATGAAGAAGGGAAGGCGGCACCAGTCGCGCGCGGCCGGGTCGGCCCGAAGGCGCGAGAGGGCGGCTTGGACGGGATCGGTCTGCACGGAGGGCTCGCACCGCGGATGACGGAGGCCGCCTCCTCGGCCGGCATGTCCCGGCAGGCAAGGGCCGGCGCCTGGTTTAGATAGATTCTAATGTGACGCTTGGTCACGGAGATCGCCCCTGACCGATCCGGCGAAGATTGTTTAGAAACACTATAATCTGCGCGACCGGGCGCGGACGGCATGGCGGCGGCGACGACGACAGGCGAGCGGGACCGCGCGTTCGTCCTTCAGCGGGTCCAGCCGGCCCTGCTCGGCCTCATGGACGGCGCCGTGTCGACGCTCGCGCCCATCTTCGCCGCGGCCGAGATCACCGGCAGCCCGATGGCCGCCTTCTATGTCGGGGCCGCCGCGTCCGTCGGGGCGGGGATCAGCATGGGCCTGGCCGAGGCGCTGTCCGACGACGGCGCGGTCACCGGACGGGGAAGCCCCGTGACGCGCGGCGTCATCACGGCTCTCGCGACCCTGATCGGCGGCATGCTGCACACGCTCCCGTTCCTGCTCTCCGATCTCGCCACCGCTCTGCAGGGCGCCTACGCGGTGGTCGCGGCCGAGCTTCTCGCGATCGCCTACATCCGGGTCCACTACATGCGGTCGGGTCTCCTCTCGACGCTCGTCCAGGTGATCGTCGGCGGCGGCATCGTGTTCGCGGTCGGGATCTGGATGGGCCGCTTCGGGGCCGCATAGCCGCACGCGAGGAACCTTCTCCCGCAGCCCAGGGCGGGATAGACGCGGGGCCGGAGAGACCCGCATGATCCCGTTACCCGATATCGCCGACCCGGTGGCTGCCGCGCCGCCGGGCACGCGCCCCGACGGCCATCCGCCGGTGCGGGCGGGCCGAATCGGCGTGCTGCTGATGAATCTCGGCACCCCGGAGGCGACCGATTATTGGTCGATGCGGCGCTACCTGAAGGAGTTCCTGTCCGACCGGCGCGTCATCGAGACCTCGCGGTGGATCTGGTGGCCGCTCCTGAACCTCGTCATCCTGACGAAGCGGCCGGGCCCGAAGGGTCGCGACTACGCGTCGATCTGGAACAACGAGCTGAACGAGGGGCCGCTCCGGACCATCACCCGCTCGCAGGCGGAACGCCTCGCGGAGGACATGCAGGCCGTCGCGGGAGACCGCGTCGTCGTCGACTGGTCGATGCGCTACGGGCTGCCCCGGACGGCGGACCGGATCCAGGCGCTGCTGGACCAGGGCTGCGACCGTATCCTCGCCGTGCCGCTCTACCCGCACTACTGCGCCGCGACCTCCGCCACAGCCTGCGACCAGGTCTTCGCGGCGCTCTCCGCGATGCGCTGGCAGCCGGCGATCCGGATCGCTCCGCCCTGGCACGACGATCCCGTCTACGTCGAGGCGCTCGCGGCCAAGATGCGGGCCGACCTCGCCCTGCTCGACTGGGAGCCGGAGGTGATCCTGGTCTCCTTCCACGGCGTCCCGAAGCAATACCTGCTCAAGGGCGACCCCTACCATTGCCACTGCGTGAAGACGTACCGGATGCTGCGCGAGGCCTTCGGATGGCCGGCCGAGCGCTTCCGCTACTCCTTCCAGTCGCGGTTCGGCCCGGCCGAGTGGCTCAGGCCCTACACGGACGAGACCGTGACCGCGCTCGCGAAGGAGGGCGTGACCAGGATGGCGATCGTGGCGCCCGGCTTCACGGCGGATTGCCTCGAGACCCTGGAGGAGCTCGACGGCGAGAACCGGCATTACTTCGAGGGCAACGGCGGCCAGCGCTTCGCCTACCTGCCCTGCCTCAACGACGGACAGGAGGGGATGCGGGTGATCCGCCACGTCGTCGAGCGCGAGCTCTCCGGCTGGCTCTGAGCCGCCCTCAGCGCCACTCCGTCCCGCCGACCGGCCCGGCCTGCGAATCCAGGGCGGGCCGCCAGGACCGATCCTCGGCGAGCTCGGCGCGGCCGAACCGGTCGGCGCGGCCGAACAGCTCGGCGCGGCCGAACAGGACGGCGCTCTCGGCCTGACCGCGGCCGATCCCGATATCGGCCAGCGCCCGGTCGTCGAGCGACGAGACGAGGCGGAGATCGCGGCGCATCCGCCAGGCCCGCAGGCCCGAGCGGAAGAGGGTCGTCAGCGCCGCTCCGAGCGAGGCTTCACGGGCCGGAACGGCTGCGCCGCGGCGGATCTCGGGGACGATCGAAACGCTCGGGGACATCTCACTCTCTCCTGTGGACGGCGGAGGGGATCGCGTGATCCAGGCCGGTGCTGGAGATGGCGTATGTCAGGGCGTTGAATAACGGAAACGAATGTGTATGATCCTGCGTATCACAGGTCATGATGTCGATGCGGAACCTTGATACCAGCCTCCTGCGGGCCTTCGTGGCGGTCGCCGAGACCGGCGGGATGACCAGCGCCGGGAACGTGCTCCACCTGACGCAGGCGGCCGTCAGCCAGCAGATCAAGCGCCTCGAAGAGGCGCTCGGCTCCGAGCTGATCCGGCGCGACCGGCGCGGCTTCGGCCTGACGGATGCGGGCGAGCGCATCTTCGGCCGGGCGAAGCGGCTGCTCGCCGTGAACGACGAGATCTGGGCCGAGATGACCACCCGGACCTTCACGGGCGAGGTGAGGCTCGGCGTGCCCTACGACCTCGTCTCGCGCTACCTGCCCGACGTCCTGCGGCGCTTCTCGCGCGCCCATCCGCAGGTCGAGATCACGCTCGTGTGCAAGGCCTCGCGCGCCCTGGCGGCCGCCGTCGCGGCGGGCGAGCTCGACCTCGCTGTGGTCGAGGCGGCCCGTCTCGCGCCCGGCGCCGAGCTGCTCTCGACGGACCGGCTCGTCTGGGCCGGCGCCCGGGGCGGAGAGGCGCATCGGCGGCGGCCTCTCCCGGTCGCGTCCTGCGAGGATTGCGCCTTCCGGCCGGCGACCTTCGAGGCGCTCCGGGCGGCGGAGATCCCGTTCCGGATCGTGACCGACGCGGTCAACCTCGACGCCTCGAGCGCGACCGTCCAGACCGATCTCGCGATCGTGGCCTCGCTCGCGAGCGCGGTGCCGGAGGGCGCGGCGATCCTCGGGCAGGAGGCGGGCCTTCCCGACCTGCCGGTCTTCACCATCGGCCTGCACCTGCCCAGGACCGGCGCGAGCCCGGCGGCTTCCGTCCTGGCGCAGGGGTTGCGCGAGGCCTTCACCGGCCGCCAGAGAGTCGCGGCATGAGCCAGCTCCCCCACCCGTTCGCGACCCCGGTTTCCGACGACGCCGACCCCGCCCTCGTGGAGAGGCTGCAGGGCGAGGCGCCGCGCTGGTTCGCGACCCTCCGGGACCGCCTCTGCGCCGCCTTCGAGACGCTGGAACGGGAGGCCGCCGGGCCGTTCGACCCGGAGGCGACCGAGCCGGGGCGGTTCGCCCGCACCCCTTGGGAGCGCACCGACCACTCCGGCGCGCCCGGCGGCGGCGGCGTCATGTCGATCCTGAAGGGACGGGTGTTCGAGAAGGCCGGCATCCACGTCTCGACCGTGCACGGCACCTTCGCGCCCGAGTTCCGCTCGCAGATCCCCGGCACCGACACCCATCCCGGATTCTGGGCCGCCGGCATCTCGCTGATCGCGCATCCCTGGAACCCGAACGTGCCGACCGTGCACATGAACACGCGCTTCGTCGTGACCGCGAAGCCATGGTTCGGCGGCGGGGCCGACCTTACGCCGGTGCTGGAGCGGCGCCGGACGCAGGAGGACCCGGACTCGGTCGCCTTCCACGCCGCCATGCAGGCCGCCTGCGGGCACCACCCGTCGGAGCCCTACGGGCGCTACAAGGCCTGGTGCGAGGAGTATTTCCACCTGAAGCACCGGAACGAGCCGCGCGGCATCGGGGGCATCTTCTACGATTATCTCTGGAGCGAGCCGGAGGTGGATTTCGCCTTCACCCGGGCCGTCGGCGAGGCGTTCCTCGACGTCTATCCAGGCATCGTCAGGGCCAACGCGGCGACGCCCTGGACCGGGGCCGACCGCCACGAGCAGCAGGTCCGCCGCGGCCGCTACGTGGAGTTCAACCTCCTCTACGACCGGGGCACGATCTTCGGCCTGAAGACCGGCGGCAACGTCGCGTCCATCCTGTCGTCGCTGCCGCCCACGGTGCGGTGGCCGTGAGGGCGGAAGCCGGGTCCGGCCCACGAGCGCCCGGGTGGCGAGCGCGAACGCGTCGGAACCGGCATGACGGCTGATGCGCCGCCGGTTCTCCGGCGCCTCCCGGGACCCGCGGCCGAGGTCGTCTTCGTGTGCCGCAAGTGCTCGAAGAAGCTCGGCGGCGGCTTCGGTCCCGATGGCCGCATGCGGCTCGCGAAATCGCTGCGCCGCGACCTCGGCGCCGAGGGCAAGCTGAAGCTGAAGAAGGGTCGATCGCGCACGGCCGTCCTGGAGACGGGCTGCCTCGGGCTCTGCCCGAAAGGGGCCGTGGTGGTGATCCGGCCCGGCCCGTCGGGAGGCTGCGTCCTCGTGCCGAAAGGCTCGGCGACGCCGGCGGTCGCTCTGGCGCTCGGCCTCGACGCTTGACCTGACGGCGAGGTCCGGCCCCGCTTCGCTCCGAGGCGGCTGCGAGCCACGCGAATTGTCCGACCTGGAACCGTCGCGCTCAAGAAGAGCCCAAGTGAGAATGGGGGCTTGTTCGGACACGCAAAGTTGATATCGCTAGGTTCCATCGAGACTCGGAATTATTCCTTGAGGTTCGACAGGGCCTCGTGGCGTCCTTGTAAGCGTCATCGATGAAGAGACGGGGTTCGGCGGGGAGCGAAGTCGTGCCCGAAGCGGGTTGACCCATGCCAGAGGTGGTCGGCAAATCCGAAAAACAGAAATCGTCCGAGGCCGAGGTCGGTCGGTTCCACGATGCGCTGGGCCCCTTCGTGGTCGCGGCCGAGACGACCAGGATGGCGATGGTCTTCACGGACGCGAGGGCCGCCGGCAACCCGATCATCTTCGCGAACGACAGCTTCCTGTCCCTCACGGGCTACCGCCGCGAAGAGGTTCTCGGCCAGACCTTCACCTTCACGATGGCGCGCGGCCTCGACGACATGGCGCTCGCCCATGTCGAGGCCGCGTTCGCGGGCGAGGCCGAGGGGGGCTACGAGATCGTCTACCGTCGCAAGGACGGGACCGTCTTCTGTTCCGCCATCCTGATCAGTCCCGTCAGGGACGACGATGGCGAGATCGTCCAGCACTTCGCGTCCTTCGTCGATCTCACCGCTCACAAGCAGTATCAGGCGCAATCGACGATGCTGATCGGCGAGCTGAATCACCGCGTCAAGAACACGCTCGCGACGGTCCAGGCGATCGTCTCGCAGTCCCTGCGGCAGAAGACCGATGTCGGATCGATCAAGGAATCGATCGAATCCCGGCTGTTCGCGCTGTCGAGGTCGCACGATCTCTTGACGCGCGAGAGCTGGAGGACCGCAGGCCTGGTCGACATCGTGACCGAATCCCTCGCACCCTTCGGCGGTTCGGACGGGCGACAGGACCGCTTCGTGGTCACCGGCGAGGACATCCGCTTCCCGCCGCAAGCGGTCCTGGCCCTCGGGATCGCGTTCCACGAGCTCGCGACGAACGCCGTGAAGTACGGGTCGCTGTCCGACGAGAGCGGATCCGTCCTGTTGAGCTGGGTCCGGAGCGCGAAGCCGGACGGCGACAGGATCGGCATCCGCTGGCAGGAAGAGGGCGGGCCTCCGGTCTCTCCACCGACCCGGAGAGGGTTCGGGTCCCGTGTGCTCGAATCGGGCCTGGCCCATGAGCTCGGCGGCACGGTCAGCCTGGACTTTCGGCCGCACGGCCTCCTCTGCGTGATCGACCTGCCCGCGCCGCGCGGGGCCTCCCATGCATGAGCTGCTCGCGGGACGCCGCCTCCTGGTCGTGGAGGACGAGATGATGGTCCTCATGATCATCGAGGACATGCTGACCGAACTCGGATGCGAGTCGGTCACGGCCGCCTCGAGCGTGGAGGAGGCCGTGGCCCTCGTGCAGGCCGAGGTCTTCGATCTCGCCATGCTGGACATGAACCTGAAGGGTCGCAGGAGCGATGCCGTCGCGGCCGCCCTCGCGTCGCGCGGCGTCCCCTTCGTGTTCTCGACCGGATACACCGGCCGCGACATGGCCGACGGCGTCAGGGGCCGGCCATTGTTGACGAAGCCCTATCAGCGCAAGCAACTCGCGACCGCTCTCGGCGCGCTTCTCGCACCGCTGATCCCGAGCGCGGCCTTGCTGGACATGTCGCTCCCCGGGCAGTGATGGTCATGTCGCCGTGACGGGCCGACGCCTCCGGATGAGAGCCGGCTCGCCCCTCCGGCGGATGCCGCCCCACATCGCGGATCGAAGCAGCGCGAGCGCTCGCGAGAGGTTGGGCTCGCCGACGCCTGTCGAACCTACGAAAACATCGAGCCGGGACATCGGACAGGAGAGCGACTTCAGCGAACCGACCGGCAACCGTCGATTGTCGCGGTGTCGGGCGAAGGCTCCCGCTCAGTCGCCGGCGACCGCTCGCCCCAAGGCTGTCCCCGACAGCCACGCACATTCGACCCGCGGCCCGAGCAGCCAGTCGCCGCAGGCCCCGATCCCGAGCGCCGGGTCCCAGAGCAGGCCGTCGCCGGCCCGGCCGGAGCGGGCGTAGCGCCAGCGGTGGGCGGAGGCGGCGAGCACCGGAGGCAGCGGGGCCGCGACCCGGTCCGCGAGGGCGGCGAGGAGCGCCGGCACCACCTGGTCCGGGGTCTCCTCGAGATGCTCGCGCGACCAGGCCGGCCCGGCCTGGATCACCCAGCTCTCCGGTCCGGTCCGGCCGGGCTTCGCCGAGTTGCGGGCGGCCCAGCCGATCGGGCCGTCCTCGCGCAGGATGTCGGGCTCGACCGGCAGGCGGGCCGCGAAGGCCGCCATCACGGTCCAGCACGGCTCGGCCGGGGTCGCGTCGGCCCGGGCCGCGAGATCCGGCGCGACCGCGGCCAGGAGAGGCCCGGCGTTCTCGGCCGGGACGGCGAGCAGGACGGCGTCGAACGGCCCCTCGCGAAACCCCTCGCCGACGAGCATCCAGCGCCCGGGCGCGCCGGAGATCGCGTCCGCCCGGACGCCCCAGCGCACGGAGGCGCCGGCGGCCAGATGCTTCAGGGGCGCGTTCATGGCCGGCGTCCCGACCCAGGCCTCCGGGCCGGCCGCGGGCCAGCGCGCCGCGAGCCCGGCCCGCGCCCACGCCTCGACCTCCGCCGCGAAGGCCGGATCGCGGGCCGTGAAATACTGCGCGCCGTGGTCGAAGGCCGCATCGCCCTCCTGGGTGGCGACGCGGCGGCTCGACATCCGGCCGCCCGGCCCGCGGCCCTTGTCGAACAGCGCCGCCCTGTGGCCGGACGCGGCCAGGCGGGCCGCGCAGGCGAGGCCCGCGAGCCCGGCGCCCACGATCGCGATCTCCATTCCGTCACTCCTCCTGTCGATGCGGGTCGTCGTCGTCCGGGCATCCGGCCGCGATCCAGGTCGTGCGGGCCAAGGCGAGGCGCCGGCCGATCTCGGGACCTGGCGCCACGCCCGACCGGACCAGCGCGGCGCCGGTGAGCGGGAAGCGCGGCGGCGCGTCCTCGCCGGACAGGAGCCGGCCGAGCGCCGCCCGCCCGGCCTCGGTGAAGACGGGCCGTGGCTCGCCGTCGAGCGCCACCAGCACGTCGCCCATGGACTCGATCCCATGCAGCACGACGAGGCGACGCGCCTCGCCGATGTCGATCGGCTCGGGCCGCGACACGGCCCGGGCAAGCGCCGCCGCGTAGGCCGCGAGGCGCGCGTGCTCGGCATTCGACAATCGCAGCGCGTCGCGCAGCCTGTCGGCATCCTCGGTCACCCGGACCCCGTAGGCCGCGAGCCGCCGCAGCGGGTCCGGTCCGGCCCGTGCGGCCCGGGCGAGACGGCCCGCGTCGCCGATCACGGGGACGAGGCGACCGAGGAGGCCCGCCTCCGCCATCAGGGCGACGGTCTCCGGCCCGCGCGGGGCCGAGACGAGCCTCACGACCTCCGCACGGACCCGCTCGCGCGACAGCCGGGCGAGCCCGTCCCGGCCCGCGATCGCGGCCGCGAGGCCGGCCCGGTCGATCGGCCCCGCGCCGTATTCCGCCTGGAACCGGAAGAAGCGCAGGATGCGGAGGTAGTCCTCCCGGATGCGCTGCAGCGGGTCGCCGATGAAGCGCACGCGCCCGGCCGCGAGGTCGGCCAGGCCGTCCGTCGTGTCCCGCACGGCCCCGTCGCGATCGAGCGATAGCGCGTTCATCGTGAAGTCGCGCCGCTCGGCGTCCGCCGCGAAGTCGCGTCCGAACCGGACGACGGCGTGACGGCCGTCGGTCTCGACGTCCCGTCGGAGCGTCGTCACCTCGAACGGCACGTCCCCGACCAGCACCGTGACCGTGCCGTGATCGATCCCGGTCGGGACCGTCCGGAACCCGGCCCGGCGGGCGCTCCGGATCGTCTCTTCCGGCAGGGCGGTCGTCGCGAGGTCGACCTCGTGGACCGGCCGGCCGAGGAGCGCGTTCCGGACCGCGCCGCCGACGACACGGGTCTCCTCGCCCTCGCCGTCCAGCGCCGCCAGAAGGCGCGCCAGCGCCGGCCGGTCGAGCAGCGCCCGGGCGGCGGCGGCGTCGAGGCTCACCGGAACTCGCCGGGCACCGGCCGGCCGTTCTCCATGTGCGGCGGCACGTAGGCGCCCCTGTGCTGCTCGCCGAAGAGGCCGAAGAGCAGGAAGCTCGCGATCACGAGCCCGAGCCCGGCCGTC
>CAXTKM010000131.1:0-6552 GCA_964244795.1 uncultured Enterovirga sp.
CCGACATGCAGCGCTCGGTGAAGGGCGAGGTCGTGTCGTCGACCTTCGACGAGCCGGCGCAGCGCCACGTCCAGGTCGCCGAGATGGTGATCGAGAAGGCGAAGCGGCTCGTCGAGCATGGACGCGACGTGGTCATCCTCCTCGACTCGATCACCCGCCTCGGGCGGGCTTACAACACGGTCGTGCCGTCCTCCGGCAAGGTGCTGACGGGCGGTGTCGACGCGAACGCGCTGCAGCGGCCGAAGCGCTTCTTCGGCGCGGCCCGGAACATCGAGGAGGGCGGCTCGCTGACGATCATCGCGACCGCGCTGATCGACACCGGCTCGCGCATGGACGAGGTCATCTTCGAGGAGTTCAAGGGCACCGGGAACTCGGAGATCATCCTGGACCGCAAGGTGTCGGACAAGCGCATCTTCCCGGCGCTTGACATCACGCGTTCTGGCACCCGGAAGGAAGAGCTGCTGGTCCCGGCCGACGTGCTCAAGAAGATGTACGTGCTGCGCCGCATCCTGAACCCGATGGGCACGGTCGACGCGATCGAGTTCCTGCTGGACAAGCTCCGCCAGACGAAGACCAACGGCGACTTCTTCGACTCCATGAACACCTGATCGGGGGTCAGCCGGCGCCGCATGCTGCATCCATGTTGCGCAGCATAACGCAGAGTTGGAGGCCCTGACCGGCTGATCGGAGATGGGATTCACCGCGTCCAATCAACTGGTTAGCGGACGTCTTGTCGCCCCGCCCACCATCTTCGCGGTGGCATCGGGCGCCGGGCGGGCCGCGATCGCGATCGTTCGACTGAGCGGGTCCGCTGTGCCGGACCTGCTGCGTTCGCTCCTGGCTGGCGCCTTGCCCGAGCCTCGCCGGGCCGCCCTGCGCCCCCTGCTCGACCCGCGCACGGGAGAGCGTCTGGACAGCGCTCTCGTTCTCTGGATGCCGGCACCCTCGAGCTTCACCGGCGAGGATCAGGCCGAGCTCCACATCCATGGCGGTGTCGCGGTCCGGTCCGCGATCCTGCGGGCCTTGTCCCGACATCCCGGCTGCCGGGCAGCCGAGCCGGGCGAGTTCACCCGGCGAGCGTTTCTCAACGGGCGCCTCGACCTGACGGCCGTCGAAGGCCTGGCCGACCTGATCGACGCCGAGACGGAATCGCAGCGTCGGCAGGCACTCCGCCAGCTCGACGGCCACCTGGCCGGGCGCGTCGTCTCCTGGCGCGAGCGCCTCGTCGACGCTCTCGCGCTCTGCGAGGCGGTGCTCGACTTCTCGGATGAGGATGACGTGGGCCAGGATGCGGCTCGTCCGGCCCTCTCCGCGGCCGCCTCGGTGCGGGCCGAGCTGGCTGCGGCCTTGTCTGGCGCAAGCCGGGGCGAGCGGGTGCGGGAGGGCTTCGCGGTCGTGATCGCCGGCCCTCCGAATGCCGGGAAATCGACGCTCCTCAACGTGCTCGCCCGCCGTGACGTCGCGATCGTGTCGCCAGTGCCCGGCACCACGCGCGACGCGATCGAGGTCCGGCTCGATCTCGACGGCCTGCCCATTACCCTGGTCGATACGGCCGGGCTGCACGAGAGCGACGACGCGGTCGAGCAGGAGGGCATGCGGCGCGCCACGCGCCGGATGGCGTCGGCCGACCTGATCCTGTGGCTGACCCCGGCGGGAGGGACAGAGGTCCCGATCGCGCAGGGTGCGCCCGGCGTTCCGGTTCTGAGCGTGACGACCAAGGCCGATCTCGCGTCCGACACCGGCGGCCCCGACACCGATTCGCTTCTCATATCGGCCGAGACGGGCGTCGGGCTCGATGGGCTGCTCGCCGCGATCGGGGGCGCGGCGACTGCGGCGCTGGAGGGCGGCGACGGCGACGCCGTGCTGACGCGCGAACGTCATCGGGTCGCTCTCCAGGACGCTCTCGCCTGCCTCGACCGGGCCGGGATCGCCGACCACGCCGACGCGACCGAGCTGGTCGCGGAGGATTTGCGCTTGGCTCTCCGGGCGCTCGGGCGCATGACGGGCGAGGTCGACGTCGAGGAGGTCCTGGACCGGATCTTCTCGACCTTCTGCATCGGAAAATGAGGCGGCGGCTCGGGGCGCGCGACCAGATGACGACCGGATACGACGTGATCGTGGTGGGGGGCGGCCACGCAGGCGTGGAGGCCGCAGCGGCAGCCTCGCGCCTCGGCGCCCGGACCGCCCTCGCGACGCAGTCGGTCGCGACCGTCGGAGCGATGTCCTGCAACCCGGCCATCGGTGGGCTCGGCAAGGGTCACCTCGTCCGCGAGGTCGACGCGCTCGACGGTCTCATGGGCCGGGCCGCCGACCAGGCCGGCATCCAGTTCCGCCTGCTCAACCGGCGCAAGGGCCCGGCCGTCAGGGGACCCCGGACGCAGGCCGACCGGAAGCTCTACGCGCGAGCGATCCGGGCCGCGCTGGACGAGGTCGCGCATCTCGACCTCGTCGAATGCGAGGCGGTCGACATCGCGATCGAGACAGGACAGGTTTCGGGCCTCGTGCTGGCGGACGGACGCCACCTCGCGACGGGCGCGCTCGTCCTGACCACCGGCACCTTCCTCGGCGGCACGATCCACATCGGCGAGCGGCAGGTCAGGGCCGGGCGCTTCGGGGAGCGGCCCTCCGACGCGCTGGCCCGCACCCTCGCCCGCCACGCCTTCCCGCTCGGCCGGCTGAAGACCGGAACGCCGCCGCGGCTCGACGGCCGCACGATCGATTGGGCGGGCGTCGAGCGCCAGGCGGCCGATGCCGAACCGGTGCCGTTCTCCTTCCTGACGGACAGGATCCGGACGCCGCAGATCGAGTGCGGCATCACCCGCACGAGCGCTGCCGTGCACGCCCTCATCCGGGCGAGCCTGCATCGCTCTCCGCTCTACGGAGGCGCGATCCAGGGGCGCGGGCCGCGATACTGTCCGTCGATCGAGGACAAGGTCGTCCGCTTCGCGGACCGCGACAGCCACCAGATCTTCCTCGAGCCCGAGGGACTGGACGACCCGGTCGTGTACCCGAACGGCATCTCGACCTCGCTGCCGGAGGACGTCCAGCACGGGCTCGTGCGGGGCATCGCGGGCCTCGAGCACGCCCGCATCCTTCGGCCCGGCTACGCGATCGAGTACGATTACGTCGACCCGCGGGCTCTCCGGGCGACGCTCGAAACGAAGGCGATCGCGGGGCTGTTTCTTGCGGGCCAGATCAACGGCACCACCGGGTACGAGGAAGCCGCCGCCCAGGGGATCGTCGCGGGGCTGAACGCCGCCCGTCATGCCGATGGCTCGGCGGGCCACGTCTTCTCGCGCTCGGAATCCTATATCGGTGTGCTGGTCGACGATCTCGTCACGCGGGGCGTGACCGAGCCCTACAGGATGTTCACGTCGCGATCCGAGTTCCGGCTCAGCCTGCGGGCCGACAACGCGGACGAGCGTCTCACGCCGACCGGCCTGGCGTTGGGGCTGGTCGGCTCCGTTCGCGGCGATCGATTCTCTGCCTGGACCGCGAGCTTGAGCGATCTGCGGGCACGTCTCGGCGCGCTGACGGTCACGCCCGCCGCGGCCGCCAGGGCCGGACTTCCGCTGAACCAGGACGGCGTCCGGCGGAGCGCGTTCGAGCTTCTCTCCAGGCCGGGCTTCACCGTCTCGCGGCTCGCGTCACTCTGGCCCGAGCTTCACGGCGTCTCGGCCGAGGCTGCGGAGAGGCTCGAGACGGAGGCGGTCTATTCCGTCTACCTGCAAAGGCAGACGGACGATCTCGCCTCCTTCCGCCGCGACGAGAACGTCGGCTTTCCGGAGGGGCTGGATTTCGGCGCGCTGCGCGGTCTCTCGACCGAGGTGCGCTCGCGGCTCGCGGCTCTTCAGCCCGCTAGCCTGGGTCACGCGTCGCGGATGGAGGGCATCACGCCCGCGGCGCTCACGATTCTCGCGGCTCACGCACGACCGGCTCGCTCCGGCAGCCAGTCGACGTGAAGCCGCCTCTATCGGTGGCCGACCGTGTTTCACGTGAAACACTCGGCCGCCTGGAGATCCTCGCCGCCGAGCTCGTCCGGTGGCAGCGTGCCGTGAACCTCGTGTCTCGAGCCAGCCTGCCGGAACTCTGGTCGCGGCACATCGACGATTGCCTGCAGATCTCCGAACTCGCCCCGGCGGCCGTGTCCTGGCTCGACCTCGGCTCGGGAGCGGGGCTCCCGGGTCTCGTCGTCGCTGCGGCCGACGCGACCCGCAGCGTCACCCTCATCGAGAGCGACACTCGGAAATGCGCCTTCTTGCGAAGCACCGCCGCCGCGATGGGGCTGAGCGTCCACGTCCAAGAGGGCCGGATCGAGCGTGTCCTGCCCGACATCGACCACACCCCGGATGTCGTGACGGCGAGGGCCCTCGCGCCTCTGACCTCGCTCCTCGATTATGCACAGGCATTGCTTGCGCGGGGCGCCATCGGGCTCTTCCCGAAGGGCCGCGGCTACGCGCATGAATTGACCCTGGCCCGGGAATCCTGGACCTTCAAGGCCGACGTCGTCGCGAGCCGGACCGATTCGGAGGCCCGCATCCTTCGTATCCACGGGTTTTCCGAGACCCGGCCCGACCCGGCTTTTCGCGATCTCGGTGGTGCATGATAGCCGGCCTTCCCCGTTCCCAGGCGCCCCGGGTCCTCGCTCTCGCGAACCAGAAGGGCGGCGTCGGCAAGACCACGACCGCGATCAATCTCGGGACCGCGCTGGCCGCCATCGGTGAGCGCGTGCTCGTCGTCGACCTCGACCCGCAGGGAAACGCCTCGACAGGTCTCGGAATCGAGCGCCGCCGGAGGGCGGTGTCGACCTATCACGTCATCGTCGGCACGAGCGATCTCGCCAGCTCCGTCCAGACGACGGCCGTGCCGAACCTCTCCGTTGCGCCCTCCACGATGGACCTTCTCGGCGTGGAGCTTGAGATCGCGCAGCACCGCGATCGGGCACATCGCCTGCGGCGCGCGCTGGCCGGGCTGCCCGGTGCCGGACCCGATGGCGTCGAGCCGCTCTTCACCTACGTGCTCATCGATTGCCCGCCGTCGCTGAACCTCCTCACGATCAATGCTCTTGCGGCGGCGGACGCGGTCCTCGTGCCGCTGCAATGCGAGTTCTTCGCGCTCGAGGGATTGAGCCAGCTCCTGCAATCCGTGGAACAGGTCCGCTCGACCTTGAACGGCCGGCTCTCGATCCACGGCGTCGTGCTGACGATGTTCGACGCCCGCAACAATCTCGCGAATCAGGTCGTGGCCGACGTCCGCCAATTCATGGGCGCGAAGGTCTACGACACGGTGATTCCCCGCAACGTGCGGGTGTCCGAAGCGCCTTCGCACGGCAAGCCCGTCCTGCTCTACGACCTGAACTGTACCGGTTCGCAGGCCTACCTCCGTCTCGCATCCGAGGTGATCCAGCGCGAGCGGGCCCTGAGTGCGGCCGCATGAGGAGGCGAATGCGATGAAGCTGGAGGAGCCCGCGAAGTCTCGGCTCGGGCGGGGATTGGCTGCCCTCATCGGCGATATCGGCGACGATTTCGGGGGCGACGACGCCCATCGGGGTACGCGCCGCATCCCGATCGAGTTCCTGCGCCGGAACCCGCGCAATCCCCGGACGCAGTTCGGGGAGGCCGAGCTGGCCGAGCTCGCCGACTCGATCCGCGAGCGCGGGATCATCCAGCCGATCGTGGTCAGGGCGCTTCGCGAGCTGCCGGACGTCTTCGAGATCGTGGCCGGCGAGCGCCGCTGGCGCGCCGCGCAGCGGGCCGGCCTCCACGACGTGCCCGTGGTCATCGTCGAGGCGGATGACCGGCTCGCGCTCGAGCTCACGATCATCGAGAACGTCCAGCGCAGCGACCTGAACCCGATCGACGAGGCCGGCGGCTACGAACGCCTCGTCGGGCAGTACGGCTATACCCAGACAGACCTCGCGACGACGCTGGGCAAGAGCCGGAGCCATGTCGCGAACACGCTGCGGCTCCTGAAGCTCCCGTCCCGGGTCCGCGACATGATGGGCCGGGGCGAGATCTCCGCGGGACACGGCCGCGCCCTCCTGGCCGTCGACGACCCGGAGATCGTGGCCGACCGGATCGTCGAGCGCGGTCTCACCGTTCGGGACATCGAGCGCCTCGGCCGGGCACCGGAGACGAAATCAGCGCTCGCCCGGGGTGGGCGGCCTCGGGCGCAGCCCGCACCAGACGCGGACACGCGAGCCCTGGAGCAGGAGCTGGTCGAGGCGCTCGGACTCGCGGTCGAGATTCGCTCCAGCGGAGAGAGCGGCGAGATTCGCCTGCGCTACAGCTCGCTTGAGCAGCTCGACGCGCTCTGCCGCGCGCTCCGGGCCTCAGCGGCCTGAGCGGCTCGCCACGGCCTCGGCGATCCGGAACAGGGTCGCGGCCGCGATGGCCTGGGCCGTGCCGGACGCCACGCGCGAGTCGAGCGTCGCGGTCTGCAAGGCGGTGACGACGCGGGCGAGCGCCGGCCCACGCCAGCGCGTGACCTGACGCTGCACGGCCGGTTTGCGCCGGAAGTGGAGGCCGCGCCAGGAGCGCATCACGGTGTCGA
>CAXTKM010000131.1:6562-11513 GCA_964244795.1 uncultured Enterovirga sp.
CAGCATCGAGGCTCGCGCGGGCGGCCGCGAGCGAGAGCGCGTGCCGCATCGCGCCGGCCAGGATCGTCCCGGCCCCGGTCCCGTGTTGGGCAAGCTGCCGGAGCCCGGCCTCCAGCTCGCCGAGGTCGCCCTGAAAGGCGGCGTCGAGCGTGGAATCGACGCCGAAGCTGGACACATCGCTCGTGACCGCCGCGACGTCCTCCACGGTGATCCGGTCTCGGCCTCTCGCATAGAGCGCGAGCTTCTCGATCTCGCCGCGGCTCGCCAGCCGGTCGCCCCCGAGGCTGTCGGTCAGGAGGTCGCGTGCGTCGGGGTCGATCGAGAGACCCTCCTGTCGCGCCATCTCGGCCAGGATCGTCGCGAGGTCGCGCGTCTCGTCGGTGTAGCAGGGGAGCGCGAGGGAGCGGTCCGACCGTTCGCAGAGGACGCGGAGCGGGTTCGATTTCTGCAGGTCGCCGGCCTCGATCACGATCAGGGTGCCGGCCGTCACGGCGTCGAGGCAGGCCGAGACGGCGGCTGCGAGATTGCGGCTGGTCGGCCGGATCCAGATGACGCGCCGCTCTCCGAAGAGCCCGTAGGTCGTCGATTCCTCCACCAGCCGACCGGGCTGATCGGCGATGTCGTCGCCGTCCAGCCTCACGAACTGGAACGGGTCGGCGGGATCGCTCGCAGCGGCCTCGGCAGCCGCGCGCGCCCGTTCCGCGACCCGCCCCGAGTCGGGTCCGTAGAAGAGGAGCAACGCGATCGTGTCGCGTCGTCCGGCGACCGCGCGCTCGACGTCGGCCGCCTTGACCGCCGTCACGAGAGGATCAGGACGCGGTCGCGAAGATGGCTGCGATTCGCTGCTTGATGTCGTCGGCGATGAGCTTCGCCGCCCGGATCTCGGCGTCCCGGGCTGCCCTGACCGAGGCGAAGCGCTGCGGATCGCGGAAGTAGGTCGCGGTCGCCCGGGCCGTCCCGGACGTGACCGTCCGGGTCCCGTCGAGCGACTTCAGGGTGTACAGGACCGTGACGTTGAGCAGGGCCGCGTCCGCTCGGCCCGTGGACGTGTCGGTCGTGGTCACCTGCACGGATTCGGCTGCGTTGATCGCGAGCCGATAGCGTTTCGGAGAGGGGACGCCGGACCCGTCGAGATCGAAGATGATCTCGCTCCGGATCTGGTGCCCGAGCCGTTCCTGTCCCTGCGAGGTCTCAACCGTCGCGACCTCGATCGCGGCGAGCGAGTCCTGAACGGAGACGCCCGAGGCCGTCGGCCCGTAGAGCGGCCGCAGGCAGCCCCCGAGGGCGATGCCGACCCCGAGGATCGCGAGCGAGCGCTGGATGTTAGGCGACCACATTGACGATCCTCAGCGGCACCACGATGATCTTCTTCACGGGCTTCCCGTCAAGGGCCTGCCTGACGGCATCCAGCGCGAGCACGGCCGCCTCGACCGCCGCCGCCGGCGCCGATCGCTCGACGGTGATCTCGGCGCGTCTCTTGCCATTGATCTGCACCGGAAGCGTGACCGTATCGTCAAGAAGGAGCGTCCGGTCGACGATCGGCCAGGCGGCTTCCGCCACGAGCCCGGGCTGCCCGAGCCGATCCCAGCATTCCTCGGCGAGGTGGGGCATCATCGGCGCGAACATCTGGACCAGCATGACGGTCGCGCCCCGCACCGCGTCGCTGTGCAGTGACCCGTCGTCATCCGCGGCGATGCTCGAGAGCGCGTTCACGAGCTCGTTCAGCCGTGCCACCGCGACGTTGAAGTGCAGGCGTTCGAACGCTTCTTCGACCGCGGCCAGGGTGCGATGCGCGATCTTCAGGAGCTCCGTGTCTTTCGGCGCGCTCGCCGCTGCCGGATCCGTGCTGACACTCGGCAGGCCGATGCGGGTGACGATGCGGTAGATGCGCTGCACCAGCCGCCCCGCGCCCTGCACACCCTCGTCCGACCAGATCGAATCCCGATCGGGCGGGGAATCCGACAGCATGAACCAGCGCGCCGTGTCCGCCCCGTAGCTTGCGATGATGTCGTCCGGGTCGACCGTGTTCCGTTTCGACTTCGACATCTTCTCGATCGGCCCGATCGTGACCGGCTCGTCGGTTTTCACGTGAAACGCCCGTCGCTCGGCCCCGCTCGCCTCGATCCTCACCTCGCCCGGGTCGAGCCACCTCCCGTCGGCGGAGCGGTAGGTCTCGTGGACGACCATCCCTTGCGTGAACATGCCCCGGAACGGCTCGTCCAGCCCGACCCAGCCCGCGCGGGTCATGGCGCGCGTGAAATAGCGCGAGTAGAGGAGGTGCAGGATCGCGTGCTCGATCCCGCCGATATATTGATCGACGGGCAGCCACTTCGAGACCGCATCCGCATTCGTCGGACCGGCCTCGTCGAACGGGTCCGTGAAGCGCGCGAAGTACCAGGAGGAATCGACGAACGTGTCCATCGTGTCCGTCTCGCGCCTGCCCTCGCGGCCGCAGCGTGGGCAGGGCACGAGCCGCCAGGCGTCGTGACGGTCGAGCGGATTTCCGGGCAGGTCGAAGCTGACGTCCTCCGGGAGGACGACCGGCAGGTCTGCCTTCGGGACCGGAACGATGCCGCACGTCTCGCAATGGACCACCGGGATGGGGCAGCCCCAGTAACGCTGGCGCGAGATCACCCAATCGCGAAGCCGGTAGTTCACCTTCCTGTCGGCGATCGGCCTGCCGTCGCGGATCACGCCGCCGAGCCGTCGCGCCACCTCGTCGAACGCCGCCGCGGGCGACAGGCCGTCCAGGAACCGAGAGCGCATCATGTGGCCCGGCCCGACATAGGCGACGTCCTCGACCGTGAAGGTCGTGGGGTCGGCGTCGGGCGGACACACGACCGGGAGCACGTCGAGCCCCTGCACGCGCGCGAAGTCGAGGTCGCGCTGGTCATGGGCCGGGCAGCCGAAGATGGCGCCCGTCCCGTATTCCATCAGCACGAAGTTCGCGACGTAGACCGGCAGGCGCAGATTGTCGTCGAGAGGATGGACGGCCCTGATACCGGTGTCCTGCCCGCGCTTCTCTGCTCGATCGATCGCCTCCTGGGCCGTTCCCATGCGGCGGCATTCCGCGATGAAGGCCGCGAGCTCGGGCCGGCTCTCTGCCGCAGCAGCGGCCAGCGGGTGATCGGCCGCGACCGCCATGAAGGTCGCACCGAACAGCGTGTCCGGGCGCGTCGTGTAGATCTCGATCTCGTCGAGGCCGGCCGGCGCGGAGACGGGATCGAGCGCGAAGCGGACGAGCAGGCCTTCGGACCGTCCGATCCAGTTCCGCTGCATCAGCCGGACCTTCTCGGGCCACCGGGTCAGCGTATCCAGCTTCTCGTCGAGGTCGGCGGCCTCGGCCGTGATCTTGAACGTCCACTGCGTCAGCTCGCGCTGCTCGACGGGAGCGCCGGATCGCCAGCCACGCCCGTCGATCACCTGCTCGTTCGCGAGCACCGTGTGGTCGACCGGATCCCAGTTCACCTTCGCGGAGGTGCGGTCAACGAACCCTGCTTCGAGGAAATCGAGGAAAAGCCGCTGCTGGTGGCGGTAGTAGGCAGGGTCGCAGGTCGCGAACTCGCGCGACCAGTCGATCGAGAGGCCCATCGCCAGGAGCTGGGCCCGCATCGAGGCGATGTTCGCGTAGGTCCACGCTTTCGGGTGGACCTTGTTCTGCATGGCGGCGTTCTCGGCCGGCATGCCGAAAGCGTCCCAGCCCATCGGGTGCAGGACGTTGAACCCGCGGGCACGCCGATAGCGCGCGAGGACGTCTCCCATCGCGTAGTTTCGGACGTGCCCCATGTGGATCCGCCCCGACGGGTACGGAAACATCTCCAGCATGTAGTATTTCGGCCGGGGATCGTCCGTCCGGGTCTCGAACAGGTTCCGGTCGGCCCAGGCCCGCTGCCATCTCGGCTCGGCTTCCTTGGCGTTGTAGCGCTCGGACGACATGGACAGGACGGGCGTGCAAGGGGGAGGCGGCGAGGCTGCCGGAAGGGTTCGACAGACACGATTTGTCCAGTAGGGTCAACGCTCGCGCTGTCGGCGCAGGTTTCCAGGAGACGATGCGTGGCGGGTTCGGTCGAGCGTCTCGAATCCGTCAGGAGGGCCATCGCGCAGGCATCGTCCGATGCAGGCCGTGGGTCCGACGAGGTCGCGCTCGTGGCGGTCTCGAAGATCGTCGCCGCGGAGGCGATCCGGCCCGTGCTGGAGGCGGGCCACCGCATCTTCGGCGAGAACTACGTGCAGGAGAGCCAGCGCAAATGGCCGGCCCTGAAGGAGACCTACAGCGACGTCGAGCTCCATCTCGTGGGTCCGTTGCAGTCGAACAAGGCCGGCGATGCCGTGGCCCTCTTCGACGTCGTCCACTCCCTCGATCGGGCGTCGCTCGCCGCCGCTCTCGCGAAGGCGATCGACCGGGCCGGACGGCGTCCGCGGCTCGTCTGCCAGGTGAACATCGGCGAGGAGCCGCAGAAGGCCGGCGTTCTCCCGGGGGAGGCCGACGCGTTCCTGGCCGCCTGCCGGGCGACCTACGGGCTCGAGATCGAAGGGCTGATGTGCATCCCGCCCTTCGATGACGCGCCCTCGCCCCATTTCGCGCTGCTCCGGACGATCGCCGAACGGAACGGCCTCGGGACGCTGTCGATGGGCATGAGCGCCGACTACCCGGCCGCGATCCAGCTCGGGGCGACCCATGTCCGGGTCGGAACCGCGATCTTCGGCGAGCGCCCGCGTCCCGCCTGAGATGCTCCGGCAGCTCGAATTCGTGCTGGCCCTCGGCCGCGAGCGGCATTTCGGCCGGGCCGCGGAGGCCTGCGGGGTCAGCCAACCGACGATGTCGAACGGCGTGAAGGCGCTCGAGGCCACGCTCGGTGTCCTGCTGGTCCAGCGCGGCAGCAAGTTCCTCGGCTTCACGCCGGAGGGCGAGCGCGTGCTCGAATGGGGCCGCCGCATCCTGGGCGACGTT
>CAXTKM010000132.1:0-11467 GCA_964244795.1 uncultured Enterovirga sp.
GCCCGCGTCATCATCGGGACGGCGGCGGTGCGCGATCCCGATTTCGTGCGCGAGGCGGCCCGCCTCTTTCCCGGCCGGATCGCGGTCGGGATCGACGCCAAGGACGGCCGCGTCGCCGTCGAGGGCTGGGCGCAGACCTCCAGCCTCACGGCGGACGAGCTCGGGCGCAGGTTCGAGGATGTCGGGGTCGCGGCGATCGTCTACACCGACATCGCCCGCGACGGGGTGCTGAAGGGCCTGAACATCCCGATGACGCTGGCGCTCGCCCGCGCCGTCGACATCCCGGTCATCGCCTCGGGCGGCCTCGCCTCGCTGGCCGACCTAGAGCGGCTTACCCGCCCCGACTGCGCGCGGCTCGCCGGCGCGATCTCGGGCCGCGCGCTCTATGACGGCCGGATCGATCCGGCCGAGGCGCTCGCCATCCTGAGCCGGGCGAAGCGCCGGCCGGTGGCGCCGCCCAAGCTCGAGCCTCGCCACGCGCCGGCGAAATAACAGATCGGGGCAGGCCGCGCCCTTGCGCCCGCCGCCCGATTGACGGCACAGCGCCCGCAGGCCAGGTCGGGCGAGTTCCGGCCGGCGGAAAGCGAGGACACCGGCTTGCTCAAGGTGCGCGTGATCCCCTGCCTCGACGTCAAGGACGGCCGGGTGGTGAAGGGCGTGAGGTTCCTGGACCTGCGCGACGCTGGCGACCCGGTCGAGGCGGCGCGCGCCTACGACGCGGCGGGCGCCGACGAGCTCTGCTTCCTCGACATCACGGCGAGCCACGAGGATCGGGGCATCCTGCTCGACATCGTGGCCCGCACGGCGGCCGAATGCTTCATGCCGCTGACGGTCGGGGGCGGGATCCGGCGCGTCGAGGACATCCGGAACCTGCTGCTCGCCGGCGCCGACAAGGTCTCGATCAACACGGCCGCCGTGAACGATCCCGGCTTCGTGCACGAGGCGTCCCGGAAGTTCGGCGACCAGTGCATCGTGGTCGCGATCGACGCGAAGCGGGTCTCCGGTCCGGGCGAGCCGGACGCCTGGGCGATCTTCACCCATGGCGGGCGGCGCGAGACCGGCATCGACGCGATCGCCTTCGCGCGCGGGATGGCCCGGCGCGGCGCGGGCGAGCTGCTGGTCACCTCGATGGACCGCGACGGCACCCGGTCCGGCTACGACGTCGCCCTGATCCGGGCGGTGTCCGACTCGGTCCCGATCCCGGTGGTCGCGTCCGGCGGCGTCGGCGGCCTCGACGATCTCGTCGAGGGTGTCAGGAGCGGGCATGCGAGCGCCGTGCTGGCCGCCTCGATCTTCCATTTCGGCGAGCACTCCATCGGCGACGCGAAGCGCCACATGGCTCGGGCCGGCATTCCGATGAGGCTGACGTGAACGAGCCCTTCACCCTCGCCGATCTCGAGCGCATCGTCGCGTCCCGCGGCGGTGCCGCGTCGGATACGTCCTACACGGCGACGCTCCTGGCCGGGGGCGCTCCGCTCGCCGCGAAGAAGCTCGGCGAGGAGGCCGTCGAGGTCGTGATCGCGAGCCTCGGGCAGGATCGCTCGGCCCTCGTCGGCGAGGCGGCCGACCTCCTCTACCATCTGCTGGTCGTGCTTCGCGTCAAGGGCGTGCGGCTCGACGAGGTCGTGGCCGAGCTCGGGCGCCGGACCGGGCAATCCGGCCTGGCCGAGAAGGCCGCCAGAGGCCCGGCAAGGGGCCCGGCAAGGGGCCCGGCATGAGCGACGCCCCCGCGCCTGCCCCGACCGTCGTGTCCGGCGCGCCGGAGGGCGACCTCTCGCCCTACCGGAGCTTCGGGCGGGAGGAATGGGCGCGCCTTCGGGCCGATACGCCGCTGACGCTCACGGCCGCCGAGGTCGACCAGCTCCAGTCCCTGAACGACCCGATCTCGCTCGACGAGGTGGTCGCGATCTACCTGCCGCTGTCGCGGCTCCTCGCCCTCTACGTCGCGGCCGCGCAAGGGCTGTTCCGGGCGACGCAGCGCTTCCTGCACGCGGAGCCCGACGAGAAGGTCCCGTATATCATCGGGGTCGCGGGCTCCGTCGCGGTCGGCAAGTCGACGACGGCCCGGATCCTGAAGGCGCTGCTCGCCCGCTGGCCGAACACCCCGAAGGTGGACCTCGTCACGACCGACGGCTTCCTGTGGCCGAACGCCGAGCTGTCGCGCCTCGGCATCATGGACCGCAAGGGTTTCCCGGACAGCTACGACACGGCGACGCTGCTGCGCTTCCTGCACGAGATCAAGTCGGGCAAGCGCGCGGTCGGGGCGCCGCTCTACTCGCATCTCGTCTACGACGTCGTGCCCGGCGAGACGACCACGGTCGAGCGCCCGGACATCCTGATCGTCGAGGGGCTGAACGTCCTCCAGCCCGCCCGCCTGCCGCGGGACGGCGCCGCGATCCCCTTCGTGTCCGACTTCTTCGACTTCTCGATCTACCTCGACGCGGACGAGGCCGACCTCCATCGCTGGTACCTGCACCGCTTCCTGCGGCTCCGGAACACCGCCTTCCGGGACCCGCTCTCCTACTTCCGGAAATACGCGAGCCTGTCGGAGGAGGAGGCGATCGCTTTCGCGGAGGGGCTCTGGAACCGGATCAACCTCACGAACCTGCGCGAGAACATCGTGCCGACCCGGCAGCGGGCGAGCCTCATCCTCCGCAAGGGCGCGAGCCACCGCATCGAGAGCGTGGCGCTGCGCCGGCTGTGAGCCGGTCCTGATGTCCTTCGCACGACCGGCGACGGAGCCCGAAGAGCGCCGGCTCCGCCGATGTCAGCCCGATCAGAGCCGGCGCAGGTGGCAGACCTTCACCCGCCCGCCGCGTCCGTCGCGGCGCCAGACGCATCCCGGGTTGCGGGGCTGCCGCCCGTAGAGTTTGATCACCGCGCGGCGGTTCCGGTTGAAGGTCTGGTTCGAGAAATCGTGGCCGCCGACCCGCACGTTTCGGCCGAACCGGACTTCGGCCGTGGCGGGGTCGGAGGCAGCGATCCCGAACAGCGCGAGCATCGGGACGACCAGCCAATGGCGGCGACGAAACCTCGAGCTCATGGCGTGACCTCGTCTTCAGGGTCGGCACCATAGAGCATGCTGGCTTTCCACGGAAACCCCAGCACGCTCTACCCTCTTGTAAGCGCATGCTGTTTTCGGGAAACCGGGTTCCACTTTCCCGCAGCATGCTCTTGCGCGACCGCGGGGCGCGGCCCGTCCTGTCGAGGGGAGAGGGACCCCGTCGGCAACGCATGCTTCAGACCTCGTCCCTATTCTTGGAACCAACCGCGCGTGACGAAGGATTCCGGCCTGCCGACCATGAGGAACGTTACAGGTGCGAGCGACGGGCGGAGATCTCTCGCGCCCCAGGAGAGATTGTACGATCAGGCGGCCCGATTGGCTCGGCTTGGCGCCTGGGAATGCGAGCTCGCGACCGAGCGGCTGACCTGGACGGACGAAGTCTACGACCTGTTCGGGCTGCCGGTCGGGTCGCCCCTGAAGCGGGCCGCAACGGTCGACCTCTATGTCGACGAGTCGCGGAGCGAGATGGAGTTCCTGCGGGCCGAGGCTCTCCGGAGCGGCCAGGGTTTCGTGCTCGATGCCCGGATCCGAACCTGCCGCGGCGAGCCCCGATGGATGCGGCTCTGGGCCGAGGTCGCCCTCGAGGAGGGTCTGCCGGTTCGGCTCTTCGGAGCCAAGCAGGACATCACGGCCGAACGCGAGGCGCATGACCGGCTGCGGCAGCTCGCCGAGCGCGATTCGCTGACGGGCTTGGCCAACCGCGGCCTGTTCGAGACCCGCTACCGCGCTGTGATCGAGGACGAGCGTCATGACGGATCGGTGGCCGCGCTCGCGCTCGTCGACCTCGACCATTTCAAGGCGATCAACGATCGCCTGGGCCACTCCGCCGGCGACGAATGCCTGCGCGAGGTAGCCCTGCGGCTGCGGCGCGCCTTCAGCGACGCGCTCCTGATCGCCAGGATCGGGGGCGACGAATTCGCGATCCTGTTTCGCGCGCCGCTCGGTCCGGCCCGGATCGCTCAGATGCTCCAGCGCGCGTCGCGCGCCCTCAGCCGGCCCATCTTCTGGAACGGCACGCGTCTCGACGTCAGCGCCTCGATCGGGGCGACGATCCTCGGGCGCCCTCATCTCCGGAAGCTGTCGGCCCTCTTCGCGGAGGCCGACGAGGCCCTCTATCGCAGCAAGGACGCGGGTCGGAACACTGTCCGGATCTTCGGCGAAGAGACCGCCGACATCCTGGCGAGGCCAGTCGCAACGGCGCGCCGCGAGGTCGCCTGACGCGGGTTCCGGTCGCGTCGCTCGTCTTGTACAGCGGGACATGCCTTACCGCCGTACGAGAGCCGTCCGCCCGTGAGCTGGTCGCCCGAGCAGGACGCCGCGCTGAAGGCCGTCGCCCGCTGGATCGATGCCGCCGACCGGCCGATCTTCCGGCTCTTCGGCTATGCCGGGACCGGCAAGACGACGCTCGCGAAGCACATCGCGGCCGGCGTCGACGGCGACGTCGTCTTCGCGGCCTTCACGGGCAAAGCCGCGCTGGTCTTGCGCGAGAAGGGCTGTCCGGAGGCCTCGACGATCCACTCGCTGATCTACCGCTCGCGCGGCTCGGGCGAGACCGGCCCGCGCTTCGTGGTCAACCGCTCGAGCGCGGCCGCGAAGGCGAAGCTCATCGTGATCGACGAGTGCTCGATGGTCGACGAGGACCTCGGCCGCGACCTCCTGGGCTTCGGGACGCCGGTCCTCGTCCTCGGCGACCCGGCCCAGCTTCCGCCCGTCAAGGGGGCCGGCTACTTCACCGAGCACGCGCCGGACGCGATGCTGACCGAGGTCCACCGCCAGGCGAAGGACGACCCGATCATCGCGCTCTCGATCCGGGTTCGGGAAGGCGGGACGCTCGAGCGCGGCACCTACGGCGAGAGCCGCGTCGTCTCGCGCCGCGACATCGACGCGGACCTGATCCTCAAGACCGACCAGGTCCTGGTCGGGCTGAACAGGTCGCGCCGCGCCTATACGGCGCGAATCCGCCAGCTTCTCGGCTACCGCGACCCGATGCCGGCCGTCGGCGAGACGCTGGTCTGCCTCCGGAACGACAAGACGAAGGGCATCCTGAACGGTGGGCTGTTCAAAGTGAAGCAGCTCGGCGCCGAGGAGGAGGGCCGCCTGTCGATGGACGTCATGGCCGACGGCGAGCGAAGCGCCGTCCGGGTCTCGGTGCCGCGCGAGTTCTTCGAGGGCCGCGAGGATACGCTCTCCTTCGCGATGCGCCGCAAGGCCGACGAGTTCGACTATGGCTACGTCCTCACCGTGCACAAGTCGCAAGGCTCGCAATGGGACGACGTCGTCCTGTTCGACGAGAGCTACGCCTTCCGCGAGCACCGCGCGCGATGGCTGTACACGGGGCTGACCAGGGCCGCGAAGCGGCTGACCGTGGTGCAGTAGGCTCCGACAGAGCTCCACAAGAGCAAGACCGTCGGCAAAGTCTCGGGCGTCTGTCGAGAGCGAGGTGACTCCGGACCAGACCATGTTCCCGCTGCATGGAGGACAGCCGACGTGTCGGTTGGCGTTGCCCGAACGGACGCACCGTGCGGGCGATCGGCGGCGGCGGTTTGGGGTCCTGCTTCGTCTCCTTCCGTCCGGTCGGGCCGTGGGCGGGGAACGCCCGGCGGTCCGCGGTTTTGCCGACGTTCAAGGGTCAGGACGAACGGTGATCGATCCTGGTCACCTCGGGTCGACACCCTCGCGAGGCATCAGCATGATCACCGACCGTCGTTTCCTGATCGCCGGTGCGGCGCTCGTTGCCGCCACCCCGGCCTTCGCCCAGTCGGCCGTACCCCCGGGCCGGGCCGGGCCGGGTCTCCCGCCGGTCAGCCCGCGCGACGTCACGACCGCCGCGCAGTTCTACGCTGCGGTGATCCCGCGGGCCGAGCTGTCGCTGTCCGCGTCTCATATCGGCGTCGAGAAGGCGACCAACCGGAACGCGCACGAGTTCGCGGGCTTCGAGCTCGGCGAGGCGATCACCGTCAACATGGTCCTGAAGGACATCCTGACCGGCGCGCCGGCCGCCGACAAGGCGGCGGAAACCGCGTTCGTCGAGAAGATGAAAGCGACCGCGAAGGGGACCGCATTCGATCGCGCCTACATCGCGTTCCAGCTCGAGAACCACGAGGCGCTGCGCGACCTCGCGGACGGCTACCTCGCGAACTCGGCCGGGGCAACCGATCCGGCCGAGCGGCAGGGCCGTCATCTCGGCACGCTGATGGTCGCCGTGTTCAAGGAGCACGTCGCGATCTGCAAGCGCATCTCGACCGAGCTGAAGGCCTGAGCCAGGGCACGCTCACGGGTGCGCGCCATCGCGCCCTCCGATCCTCTCTCCGAATCCCACGTCGATCAGACGAGACCTATCCCATGAAGCCGACATTCCGAACCGTTCTGGCTACCCACCTCCTCCTGGCCGGCGTCGCCTTTTCCCCGGCTTTCGCGCAGGCGCCCGCGCCCGAGACCGTTGCGGCGGCGGTGGCCGAGAGCCCCGACAGCGGGACGATGAGGCGTTCCGACAAGGACATGCTGCGCGTGCTCGAGACGCTGCAGCAGCTCGGCGCAAAACCGATCGAATCCCGCAGCGTCGACGAGGCCAGGACGCAGCCCGGCCCGGGCGACGCCGTGAAGGCGATCCTCAAGGCCGAGGGCAAGGATCCGGTCGCCTTGATGGCGGCGATGAAGGTGTCGAAGACCGATATGACCTATCCGGTCGCAGGCGGCACGCAGCCGGTCCGGATCTACAAGCCCGAGGGCGCCGGGTCTGGCCCGATGCCGGTCGTCGTCTATTACCACGGCGGCGGCTGGGTGATCGCGGACCTCGACAGCTACGAATCCTCCGCGATGGCGCTCGCGAAGAAGGCCAACGCGATCGTGGTGAGCGTCGAGTATCGTCATGCGCCGGAGCACAGGTTCCCGGCGGCGCACGAGGATTCGTTCGCGGCCTACAAGTGGGTGCTCGCGAACGCGGCGCAGTTCGGCGGCGATCCGGCCCGCACGGCGGTGGCGGGCGAGAGCGCGGGCGGCAACCTCGCGGCGAATGTCGCCATCATGGCCCGCGACGCGAAGGTGCAGGCGCCCGTCCACATGCTGCTCGTTTATCCCGTGGCCGGCACCGACATGACGACGCCGTCCTACGTCGCGAACCAGAACGCGACCCCGCTCTCGAAAGCCGGACTCGGCTGGTTCTTCGACAAGGTCCTCGCGAGGCCGGAAGATGCGAAGAGCCCGCTGCTGAATCTGACCACGATGGCCGACCTGAAGGGCCTCCCGTCCGCGACCGTCATCAATGCCGAGATCGATCCACTCCTGTCGGAGGGCACGGTTCTGGCCGAGAAGCTGAAGGCCGAGGGCGTGAAGACCACGCACGTGACCTACAAGGGCATGACGCATGAGTTCTTCGGGCTCGACGCGGTGGTGGCCGACGCGCGGACCGCCCAGGACGTCGCCGCGCGCGATCTGAAGAACGCCTTCGCGGGCCGTTGAGCCGACGCGCCGGTTCGGGTCGTCCGGGGCGTCGGCTTCGGGCGACCAGCGCCCGCACGGCGTGATGCGCCGCTCCTGGTCAGTCGATCGACCCGGTTGTAACCTCGGCGGGATCGCGCCGGGGTCGAGCGACCGATCGGGGGTGACACGTGTCAGAGGGCCTGTTCGCGCGCGCCGGTACCTTCACGTCATCGGCACCTCCGCCCGCCCCCCGGTTCACCGGCCTGCCGCGCTACAACTTCGTCTACGGCCACAACGACCCGGATCAGGTGCCGGCGGCGGAGCTCGCGGAGGCCGCCCACGCGGTTCTGTCCGGCAGCGGCCATCTCCTCGGGATGTACAATCTCGGCCAGGCCCCGCAGGGGCACGACGCGCTCCGGGCGTTCGTCGCGGGCAAGCTCGCGCGGCGCAGCGGGATCGCGTGCACGGCCGAGGACGTGCTGCTCACCTCGGGCTCGCTTCAGGCCATGGATCTCGTGAACGCGATCCTGGTCGGGCCGGGCGACACGGTCGTGATGGAGGAGTTCACCTACGGGGGCGCGATCACGAAGATCGGGCGGCTCGGCGCCCGGGTCGTCGGCACGCCGCTGGACGCGGGCGGGATCGCGATCGACGGGCTCCGGCGCGTGCTGGAGGGCTTGCGGGCCGAGGGCGTGCGGCCGCGCTACGTCTACACGATCCCGACCGTCCAGAACCCCACCGGCAGCATCATGAGCCTGGAGCGCCGGCACGCGCTGCTCGCGCTCTCCCGCGAGTTCGACGTGCCGGTCTTCGAGGACGAGTGCTACGCCGACCTCGTCTGGTCGGGCGAGCGGCCGCCGGCGCTTTACGGGCTCGACCCGGAGCGCGTGATCCATGTCGGGTCGTTCTCGAAGTCGCTCGCGCCCGCGCTCCGCATCGGCTACGTGGTCGCCGGCTGGGACGTGCTCGGCCGGCTCGTGGCCGCCAAGACCGACGCCGGGTCCGGGGCGCTGGAGCAGATGGTGGTCGCGGAATACGTGACCCGCCACTTCGACCGGCATGTCGACGACCTCCGAAGCGGCCTGGGCGCCAAGCTCGACGTGCTGGTCGAGGCGCTGTCGCGCGAGTTCGGCACCGCGGCCGAGCTCTACCGGCCGGCGGGCGGGATCTTTCTCTGGCTGAAGCTCCCGGACGGCGTCGACGTCCGGAGCTTCGCCGGGACGGCGCTCGCGCAGGGCGTCGCGTTCAATCCCGGGCCGGACTGGGCCTGCGATCCCGAGGCGGCGAAGAGCTACATGCGGCTCTGCTTCGCGCTTCCGGACGCCGCGACGATCCGGGAGGGCGTGGCCGAGCTCGCCCGCATCTGCTTCGAGGCGACCGGGGTGCCGAAGAGAAGCGCGAATCGGGCGAGAGGGTGAGAGCCTCGCCTAGCCGTGAATGCGAGCAAACGCGCCGTCGCGCGTAACCGGCCGTTGACCGTTTGGACCAACGACTCGCATCGCAGTCTTGAGCCCTTCATGCGGCACTCATAGCGTGCGCAACACGGACTAGAGGCGGTGCGATGAGATTGCTCGCGGGCTTCTTGTCATGGCGGGGCCGCAGACCCGTCGCGGCCAGTGAGCGGCATAGAATCCGTGTCGAGACGATCTCGCGACCAGAAGCCTTGGAAAATGGGTCGTCCACTCTCGCGTTGATGTATTTTTCCCGAGATATAGAAAAATTGTCCGATGTATTCCTCACGGACAGGCTGGTCACAAGTTCCAGCGTAATTCTGAATCACAATTTCTGGCGAACTATCAGACCCTCTGACTCGTTCGACGATCGTCGCACTCATGAAGTCTTGCGTAATACGCTGTGTAAGAAGGACGCGAGCGACGTCCGGAGCGTCGCTGGACGTCGGCGGTAGCTTTGGCCAGAATATTCGACGCGTTCCAGGATTGAAGCAAGCCTGCGCTAGACTCGGAACTAGGATAATAATAATATATATTAATAATTTATACATGATTTTACCCTGATGTATGAAGGATGGATACCATGACAATTTAAAATGTCCTCTCGAAAATCGTCTACGTTGGATTCGATTCAGAGGAAATGGAGCGCCTCGGCAATGTGATAACTGCTATATATCAGGCGCCGAAAGGCGCTGACATGTTGGACTATATCGTATCTGCGGGCGCCAACATAAATTTCTCTAAGACATCATTTAGCACAAGTACAATAGTCGATGGAAATAGTATAAGATATAATCCAAATGAGATCTACACAGGAATCGATAGTTTCGGAAATTCGTTTACCGTTTCAGAGATTTATGTTTTAACACATGAGCTAAATCATTTATTTTATGGAATAGACGACCCGGCTTTCCCAGATATATATCAAAATACATCTTTATATGAAGATCGCGGCGTTGTTGAGAGCAACGCGATCGAAATTCTCAGTCAGCTTGGCTTCTCACAATTTCGTGCAGGCTACTACGCAAGTGACAACTCCGAAATTTTGCCTGCAGGCGTCGAGTTCACCGGCGGGGCTAGTGTCGATCACGTCATCGTAGCTAAAGATGGCAACCCTGCTACCCTGACGAGTGCCGCCGGAAATTCGCGCGATCTCCCCATCGGTGATGGCTCTCTCGATCAAACCTTCAACTCAGGTGGCGGCGGCGACTTCGTCTATGCCGGCGGCGGTAACGATCAGGTCGATGGCGGCGCTGGCAACGACTGGCTGGATGGCGGGACCGGCGATGACGTCGCGGTCTACGATACGATCAGGAACTTCGTCTCGATCACTCGCATGTCCCCGTCCGCGACGCCCCTCGGCATCGTGTCCGACGGGCACGCGATCACCCAGGTGCAGCTTGAGCGGAGCGACACGCTAGAGACCGACCTTCTCCGCAACTTCGAGACCATCTCGCTCGGGGACGGGCCGCAGCATCTCCTCATCAAGGCGAGCGTCGATGGGTCCAGCACGACAGACCCACTCACGATCGATGGAGGCTCCGGCTCCGACGTGCTCGACTTCTCTCAATTCGGCGGCGGTGTCGACAGTGACGCCAGCGGGGCTGTTGCAGGAGCAGGCATTCGGGCCGTCAATTTCGAGACGATCGTCGGGTCGGAATACGGCGACGTGCTCGTGACGGACTCGGCTTCGACGATTTATGCCGGCGGAGGCGATGACGTTCTCACCGGCGGGGCGGCCTACGCCGTCCTGTTCGGCGGCGACGGCAACGACACGCTGACGGCTGGCGCGGGAGGCGCGCTCCTTGACGGCGGCAACAGCTCCGAGGGTCCCGAGGGCGAGGCGAGCACCACGTATACGGGTGGTAGCGGCGCCGACACCTTCGTGATCGGGCCCTCCTCATCCGGCACAGGACGCTACGTCATCAACGCCACCGACTCGTCCGACCACATCGTGGTCCGGAGCGCCTTCGCGACCGGCACGGACGCCGACAGCACCACCTTCGACACCGCGTCCTGGCAAACGGGAGTCGAACTGAAAGGAGGGTCCGCTTACGGATGGCCCGGCGAGGCTTGGGCAGCGGCTGAAATGGACCAGACACCTATGACCCCGAACATCACCGTCGGTTCAGACGGGGCCTATGTTTTCAGTTTCGCCGATAACGGCATCGTCAACAGCGCTGCCCTGGGCACCCTGTACGTGTACTACGAGTTCGATCGCGACGCGGCTATCCTTAACATCGACCTATACGGCGGACCTGACCAGGACGCGAGCGCGAGCGTGACGGTTCATGACTTCCAGGAAGGCGATTTGGGTTTGTCATTTCCTCTTCGTCCGAAAGGTCTGATAGCATGGGAGCAGGGAGAAGGATCGGAGGCTATTGTTCGGGCTAGTTGGGATGCCGTCAACGAGACGATGGCTCAGGTTGTTGCCGAGCACGTACCTTCCGCCCTTCAGTCTCCTGCTCCGCCCCATTTCGATCTAGGGTGTGGACTCATTGAAGCCAATGCGTGATGGCGACGGCGAGGCAGA
>CAXTKM010000133.1:0-11403 GCA_964244795.1 uncultured Enterovirga sp.
GCAAGACCTCGCTGCTTCGCGCGCTGGTCGGGCTCGTGCCCGCGACGGGCCGGATGCGGCTCGCGGGACAGGACCTCGCGGCGCTGGCGCCGCGCGAGCGGGCGCGTCGCGTGGCGTACCTGCCGCAGGGCCACGAGGCGCATTGGCCGCTGCCGGCACGGGACATCGTGGCGCTCGGCCGCATCCCGCACGGGGCCGGAGACCCGACCCGTCTCGCGCCGCAGGATGCAGGGGCGGTCCGGGCCGCGATGCGGCTCACCGACACCGAGGCCTTCGCGGACCGGGCCGTCACGGCGCTCTCCGGCGGGGAGAGGGCCCGGGTCGCGCTGGCCCGCGTCTTCGCGGTCGGGGCCGGGCTGATCCTCGCCGACGAGCCGACCGCCTCGCTCGATCCGCGCCATCAGATCGCGGTCATGCGGGCGCTCCGGACGGCAGCCCGGGACGGCGCGCTGGTCGTCGCCGTGACGCACGACCTCGGCCTCGCGGCCCGGTTCGCGGACCGGGTCGTCGTGATGGCCGAGGGCCGGATCGTCTCCGACGCCGCGCCGGACGCGGCGCTCGCCCCTGAGGTGCTGGCCCGCGTCTTCGGGATCGAGGCGTACCGGGCGAGCTACCGGGGCGAGGCCGTGGTGATGCCGTGGGCGTGAGCCGCAGTCCCGAAACGCCCGAGGGCGGCCGCGAGCCGGTCGAGGCCGTTCGCGTCCGGCGGCAGGCCGAAGCGCAGGAGGGTCGCGTCCCAGGCGAAGGCCCGGCACCAGATATGCTCGGCCGCGAGCGCCTCGTGCAGGAGGGTCGCTTCGCGGTGGCTGACGAGGCGGTAGAGGCTCGTGCCGCCGGCCGGCGCGAGGCCGCCCGCGCCGAGCACCTCGTCGATCGCCGCTGCCTCCTCGGCGAGCCGGACCCGCATGCGGTCGGCCCACGCCCCGTCGGCCAGCGCCGCGGCTCCGACCGCGAGCGCCGGCCCGGAGACGGCCCAGGGTCCGAGCGCGCGCCCGATCGCGTCGGCGATCTCGGGGCGCGCGACCGCGAAGCCGAGCCGGAGGCCGGCGAGCCCGTAGAACTTGCCGAAGGAGCGCAGGATCACGACCGGCAGCTCCGGCACGAGCGCGGCGGCGCCGGCAGCCGGATCGATGTCGGCGAAGGACTCGTCGACGACGAGCCAGCCGCCGGCCCGGGCGCAGGCAGAGGCCGCCAGCCGCAGGGCGTCGGGCTCGAGGAGGCGTCCGTCGGGGTTGTTGGGCCGCACGACGACGCGATGGCGCGCGCTCGGGGCGGCCTCGAGATCGTCCACCTCCCGGACGGGCGCCCCGGCCATGCGCCAGGCATCCGCGTGCTCGCCATAGGTCGGGCCGAGAACGGCCACCTCGCCCGGTGGGGCGAGGCGGGGCAGCCATTGGATCAGGGCCTGCGTCCCGGGCGCGGCGACGATCCCGGCCCCGTCCGGCACGCGATAGGCAACCTTCGCGGCCGCGAGCAGCCCTTCGAGATCGGCCGCGCCGGGAAGCCGCTCCCAGCCCTCCCGCCGGAGAGGGTCCGGCACGCGCCAGGGATGGGGGTTGATCCCGGTCGAGAGGTCGAGCCACGGGGGATCGCCGGCCCCGTGCCGCCGCATCGCCTCGGTCAGATCGCCGCCGTGCTTCATCGTGGCCTGAGGGCTTTCGGACATACGCATCCCGTTCTCCCCGCCGTGTCTGGCAGCGCAAAGGCCTCCGACGCAACGCGGGTCCCCCTCTCCCTCTCGGGAGAGGGGACGCGCTCGTGCTCGCGACAAGGTCTATGGCGCTCCGCCCTGGCGTTCTCGTTCCTCCTCACCGTCCCCGCCCTCGCCCTTCCGTCCGCGGTCTCCATCAATCTCTGCACCGACCAGCTCCTCGTCACGCTCGCCGACCCCGCGCAGATCCTCGGGCTGTCGCCGTTCGCGCGCGACCGGATCCGATCGCCTGTCGCCCGCGAGGCGGAGGCGCTGCCGCTCCTGTCGGGAACGGCCGAGGAGGTGATGATGATCCGGCCCGACCTCGTCCTCTCCGGCCGCTACACGAAGCGGGCGACGCGCGAGCTGCTGCGCGGCCAGGGCGTCAGGATCGTCGAGCTCGACGCCGTGCGGTCGCTCGACGCCGCGCGGGCGCAGATCAGGCAGGTCGGGGACCTGCTCGGCCATCCCGATCGGGCCGAGGCGGCACTCGTCCGGCTCGACGCCGCCATCGCGCGGGCCCGTCGCGCGGCAGTCGATCGCCCCGCGAGCGTGCTGCCGCTGCAGCGGCGCGGCTGGGTCACGGGTGGGGGCACGCTCCTGACCTCGCTCCTCGACGTGGTCGGGCTCGCGAACGCCGGTGCGCGCGTGAGCGGCGGCCTCGGCCGCTTCGCGAGCCTCGAGGAGATCGTGACGCTCCGGCCGGACCTCCTCCTGGTATCGGAGGCCGGCCTGCGGGCTGAAGACCAGGGCAGTGCGCTCCTGACGCATCCGGCCCTCGCGCGGCTCTATCCGCCGGCGCGCCGCATCGTGCTTCCCGAGAGCCTCTCCGTCTTCTGCGGCGGGCCGGGCCTCGCGGACACGATCGACCGGCTCGCGGCGGAGATCGGGCGGCCGCGCTGATGCTCGTCGCGCCGGACGCGCTTCTCGTGCTCTCCCTCGCGCTCGCGCTGGACGCGGTGATCGGCGATCCCGACCGGCTCTGGCGGCGCTGGCCGCACCCGGTCGTGTGGCTCGGCCGGCTGATCGCGCTCGGCGACCTTCGTCTCAACCGGGAGCGCTGGGGCGGCCCGGCCCGGCGGGCCGCCGGGATCGCCTGGCTCGCGGCGGTGATCGCTGTCGCGCTCGGGGCGGGGTTCGCGATCGAGAGCGGGCTTCGGGCGCTGCCGGGCGGGCCGGCGCTCGTGGCTCTCGCGGCCTCCGTCCTTCTCGCGCAGCGAAGCCTCTACGAGCACGTCGCGCGCGTCCGGGACGCGTATCCCGCCGGCCTCGCGGCGGCACGCGCGGCCGTCGCGATGGTGGTCGGCCGCGACCCCGATCGGCTCGACGCCGCCGGAGTGGCCCGGGCCGCGATCGAGACGACGGCCGAGAACTTCTCGGACGGCGTCGTCGCCCCCGCGCTCTGGTTCGCGGTCGGCGGCCTGCCGGGGCTCGTCGCCTACAAGGCCGTGAACACGGCGGATTCGATGATCGGCCACCTCTCCGCCCGGCATCGCGACTTCGGCTGGGCCGCGGCCCGGCTCGACGATCTCCTGAATCTCGTCCCGGCCCGGCTCGCCGGCCTCCTGGTCGCGGCCGCGGCGCCCGTGGCCGGCGGCTCGCCGGGGCTGGCCTTCACGATCATGCGGCGCGATGCCGGCCTGCATCGTTCGCCGAACGCCGGCTGGCCGGAGAGCGCGATGGCGGGCGCGCTCGGCCTCGCGCTCGGCGGCCCGCGCGTCTACGCGGCCGGTCCGGTCGACGAGCCGTTCCTCCACAATGAGGGTCGGCGCGATGCGGGTCCGCCCGATATCGGGCGTGCGCTGCGCGTGCTGGTCGCGGCCTGCGGGCTCTTGGGACTGCTCTGCCTCGGGGCCGGGCTCGTCGGCCGGTAGACGACGCGGTCAGAATCTCGATCGGGACCTCCACGGCGCTCATCTCCACGAAAGTCGGGACCGAGCCGACCCGGCGCGGCTGGGTCCCGGCTTTCGCCGGCATGAGCGGATGGACCTATTTCCAGAACGGCTTCAGCTTGCGAAGCGCGCGGTGCGCCTCGACCGCGGACTCGATCAAGGCCGCCTCGCGGGCGTCCGCCGTGCCGCTGACGTGGCCGGCCGCGAACAGGAGCGCGGGCGCCCCGGGCTCGCTCTCCGTGCTCTTCGCGAGCTCGAGCGCCATCTCGTGGCCGGTCGCGATGTCGTTCAGGTCGCCGAGCGAGCCCTGAAGCTGCTCGAGCCCGCCGACGAAGTCACGGTAGAGGCGCCGCGCGCGCTTCTCGGCGAAGAGGCTCGCGAAGAACTCGCTCGCGTAGCGCAGCTTCTTCGCCGCGATCCTGACCTCGTGGCGGGCCGGCGCATCGAGTCGGTCGAGGTGGCGGCCGTCCGTCCGGACCTTGCGCCAGCGCTTCTTCAACATCCGGGCCGCGAACTCCGCTCCCGGCTCGTCGCGATGCTGGGCACGGCCGTCGTCCCGGAGCCAGTCGCCCGCCTCCACGAAGGCCAGGAGGTCGAGGGCGACGAGGCGGAAGCGCTTCGCGTTCAGCCGGCGCAGGACGCTGTCGTAGGCGCGCTCGCGCCGTTCCTCGATCTGGGCCCGGAGGTCGGCGAGGCCGGGCTCGTCCGGGTGGCGCTCCGCCTCCTCCTCGAGCTTGCGCGAGAGATAGACGTCGAGGTTGCGGGCCTCGCCGAGCGCGGTCGAGACGATCCTGAGCTCGCCCTTGAGCCGTTCCGCCTCGGGGCCCGCGATCACGTCCCGGAAGAGCCCGAAGGCGGACCTGAGACGGCGCAGCGCTACCCGGGCCTGGTGCAGGGATTCGACGTGGCGGCCCTCGAGAATGCCCGGCTCGTTCCTGCGGAAGTGCCGGATGCAGGCTCGGGCCACGGTCTGGAACGCGTCCCCGGCGGTCCCATCCCGGTCGAGCACGACCTTGTCGGCCTTGACCGGGACCCCGAGGGCATCGCGGCCGAGGCCGTAGCCGCGATCCGACTTCGCCCGCACGCCGATCCGGACCGAGCCCGCCGCCGCGAGCTCGCGGGCGATCTCGAACAGCACGGCCCGTGATCCGTCCTTCAGCTCGAGCTCCACCTCACGGATCGGCTCGGCCGTGCGCCCGTCCGTCACCTCGCCCTCGTCGAGCGCGATCTCGACCTCGGACGGGCCGCGCCGGACGAGCCACGTGGTTCGGCTCACGCGGGTCTCGAAGACGGGCACGAGCGATCCCAGGGCCTCGATCTCCTCCCGCAGCCCGGCGTCCGGCACGAGGGCGAGGTCGGGCAGGTCGCCCGTGAGGCTCGCCTCCCACTCGGACCGCTCCAGCAGGAGGCTCCCGCGAGCCGCCTTCAGCGTCTGGATGCGGCGACCATCCTCGTCCCGAACCCGGAGCGCGAGGCCGCGCCGGTGCAGCGCGCGCTCCTCCGTGTCGAAATAGCGAGAGCGGAGCTGGCGGACATCGCCGCCCTCAGGCAGGGCCGCCCTGACCCCGCGCGGGCGCCGCGTCGGCCGGCCCGAGGGTTCGAGCTCGAGCTTCAGCTCGAGTTCGGTGGGGGTGGTCATGGGGGGCTCCTGTCCGGACAGGTCTCGCCCGGCTCTTCGGCCCGAGTCAACGCGAGGACGGGCGCCGCCATCCATGCCGCGCCGGAGCCACGATGGAGAAGCCCTGAAGATGGTCCCTCGCATCGTTGAGGCCTTGTTTACCAGGACCGCCTAAATCCTGGGGCTGTTGCAAGGGAGCACCGTCGTGGAGATGGTTCTGATGACGCTGGCCGTGGCCGGCCTGCTCGGCTGCTTCGGCGCGACGCTCGGCATCGACCTCGCCCATCGCGGCCGCCGTGCGAGCCGGCGCCTCGACCGTCCGCGGAGCTGCGCGCTCCGGTACGAATAGGCGAACCGCGCGGGGCTGCGCCTCCCTGGATCTCGGAGTGCGGCGTTGGGCCGAAGCCTCTTCCTCCAGCACGCCCGTCTTCCAGACGGATTTGCTCGCGATGTCCGGGTCCGCGTCGAAGCCGGGCTGATCGTCGCGGTCGAGCCGGGCGCCGTTCGCGAGGCCGCGGACGAGGCGCTGCCCGGGATCGCGCTGCCGGGCCTGCCGAACCTGCACAGTCACGCCTTTCAGCGCGGCATGGCCGCGCTCGCCGAGCGGCGCGGACCCGCGCATGACAGCTTCTGGACCTGGCGCGAGGTCATGTACGGCTTCCTCGCCCGCCTCTCGCCGGACGACGTCGAGGCGATCGCCGAGCAAGCCTATCTCGAGATGCTGGAATCCGGCTTCACGAGCGTCGGCGAGTTCCACTACCTGCACAACGACGTGGACGGCCGGCCCTATGGCGACCCGGCGGAGCTCGCAGGCCGGATCGTCGCCGCGGCGGCCCGGGTCGGGATCGGGCTGACGCTCCTGCCCGCCTTCTATGCCCGGGGCGGCTTCGGCGAGGTCTCGCCGAGCGAGGGCCAGCGCCGCTTCCTCACCCGTCTCGACGGGTTCGCGCGGCTGGTCGAGCGCTCGCGCGAGCACGCGGTGCATCGGCCCGGAACGCGGGTCGGTGTCGCGCCGCATTCGCTGCGGGCCGTCCCGCCGGGCGATCTCGCCGCCGTGGCCGCGCTCTCGCCCGACGGCCCCGTGCACATCCACGCGGCCGAGCAGGTTCGCGAGGTCGAGGACTGCCTCGCGGCGACCGGCCGGCGGCCGGTCGAGCTGATCCTCGACGAGGCCGGCGTCGACGCGAACTGGTGCCTCATCCACGCGACGCACATGAGCGACGCCGAGATCGCGGCGCTCGCCCGGTCCGAGGGGGTCGCGGGCCTCTGCCCGGTCACGGAAGCCTCGCTGGGCGACGGCGTCTTCGCCGGACCGGCCTACCTCGCGGCCGGCGGACGGTTCGGGATCGGTACGGATTCGAACGTCGCGATCGACGCGGCGGGCGAGCTCCGGCTGCTGGAATACAGCCAGCGGCTCCTCCGTCGCGGCCGGAACCTCATGACGACGGAACCCGGCGGGTCGACCGGCACCCGCCTGTTCGACGAGGCGCTGGCCGGCGGGGCGCGAGCGCTCGCCCAGCCGGCCGGGGCGCTCGCGCCCGGTCTTCGGGCCGACATCGTCATCCTGGACGGAGACCACCCGGCCTTCGCGGCCGCGGGGCCGGAGAGCTGGCTCGACGCCTGGGTGTTCTCGGGCGGCTCGGCGGCTGTCGGGACGGTGATCGCGGGCGGCGTCACGGTGGTCGAGGGCGGCCGCCACCGCGACCGCGAGGCCGTGTCGCGCCTGTACCGGGAGACGATGCGGCGGGTCGTGGCTTCGTAGCGCCGTCAGCGCTTCGGGAGCGGTTGAAGCGCATCGATGAACGCCGAGACCTCACGACGATTCCAGGTCACGCCGTCGTTCCAGAACGTCAGCAGCTCGGCCTGGTTCAAGTGGATCCAGGCCTGAACGAGCGGGATCGCAGGTCGGCTGATCGCGCTCGGCAGGACGTCGCCCCGACCTCCGGGTCCGGGCCGATCGAGACGATCACGCAGGGCGCCGTCCGGCCCGGCGTTCCCGGGTACCAGTTCACGCGAGGGCCGTGCTGGCCGAGCGCCGCCGAGATGGAGATCGTGCCCTGGATGTGAGTGTCCTGCTCGTCGAGGTTCGCCATCTCGACCAGGACATCCTCGGCGAAATCGTCGGGCGGCATGGTCCGCCTGTCTCCGGCGGTCACGTTCAGGGCGGGCATGGCTCTCGCTCCTGGCAGCGCCTCGCGTCGGGACGAGGACAACGGGCGCGGTTCGCAAGTGTCGGGCGACCGGTTGCGAGAACCGACCGGGATCTTACCGTTCCGCCGCCGCCAGGACCGCCTCGGCCCGGATCTCGTCCGTCAGCCTCTCCTTCAGCTCCGTGAAGGCCGGCGTCGTCTTGACGCGGTACCCTCGGGGATGTGGCAGGTCGACCGCGACGTCGGCCTTGATGCGGCCCGGGCGCGCGCTCATCACGAGGCAGCGCGAGGCGAGGAAGATCGCCTCCTCGATGTCGTGGGTGACGAACAGCACCGTCTTCCGGTCGCGCTCCCAGATGCCGAGCAGCAGCTCCTGCATGAGCCCGCGGGTCTGGTTATCGAGCGCCCCGAACGGCTCGTCGAGAAGCAGGATCGCGGGGTCGTTCGCGAGCGCGCGCGCGATCGCGGTGCGCTGCTGCATCCCGCCCGAAAGCTGCTTCGGCCAGTGCCGCTCGAAGCCCGTGAGGCCCATGCGGTCGACGTAATGCGCGACGATCTCGCGTCGCTCTCCCTCCGGCACGCGGCGCTCGGCGAGGCCGTAGGCGATGTTCTCGGCGACCGTGAGCCAGGGAAAGAGCGTGTAGGATTGGAACACCATCCCGCGCTCGGGCCCCGGCCCCGCGACCGGACGCCCATCGAGCAGGACACGGCCGCGGCTCGGCTGGTCGAGCCCGGCCACGATCCGGAGCAGCGTCGACTTCCCGCAGCCGGACGGGCCCAGGATGGTGATGAAGGCGTTCCCCTCGACCGCGATGTCGACCGGCTGGAGCGCGGTCACGGCCGGGCCGCCCCGCACGCCCGGGAAGACGCGCGAGACGCCTTCGACCAGGAGCTTCGGGAGAGATCGCAGCCTCGGGGTCACGCGAGGCGCCACGGGAACAGCGCCCGGTTTCCGGCCTTGAACGCGAAGTCGGACACGAGGCCGATCAGTCCGATCACGATGATGCCGAAGATCATCTGCCCGGTCGCGAGCAGCGCCTGGCTGTCGATGATCATGTGCCCGATGCCGGAGGACGAGCCGATCAGCTCGGCCACGATCACGTAGGTCCAGGCCCAGCCGAGAACGAGCCGGAGGATCTCGGCGATGTCCGGCGCGTTCGCGGGCAGGAGGACGCGCCGGACGACGCTGCGCTCGGTCGAGCCCAGCGTGTAGGCGGCCTCGACGAGATCGCGCCGCGTCGCGCCCACGGCGACCGCGATCATGAGCACGATCTGGAACACCGAGCCGATGAAGATCACGAGGAGCTTCTGCAGCTCGCCGATCCCGGCCCACAGGATCAGCAGCGGCACGAAGGCCGAGGCCGGCAGGTAGCGGGCGAACGACACGAAGGGCTCGAGGGCCGCCTCGACTGGCTTGTAGGCGCCCATCGCGATCCCGAGCGGGACGGCGACGATGGCTGCCAGCACGAAGCCCCCGACGACTCGCCAGACCGTCATGCCGATGTCGTGCGCGAAGCCGTAGCGGGTGAGCAGCGTCCAGCCGTCTGACAGCATCGTCAGAGGGTCGGCCAGGAAGGTCTTCGACACGAAGCCGCCGAGCGTCGCCGCGGCCCAGGCCGCCACCACGACGACGAAGAAGCCGATCCCGAGCGCGATGCGCGGGCCGCGGGCGACGGGTTCGAGAGGGCGCATGTGCGTTTGGCGGCCGTCCGTTCCTCCCCGCCGGGCGGGGAGATGCAGACGTCCGCGCCTACTGGATGAACTGCGTGTCCACGATCTTCGTCAGGTCCGGAACCTGCTTGATCACGCCCACCTGGAGCAGCAGCTCGGCCGCCTCCTTCGTGAAGGTCACGAACTCGCCCGCGAAGAACGCCTTGTTCGCCGCCCTGTCCTGCCAGCGCAGGAACTTCGCGGAGCCGCCGAACTGCTCGCCGGACTGCTTCACGTCCTGGCCCATGATCTCGTAGGCCTTCGCCTGATCCTTGCCGATCATGTCGAGCGCCTGGAAGTAGCTGTCGGCCAGCGCCTTCGCGGCTTTCGGGTTCTGGTCCAGGAAGGCGGGCGTGCAGCCGAACGTGTCCATCACCACAGGGTAGTCGAGCGTCGTCGCGACGATTTTGCCAGCCTCCGGCTTCGCCCGGACGGAGGACAGGTAGGGCTCGTAGGTCATGGCGGCGTCGTTCTGCCCGGCGATGAAGGCCTGGGCGGCCGGACCGGGCTCCATGTTCACGATCGTGACGTCCTTCGGTGTCATGCCGTTCTTGGCCAGCATCCAGGCGAGCACGAAGTAGGGCGACGTTCCGGGCGCGGAGGCCGCGATGGTCTTGCCCTTGAGCTCCTTGATGGACGCGACCCCGCCGCGCACGACCATGCCGTCGGCGCCGTAGCTCTTGTCGAGCTGGAAGATCTGCTTCGTCGCGATCCCGGCCGCGTTCCAGACCACCCAGGTCTCGACGGTGGTCGCCGCGCATTGAATGTCGCCCGACGCGAGCGCGAGATGACGGCTCGACTGCGGGATCTTCTTGATCGTCACGTCGAGGCCGTTCGCCTTGAAGATCCCGGCCTCTTTCGCGAGCGTCAGCGGCGCGAACCCGGTCCAGCCGGAGATCCCGACCGTGACCTTGGTCTCCTGTGCGGACAGCGGCCCCGCCACCGTGAGGGCGACCGCGGCCGCCGCCATCCTGACCCAACGCCCACCCATCACCGGCTCCCGCTCGACTCGCTGCTAAAGGCAACATGCGTGCCGAAGCGTGTCAACGCGCTGCGTCTGGCCGACGGCCGGGCCCCGTGCGAGAAGCGCCCATGACCGAACCACCCGCCGCCGCCGGCAACAGCCTCGACGCGATCGAGACGCCCGCCCTGATCGTCGATCTCGACGCGTTCGACGCGAATGTCGCCCATATGGCGCGCTTCGCGACGGGGGCGGGGATCGCGGTCCGGCCGCACGCGAAGACGCATCGATGCCCGGCGGTCGGGCTGCGGCAGGTGGCGGCAGGCGCGGTCGGGCTCTGCGTGCAGACGGTCGGCGAGGCCGAGGCCATGGTGGCCGGCGGCATCCGGGACGTCATCGTGACGAACCAGGTGCTCGCGCCGGGCAAGCTCGCCCGCCTCGTCGCGCTCACGCAGCAAGCTCGGATCGGCCTCCTCGTGGATTCGCCCGAGGGCATCGAGGGAGCCGCTCGGGCCGGCGAGGCCGGCGGAGGCGTGCTCGACATCCTGGTCGAGATCGACGTCGGGATGGGTCGGTGCGGCGTCCGGCCGGGCCGGGAGGCCGCGGCGCTCGCCCGGCGGGTCGCAGACAGCGCGACGCTCCGATTTCGCGGCCTGCAGGCCTATAACGGCCGGGCCCAGCACGTCGTCGCTCATGCTGGCCGGCGCGAGGCCGTGGATCGAGCCGCAGCGGCCGTTCTCGAGACGCTCGGCGCTCTCGCGGCCGACGGGTTGAGCGCCGAGATCGTCGGAGGTGCCGGGACGGGCACGTTCCGGCTCGAGACGGCAACGGGTCTGTGGACGGAGCTGCAGGTCGGGTCCTACGTGTTCATGGACGGCGAATATGCCGGGCTCGAGACCGAGAGCGGTGCCGTCGAGCCCGAGTTCCGGCAGAGCTTGTTCGTTCTCGCCGAGATCGTCAGCGCCTCGTCTCCGGGTCGCGCCGTAGCGAATGCCGGCCTGAAGGTCTTCACCACGGAGCAGGGCCGTCCGGGCCTCCCCGATCGGCCCGGGATCGCGGTCGTGGGCGTGTCGGACGAGCACACGCTGCTGGACCTGTCCCGAGCGAACGATCCCCTGCGGCTGGGCGACCGGGTCAGGCTCGTTCCCGGCCACTGCGACCCGACCGTCAACCTGCACGATTGGATCGTCGCCGTGAGGGGGAACGTCGTGGAAGAGATCTGGCCCGTCACGGCGCGTGGCCGGAGCCGCTGATCCGATCGGAGAGACCTTTCACATGGAAATGCCCGCCGAAGCGGGCATCTCTGAAACACGTCGAAGGATGCCCGGCCGCATCCGATCCGGAGTGACGTTACCGGTACCGTCCCGTGCTGCCGGTCGACA
>CAXTKM010000134.1:0-11377 GCA_964244795.1 uncultured Enterovirga sp.
GCCTTGAGGCGGTTGAACCCGTCGAACGGGTGCTCGGCCCGCTTCCACTTCTCCTGGTCGGCGAGCTTGCCGCCGGCCGCGACCTGCCGGTCCTGCGCCTTGAGATGGCTCGCGTCCGGCCCTGTCGGCTCGGGGGGCGTCGCGGGCGCGGCCGGCCGCCCCGGCATCACGCCGGCGTTCCGCATCGCGGTCACGCCCGACGCGAAGCCCTCGAGGTAGCGCTGCTGCTCCGACGAGAAATCGCTCATCACGCGGCCGCTCGCTGCGGAGCGGCACGGGACGGTGCGCGGCCGAACATGAGCTCGTCCCGGAAGCCCGCGACCGGCTCGCCGGACGTGATGAGCTCGCGGTACCACGGCCCCTCCCCGACATCGCCGACCAGGATCGCGCCGGCGAGCCGGCCGTCCCGGACCAGGAGCTTGCGGTAGATGCCCGCGAAGGGATCCGACAGGATGATCGGCTCGCCCGCCTCGTCGTCCCCGATCGCGCCGGCGGAGAACACCGGCAGGCCGGACACCTTCAGGCTGGTTGCGACCGTGCTGCCCCGGTAGGCCGCGTCCTCGCCGGCGAGGCGCCGGGCCAGGATGTCGGCCTGCTCGTAGCCGGGCTCGACGAGCCCGTAGACCTGCCCGCGATGCTCGGCGCATTCGCCGATCGCCAGGATGTCCGGCCGGGAGGTCTCGAGCCCATCGTCGACCTGGATGCCGCGCCCGACCGCGAGGCCGGCCGCCCGGGCGAGGTCGACGCGCGGCCGGACCCCGACCGCGACCACGACGAGATCGGCCGGCAGATGCGTGCCGTCGGCGAGCCGGACGGCCTCCACCCTGACCTCGCCCTCGACCGCTTCCGTGTCGGCCCCGAGGATCACCCGGACGCCCAGCCGCTCCATGGCGGCCCGGACGAGGCGCGCCGCACGGCCGTCGAGCTGGCGCTCCATCAGCCGGTCCATGACGTGCAGGAGCGTCGTGTCGATGCCGAGCCGGGCGAGCCCATAGGCCGCCTCGAGCCCGAGGAGACCGCCCCCGATCACGACCGCCCGGGCGCCCGAGCCCCGCAGCGCGGTCATGGTCTCGACATGGCCGAGATGCCGGAAGGCCATGACGCCCGGAAGGTCCATCCCGGGCTTCGGCAGGGTGATCGGGACGGAGCCCGTGGCGAGGACGAGACGATCGTAGGGCAGGCGCTCGCCCGCGACCGCGACCTCGCGGGACGCCGTGTCGATCGCCTCGACGGCGGCGCCGGTCCGGAGCCGAATGCGCTGGCCCTCGTACCAGACCGCCTCGCGCAGCCGGCAGCCGGCAGCGTCGACGTCGCCGGCGAGGAGCGCCGAGAGGAGCACGCGGTTATAGGCCGGCGAGCGCTCCTCGCCGACGACCGTGACGTCGTAGCGCCCCGGCGCGTGCAGGGAGAGCCGCTCGAGGAAGCGCAGGGAGACCATCCCGTTGCCGACGACGACGAGCCGGGGGGTCATGGGGCGCCACGCCGGTCGGATTGTGCCGAAGGCGACGTCGTCACGGGATCGGCCTCGGACGGATCGCGCGGGTGATCCCTCCCCTGCAGGGGAGGGCCGAGTCGCGCCGCAGGCGCGAACCGGGGTGGGGACCGCCCGGCCGGGGTTGACCCCACCCCGGTCGGCTGGCGCCGACTCGCCCTCCCCTGGAGGGGAGGGATCAGCCGCGCAACTCGTGCAGAAGCCGTGGAACCGAGGAGCGGCCCGGAGTGCTGCGTCTCAGGGTACGCAACCGCCACGTCACGCCGCCATCGCGGGCGCGGCGTGGCGCGCGTAGAGGAACTCCAGCACCGCCGCGCGGGAATGGACGTAGGTCGCGTCCTCGACGAGATCGAGGCGGCGGCGCGGGCGGGCGAGCGGCACGGTGAGGATCTCGCCGATCGTCGCCGAGGGTCCGTTCGTCATCATGACGATCCGGTCCGAGAGGAGCACCGCCTCGTCGACGTCATGCGTGATCATCATGATCGTGTTGCCGAGCCGGGTATGGATCTCCATCACCTGATCCTGGAGATGCGCCCGGGTGAGCGCGTCCAGCGCCCCGAAGGGCTCGTCGAGCAGCAGCACCTTCGGCTCCATGGCGAGCGCGCGGGCGATGCCGACCCGCTGCTTCATGCCGCCCGAGATCTCGTTCGGGCGCTTCTCGGCCGCCTGCGTCATGTTCACGAGCGCGAGGTTCTGGTCGATCCAGTCGCGGCGCTCGGCCTTCGAGCGCGTGCCCCGGAAGACCTTGTCGACCGCGAGCTGCACGTTCTCGCGGACGGTGAGCCAGGGCAGGAGCGAGTGGTTCTGGAACACGACCGCGCGGTCCGGGCCGGGTGCGTTCACCTCGCGCCCGTCGAGCAGGATGCCGCCCGTCGAGGCCCGGAGCAGGCCCGCGACGATGTTCAGGAGCGTCGACTTCCCGCAGCCGGAATGCCCGATGATGGAGACGTACTCGCCCCGTTCCACCTTCAGCGAGACCTCGCGCAGGACCTCGCTCGTGCGCCCGCCCCGCGAGAAGCTGATGCCGACGTCGGAGATGTCGAGATAGGCCATTCGCGTGCCCCCCTTACGAAGCGCTGGTGCCGCGGGTCACGACGGTCGCGAGCGCGGCCACGATGCGGTCGAGCAGGAAGCCGATCAGGCCGACATAGATGAGCGCCAGGATGATCTCGGAGATCTTCGACGAGTTCCAGGCATCCCAGATGAAGAACCCGATCCCGACGCCGCCGATCAGCATCTCGGCCGCCACGATCGCGAGCCAGGACAGCCCGATCCCGATCCGGAGCCCCGTGAAGATGTAGGGCGCGGCCGACGGCACCATGATCTTCGCGAAGAACTCGAACCCGTTCAGCCTGAGCACGGCCGAGACGTTGCGGTAGTCCTGCGGGATGTTGCGGATGCCGACCGCCGTGTTGATGATGATCGGCCAGATCGCCGTGATGAAGATCACGAAGATGGCCGAGGGCTGGCCGTCCCGGAAGGCCGCGAGCGCGAGCGGCAGCCAGGCGAGCGGCGGCACGGTGCGGAGCACCTGGAAGATCGGGTCGAGCCCGCGCATCGCCCAGGTCGACTGGCCGACCAGGGTGCCGAGCGCGATGCCCACGACCGCGGCCAGCGCGTAGCCGAGCGCGACCCGCTGCAGGCTCGCCGAGACGTGCCAGAACAGCCCCTTGTCGGTGCCCCCGTTGTCGTAGAACGGGTTCACGATCAGGTCCCAGGTCTCGGCCAGCACGCGCGAGGGCGGCGGCAGGCCCGCGCCGGGCCGGCTGCACAGCACCTCCCAGAGGACGAGAAGGATCGTCATCACGACGAGCGGGGGCACGACCTGGGCCGCGACGGCGCGGAGCGCGCCGGCGATCTTCGGGCCGAGCGGCGCACGGGCGGGAGCCGCGACGGCCGAGGCGTCGGCGAGCCGCGGCAGCGCGACCCCGGACGCCGTGCTCCGGCGCGCGGCCGCATCGGGCTTCCGCCGGGGCGGCGCGACCGTCGTCTTGACCGCTGTCGTGCTCATGAGGTCGGCTCCGCCGGTCGGGTCTGGGCTCAGGCGACGCGCTTGATGTCGAGCGCGGCGAGGTAGGCGGCCGGGTTCTCCGGATCGAAGACCTTCCCGTCGAAGAAGGTCTCCTTGCCGCGGGAGGTCGACGTCGGGATCTGGGCGACAGGGACGCCGAGATCCTTCGCGGCCTCGCGCCAGAGGTCCTCGCGGTTGACCTTGGCGATCAGCGCCTTCGTGTCCGTGTCGGGCGCGAACTTGCCCCAGCGGATGTCCTCCGTGAGGAACCAGAGATCGTGCGAGGCGTAGGGGTACGACGCATGGTCGGCCCAGAACTTCATGAGGAACGGGCTGTTCTCGACGACCCGGCCGTCGCCGTAGTCGATCGTGCCCTTCGCGCGGCCGGCGACGTCGGAGGCCGGGATGTTGATCCACTGGCGCTTGCCCAGGATCGTCGCGAGCTCGTCGCGGTTTTCAGGCCGGTCGCACCATTGCTGGGCTTCCATGACGGCGATCAGCATGGCCTTCGCGGCGCGCGGGTTCTTGTCGACGAACGAGGACCGGAGCGCGAAGGCCTTTTCGGGATGGTCCTTCCAGATCTCGCCCGTGGTCAGCGCCGTGTAGCCGATGTTCTGCGCCACGAGCTGGGCGTTCCAGGGCTCGCCGACGCAGAAGCAGTCCATCGTGCCGACCTTCATGTTCGCGACCATCTGGGGCGGCGGCACGACGATGGTCTCGATGTCGCGGTCGGGGTCGATCCCGCCCGCCGCCATCCAGTACCGGATCCAGAGGTCGTGCGTTCCGCCCGGAAAGGTCATGGCCGCCTTCACGGACTTGCCGGACGCCTTCTTCTTGTCGATGGCGGCCTTGAACACCTTGGCGTCGAGCCCGACCTTCTGGTCGAGATACTCCTTGGCGACCGAGATGGCCTGGCCGTTGGTGTTGAGCCGCGCCAGGATCTGCATCGGGACGCCGACGTTGTTCTGCGTCACGCGGCCGGCTGAGATCAGGTAGGGCATCGGCGTCAGGATGTGGGCGCCGTCGATCCCGTTGCCCTCTCCGCCGAGCACGAGGTTGTCGCGCGTCGTGCCCCAGGAGGCCTGCTTCAGTACCTCGACGTCGGGCATGCCGTGCTTCGCGAAGTACCCCTTCTCCTTCGCGACGAAGAGCGGCGCCGCGTCCGTCAGCGCGATGAAGCCGAGCTTCGCGCCCTTCACCTCGGGACCAGACCCCTGCGCGAAGGCGCCGCCCGGGAAGGCGACCTTGGCTGCCGCCGCGAGGGCGAGCGTCGCGAGGGCGCTGCGGCGCGTCGGGTTGTTCGGACGGTCGGTCATGTCCACTCCACTCCTGTTCTCGGGCAGCGGGTTCGTCCTCCCGCAAAGCAAAGAAAAGCCGCCGGCCGACACTCCCACTGACCCGGGCGAGACCCGGGAACCGGAGGCCAGCTCAGCGGCGCTGCTGAGGGCGATATCGGCCGTCGTCGCCATTGACGACGGCACGTTGATCGAGGCGAATACCGAGCCTCATCGTAGTCGAGCAGCGTCTTTCGCCGAAGCCTGTATTGGTGGCGATCGTGCCGATATTAGCGGCGTAAGTCTTGTGCGCTGCACAAGAGACGTGCAGACCGGCCGTCAGGCTCGATCGAAGGCCGCCGGGTCGTAGATCGCCTCGGCCTCGCCCGCATCGGCCGCACCCGGTGCGACCTGCCCGGCCGACACCATCTCGCCGAGGATCCAGCCCGCGTGCCGCCGGTCCGGGCGGTGCACGCCGCCGCCGAGCCTGAGGTAGCCCTGCCCGATCGCGAAGGGGCCGCCCGAGGCCAGCGGCAGACGGTCGTCGAGCGTCGGGCGCAGGAGCTCGGCCGGGATGCCGAGATGGCGGGGCTCGGCCAGGAGGGCCGCGAGCTCGGCCCGGTTCTCGGACAGGCTGCACCAGGCGGCCGCCTCCTTCAGGGTCGCGACGAGCGGCCCCACCGTCTCCGGGCCGAGCCGCGCGGGAGAGAGCGCCAGCACCTTCTCGGGCGCGTCCGGCACGATCTCCGGCCCGATCGCCGCGATGCGGCCCGCCCCCGACGCGACGGCGGCGCTGTTCCAGGGGCTGCCGACGCAGAAGCCGTCCACGGTCCCGTCCCGCAGGGCATCCGCCATGTAGGGCGGCGGCATGACGGTGATCCGGACGTCGCGATCGGGGTCGATGCCGCCCGCCGCGAGGAACCGGCGCAGCAGGTAGGTGTGCGACGAGAAGGGGAACACGGTCGCGAGCGTGAGCGCGGGAAGGCCCGCGGCCGCCCGGCTGCGGCTCGCGCGGCCGAGCGCCCTCGCGACCCGGGCGACGCCGGCGCCCGGCATCTCGTCCATGACGTCCCAGAGCGCCCGGGACAGCGTGATCGCGTTGCCGTTCAGGTTGAGGGCGAACGGGACCGTGAGCGCGAGGCGCGGTCCCGGCCCGAGCCCCATCGAGGTCGCGATCGCGAGCGGGGCCAGCATGTGGGCCGCGTCCACGTGGCCGAGGACCAGCTTGTCGCGAAGGGTCGCCCAGGACGCCTCTCGGGCGAGCCGGATCGCGAGCCCGTGCCGGGCCGCGAAGCCGCGCTCCGCCGCCGCGATCACGACCGCGGCGTCCGTCAGCGGGATATACCCGATCGAGAGCTCCCTCATCCCGAGGCCTCTTTCATCCGAGCGGCTCCTGATCCAAGGACGCCCTCATCCAAGGATGTCCTGGCTCGTCACGAGGGCCTGCGCGATATCGGCGATCTTCCGCTTCTCGTTCATCGCCGTGCGGCGGAGCAGCCCGTAGGCCTCGTCCTCGGAGAGGCCCTTCGCCTTCATGATGAGGCCTTTCGCGCGCTCGATGACGCGGCGCGAGGCGAGCTCGCTCCGGGCGTCCCGCAGCTCGCCCTGGAGCCGGGCGAAGGCGTTGAAGCGCAGGATCGCGACGTCGACGATCGACTTGATCCGCTCCCGCTTGAGGCCGTCCACGACGTAGGCCGAGATGCCGGCATCGACCGCGGCCTCCATCATCGCCATGTCCGACTGGTCGACGAACATCGCGACCGGCCGCTCCACGAGGCGCGATACGTGGAAGAGCTGCTCCAGGAGGTCGCGGCTCGGGCTCTCGAGGTCGATCACGACGACGTCGGGATTGCACTCGTTGAGGCGCCGCAGGAGGTCGGCCGTGTCCGGGATCAGGACGACGCGGCCGATGCCCTCGGCGCGCAACCCCTCCTCGAGCACCGCCGCGCGGGCCGGGTTCAGGTCGACGACCGCGACGGTGAGCTGGGTGTCCTGCATGCCCTCTGGCGCGGTCGGTCGAGATAGGTCCGGGCGGCAAGCCGCGTGCCAGCCCCGTCGGGCCTTGGCGCCCGGCGCCCGGGACCGTAAGCGGGAGCCCGCATCAGCCGACCGGAGCCCTGCCGTGACCGACCTGCATCGCGATCTCCATCGGGACCTCATCGTCTTCGACGGGCTCGTCCTGACCTCCGGCGGCCGCCCGGAGCTCGAGCTCATGCGGACGGGCGGGCTCACGGCCGCGAACTTCACCTGCTCGGTCTGGGAGGGGTTCCGGCCGACGATGGAGCGCATCGCGCGCTGGAAGATGTCGCTCGCGGAGAACGCCGACATCGCGATGCCGGTGCTTCGGGCCGAGGACATCCGGACCGCGAAGCGGGAGGGCAAGATCGGCGTCGTGCTGGGCTGGCAGAACTCGTCCGCGATCGAGGATCAGATCCCGTTCCTGTCGCTGTTCCACGATGTCGGGGTCCGGATCGTGCAGCTCACCTACAACACGCAGAACTTCGTCGGCTCGGGCTGCTTCGAGACGCGCGATTCCGGCCTCTCCGATTTCGGCCGCGAGGTGGTCGACGAGCTGAACCGGCTCCGCATGCTGATCGACCTATCGCATGTCGGGCCGCAGACGTCGGAGGACGCGATCGCGCATTCGAAGGCGCCCGTCTGCTACTCGCACGTCGCGTCCAGCGCCCTGAAGGAGCACCCCCGCAACAAGACGGACGCCCAGCTTCGCCGGATCGCGGACCGTGGCGGCTTCATCGGGGCGACCTTCTTCACGTCCTTCCTCAGGCGCGGGGCCGACGCGACGCTCGAGGACTTCCTCGAGGTCGTCGAGCACATCGTCGGGGTCGCGGGCGAGGAGAACGTCGGCTTCGGGACCGACGCCCGCAAGAACTACGAGGCCTGGTCGATCTACTGGAAGGAGAGCGATCCCGCGAACCCGCCCTACTGGTCGCACGACAAGGGCTACGCCCGGCCGCTCACGACCTTCATCCCGAAGCGGCGCCCGGAGGGCTTCACGGATTACGGCAGCTACCCGAACGTCACGGCCGCCATGGAGGCGCGCGGTTGGCCCCGGTCTCGCATCGAGCGCATCATGGGCGAGAACTGGGTCCGGTTCCTGGGCCAAGTCTGGGGCGAATAGAGGTCTGGGGTGGGTAGGGGTGCGATGGCGATGCTTCGAGACATGACGCGGCCTGCGGCGGACGCTCTTCGCCGGCGGGTTACGACCACGCTGGCCGCGGCGCTGGCGGGGATCCTCGTGCTGGCCGGGCAGCCGGCCCGGGCCGAGAAGACTGAGATCGCGATCGCGAAGCAGTTCTCGATCGCCTTCCTGCCGCTCATCGTGATGGAGCGCGACGGGCTGATCGAGAAGCACGCGAAGGCGGCTGGGCTGCCGGACCTCAAGGTGACGTGGCTCACCTTCAGCGGGCCGGACGTGATGATCTCGTCGCTCCTGTCCGGCAGCGCCGACGTCGCGGCGGCCGGCATCCCGGGTGCGCTCACCCTCTGGGCCCGGACCCGCGGCACGCGGAACGAGGTGAAGGGCATCGCGGCGATCGGGGCCGTGCCGCTCTATCTCGTGACCCGCGACCCGGCGATCCAGTCGCTGAAGGATTTCAAGGACACCGACCGGATCGCGACGCCGGGCGGCAAGGGCACGATCAACGCGGTGCTGCTGCAGATGGCCGTGGCGCTGGCCTTCGGCGAGCCGACGGGGGGCCGGTTCGACACGCTCCTGACCTCGATGGGCCAGCCGGACGCGACCGCCGCGATGCTGTCCGGCCTCGAGGCCGTGAAATCTGTCGTGTCGACGCCGCCGTTCCAGGACCAGCTCCTGGCCGCGCCCGGCATGCGGAAGCTGTTCGGCTCCTTCGACGTGATGGGCGGCCCGCACAGCTACGCCAACGCCTTCGCGACCGTCCGCTTCCGGGAGGAGAACCCGAAGGTCTTCGCGGCGATCGTCGCGGCCCTCCGGGAGGCCGAGGACACGATCGAGCGGGATCGGCGCGCGGCGATCACCGGCTGGGCCGCCTCGACCGGCTCGAAGCTGCCGCAGGAGGTCGTGGCCCGCGTCCTCGACCAGCCGGGCGTGAACTTCAGCCTGACGCCCCAGAACGTGATGCGGTTCGCGGCCTTCATGAAGGCATCGGGCGCGATTCCGGTCGCGCCCGCGAGCTGGCGCGACCTCTACTTCCCGGACCTCGTCGGGGACCGGCCGGGCTCGTGACGCAACGCCGTCATTCCCGGGCGGCGAAGCCGAGCCCGGAATCCATAGAGGCCGGCAACGTCGATCCGGCATTGGCGCCTTCAAGGGCGACACCGCCAGCGTTCATGGGTTCCGGGCTCTCGCTTCGCGAGCCCCGGAATGACGATCGGGGGATCGCCGGGATATCCCCGAAATGAGGACTGGCGGACAGTCATGGTGACCCCCTCCAGCCCCGAACGCCCCGTCGCGGTCGTGGGCGGCGGCATCGTCGGCCTGTGCACGGCGTTCCACCTCCGCCGCGCGGGCCGGGAGGTCGTCGTGATCGAGCGCGGCGAGCCGGCCGCGGGCGCGTCCTCGGGCAATGCCGGCTCGATCAGCCCGGGCTCGGTCGCGCCGGTCGCCTATCCGGGCCTCTGGCGCGACGTGCCCCGGATGCTGCTCGACCCGAACGGGCCGCTCCGGATCACGCCGCGCGGCGCCGTCTCGGCGGCGGCCTGGCTCGTCCGGTTCCTGCGTGCCTCCTCGCCGCGCGAGGTTCGGCGAAGCGCAGAGGGCATCGCACCACTGCTCGCGACCACGCTCGACGCCCACCGGGCGCTCGCGACCGCGATCGGAGCGCCCGATCTTCTCCGGGCGACGGGCCAGCTCCAGCTCTATCCGGACCGGGACGCCTTCGGGAAGGATGCCTTCGGCTGGAGCCTCCGGCGCCAGCTCGGGGTCGCGTTCTACGAGCTGCGCCGCGAGGAGATCCTGCAATACGAGCCCGAGATCGGGCCCGGCTACACGCACGGCGTCTTCCTGCCGGATGCCGGGATGGTGGCCGACCCGCTGCGTTACGGGCAGGTCCTCGCGGGCGCGCTGGGCGACATGGGCGTGCGGTTCGAGCGCGACGACGCGACCGGCCTCGAGGTGACCGACGGCCGGATCACCGCCGTCCAGGCACGGCGCGCGCGCCATCCTTGCGGCACTGCCGTGATCTCGGCCGGGAGCTGGTCGACCCGGCTCCTCGCGCCGCTCGGCTACGCGATCCCGCTCGTCAACCAGCGCGGGTATCACCTGCATTTCGGCGATGCCGGCGTCGGGCCGAGACGCGTGGTCGCGGCGGCCGACCGGAAGCTCTTCATCACCCCGATGGAGACCGGGCTCCGGGTCGCCGGCACCGTCGAGATCGCGCCGCTCGATTCCCCGCCCGACATGCGGCGCGCGCGGCATCTGGCGGAGGGCGCCCGGGCGGTGTTCCCGGGCCTGCGATCGGGGCCGGCCGGGGAATGGTCCGGCGAGCGGCCCTGCCTGCCGGATTCGCTGCCCGTGATGGGCCGGGCCGCACGGCACGAGAACCTCTGGCTGAACTTCGGCCACGGCCATCTCGGCCTGACGCTCTCGGCCGCCTCGGGGGCGGCGCTCGCGGATGCCGTCGTGAGCGGACAGGACACGCCTGGCCTTGCGCCGTTCAGCCACCGTCGGTTCGGGTAGCGACGGGTGTCCCGCCGCCGTTCCGCGGATGAGAGGCTGGGAGAGCCGCCGTACCGCCGGCCCCGGCTGGGGCGGTGCCCCCCGAAGATGCCAGCCTTCATAGGTTCCGGGTCGGCGGAGTTCATCATCGGGCCGGCCGAAGGCCGGACCCGTTGGCCGCCCCGTAACGACAGGCCGGCCGGGTTCCGACGGAGCTAATCGATCGGCAGGCCGACGAAGCGCATCTCGCCTTGCGCGTTCGCGATGAGGAGCAGGGTCGATTTCAGCCCGCTCTTCTTCAGGGTCTCGGCCCGGCGCGTGACCTCGGCCGGCGTCGACACGACCTCCTGGCTCATCTCGACGATGACGTCGCCCGCCTGGATGCGCTTGTCGGAGGCCGTCGAGTTCGGGTCGACCCGCATCACGACGACGCCCTTCACGGTCTCCTTCAGGCCGTAGCGGCGGCGAAGGTCCTCGGACAGGCTGGACAATTCCAGCCCGAGCGCCCGGCGCGTCGCCGACGGCGGCTCGGCCGGAGGCTGCTGGGCCGAGGCGGGCTGAGCCTTCTCGCCGTCTTCGAGGCGACCGAGCGTCACCGACTTCGTCAGCTCCTGCGCTTTCCGGACGATCACGACGTCGACGCTCTTGCCGACCGCGGTGGTCGCCACGATGCGGGGCAGGTCGCGGGATTCCTTGACCTCGCGGTTGTCGAAGCGGACGATCACGTCGCCGACCTCGATCCCGGCCGGCTTCGACGGTCCCTTCTCGTCGACGCCTGCGACCAGCGCGCCGCGGGCGGAGCCGAGCCCGAGCGCCTCCGCTGTCGCGTCGTCGACGTTCTGGATCCGGACGCCCAGCCAGCCGCGCCGCGTCTCGCCGAACTCGGTCAATTGCCGCACCACGGGGTTCGCCAAATTTCCCGGCACGGCGAAGCCGATACCCAG
>CAXTKM010000135.1:0-8501 GCA_964244795.1 uncultured Enterovirga sp.
GCAGGCCGGAGCCGAAGAAGGCGACCAGGTAGATCCAGTCGCCGTAGCGATCCATCACGCTCTGGGTCTCGCGCTGGAAGTAGTCCACGGCGCCAGGATGGTTCGGCAGGATCGCGCTCGTGGCCGAATCCATCTCCGGTGCCCGCATGAGGTTCGCCGAGCGTGCCTTCACGGCGATCCGCGAGCGCGACTGGAACAGGGCCTCGATCAGCACCGCGACCGCCGACCGGTCGGTGTCGGAATGCGCCATCAGGCGATACGAGACGCTGATCGTCTTCGTCTCGCGCTCCGGCAGCTTCGGGCGGCCGCCCCAGACGGCCTCCGGGATGGTCGCGGAGGAGAAGACCGGCGAGCGCGACGAGATCGCGTCCGGGCTCTCCATCGTCAGGATGCTGACCTTGCCCTCGTAGGCCCTGGCCACGGAGCGCACGAAATCCGACGACACCGTTCCGGTCGGTGGACCGAGGAACGCGACCGCGTCGATATGGCCGGCCTGCAGCTCCTTCAAGGCGCCGTCGAGCTCGACCGGCACCACGGTCACGGCCGGGGTCTCGATGTCGAGCTGCTTCAGGATCGTCGTGAAGAAGGCCGGATCGGCCGCGTGCCTCACGACGACGCCGATCGTTTTCCCCGCGAGCCCGGCCATGTCGCTGATCCCGGACGCCGAGGGCGCGATGACGATCGCGGCCGCGTCCCGGAGGATCGCGAGCGTCAGGCCGTTGTCGGGCACCTTCACGTCGGTCCTGACCACGGCGAGATCGACGTCGCCCTTGTCCAGCGCCTCGGCTGCGGCCTTCACGTCCGCCACGGGCACGACCTTCAGCCGCACGCCGACCCGCTGCGATTTCAGCTGGCCGGCGAAGACCTGGAGGAGCGTCTCGTCCGGCGACCCGGCCGGCCCGACCGCGACCTTCAGCCAGGTCGGCGAGTTGATGTACCAGTAGCCGAGACCCATCGCGATGAGGATCAAGGCCACTACGAGGAAGATCTCGTCGGTTCGCTTGCCGGATTCGCCGCGCACGGTCGCTCCTGATGTGTGGTCGAAGACGGGCTGCCGGTCGTTCGCTGCAGGTGCACAACGCTTCGTTCGTCCCTATTTGTGGCGCGTTCAAGATGATGAGGAGCTCCACATGTCGGTGAAGACGGCGAAGGCGATCTGGCGCGGGACGGGCAAGGACGGCGAGGGCCGGCTGACGAGCCAGTCGGGCGTCCTCGACAACACGGCCTACTCGTTCAAGACCCGGTTCGAGGAGGAGAAGGGCACCAATCCCGAGGAGCTGATCGCGGCGGCCCATGCCGGGTGCTTCTCGATGGCGCTGGCCTTCCAGCTCCAGGCTGCCGGCCTCGAGCCGACGAGCCTCGAGACGCATGCGGCCGTGACCCTCGACAAGGACGGCGACGGCTTCAAGGTCTCGAAATCCGCGCTGACGCTGGTCGCCGAGATCCCGGGGATCGACAAGGCTCAGTTCGACGAGCTGGCCGGGAAGGCGAAGGCAGGCTGCCCGATCTCGAAGCTCCTCAACGCCGAGATCACGCTCGACGCGACGCTGCGCTAGCCCGGAGCCCCGCTGTTGACCCGCATGGCTCCGGGTGGTTCACCGGCCGTTCGCCGCCGCGCCCGCAGGCCGGGTCGCGGCGCTCTCCCGGCTGGACATCCATGATCCGTTCCCCGCTGATCAGCGTCATGACCGATGCTGTCATGAAGGCCGCGCGCTCGCTGAAGCGCGACTTCGGCGAGGTCGAGAACCTGCAGGTCTCCCGCAAGGGCCCTGGCAACTTCGTCACCGCGGCCGACATCCGGGCCGAGGAGATCCTTCGGGGCGCGCTCGAGAAGGCGCGCCCCGGCTACGGCTTCGTCCTGGAGGAGGCGGGCGTCGTCGAGGGCTCGGACGCGAGCCACCGCTGGCACGTCGACCCGCTCGACGGGACGACGAACTTCCTGCACGGCATCCCTCATTTCTGCATCTCCGTCGGGCTCGAGCGCGAGGGCGTCGCGGTCGCGGGCGTGATCTACGATCCGGTCAAGGACGAGATCTTCGTCGCCGAGCGCGGCAAGGGCGCCTACATGAACAACCGCCGCATCAGGGTCGCGGCTCGGCGCGAGATGGCCGACGCTGTCGTCTATTGCGGGCTGCCGCATCTCGGCCGGCCGGCTCATCCTGGCTTCCTCCTCGAGCTCACCGCCGTGATGGCGGCCTCGGCCGGCCTCCGTCGGATGGGCGCCGCCGCGCTCGACATGGCCTATGTCGCGGCGGGCCGGGCCGACATCTACTGGGAGCGCGACATCAAGACCTGGGATATGGCCGCGGGCCTCGTGATCCTGCGCGAGGCGGGCGGCTACGTGACGGATTGCGACGGCGGCCCGGACCCGATGTCGACGCTATCGGTCTGTTGCGGGAACGAGGTCCTGCACGCCGCGTTGCTCGGGCTGATCAAGCGCGCCGGTCGGCCGGGCGCGGTCGCCGCGCCTCGGCCTTGATCCAGGACGGCGGCGCGGCCAGAGTGGTGTCGAGATGCTGACCAGCTCGCCCCCTCCCGTCGCGAGACCGCTGTCCTCGCCCCGCATCTTCCTCGTCCGGATGGCGGTGTTCACGGTCCTCTGCGGGTTCCTGGTCCTCATCCTGTACCGGCCGCTCCTGACGGCCTTCTTCGGCAATCCCGGGCTCAACGCCGTCATCCTCGGCGTCCTCGCGGTCGGGATCATCCTGGCGGTCCGGCAGGTGGTCCGCCTCTTCCGCGAGATCCGCTGGGTCAACTACGTGAGCGGGGCGGACCCGAACCGGCTCGCGCGACCGCCCGTGCTGCTCGCGCCGGTCGCATCATCGATCGCCGACCAGGAGAGCAGGGCGCGGCTCTCGGTCTCGACGATGCGCTCGCTGCTCGACTCGATCTCCGCGCGGCTCGACGAGAATCGCGAACTCGTCCGCTACCTCGCCGGGCTCCTGGTCTTCCTCGGGCTGCTCGGGACCTTCTGGGGCCTCATCGACACCGTGAACTCGGTCGGCCGGATCATCGGCTCGCTCCGGACCGGCGGCGAGGCCTCCGTCCTGTTCGAGGAGCTCAAGGGCGCGCTGGCGGCGCCCCTCGCCGGGATGGGCATCTCCTTCTCGGCCTCGCTGTTCGGCCTCGCGGGATCGCTCGTGCTCGGCTTCCTCGACCTCCAGGCCGGCCAGGCGCAGAATCGCTTCTACACGGAGCTCGAGGACTGGCTCGCGGTCGCGACCGCGAGCGAGACAGGGTCGCTCGGGGCCGCCGATGGGTCGCCTGCGGTCGCGGCCGCCCTGAACCGCCTGGCCGAGGCCGTCGGCCAGGGCGGGAGCGGCCGGGAGGCCACGGCCGCGATGGCGAACCTCGCCGAGGGCGTGCAGGCGATCGTGGGCCACATGCGGTCCGAGCAGCAGCTCGTCCGGACCTGGATCGAGGGCCAGGCGGCGCGCGATCGCGAGATCAAGGCCATGCTGGAGCGCCTGTCGCGCGAGGGCGTCGGCTGATGGCGGGCGCACGCGCCTCGCGGCGCGTCCCGCTGAACTACTGGCCGGGGTTCGTCGACGCCCTGTCGACGCTCGTCCTCGCGATCGTGTTCCTCCTGTCGATCTTCATGCTCGGGCAGTTCTTCCTCGCCCGCGAGATCTCGGGCCGGGACACGGTGCTGGAGCGGCTGAACCGGCAGCTCGCGGAGCTGACCGATCTCCTCTCGCTCGAGCGCGGCCGGACGCGCGAGCTGCTGGATGGCGCCGACGGTCTCCGGTCGACGATCCAGGCCGGCGCGCAGGAGCGCGGCCGGCTCCAGGCCGATCTCGACCGGGCCGCGGCGGCCGGCAGCCAGGCCAGCGCGAGCGGCACCGCTCTCCAGGCGGAACGCGCCATCTCGGCCCGGGCCGGCGCCACGATCGAGCTCCTGAACCAGCAGATCGCCGCGATGCGACGCCAGCTCGCGGCGCTGGAGGAGGCGCTGTCGGCCTCCGAGAACCGCGACCGCGAGTCCCAGACCCGGATCGCGGACCTCGGCAGCCGGCTGAACGTCGCGCTCGCCCAGAGGGTGCAGGAGCTCGCCCGCTATCGGTCGGACTTCTTCGGCCGGCTGCGCCAGGTGCTCGGCAACCGGAACGACGTCCGGATCGTCGGCGACCGCTTCGTGCTGCAATCCGAGGTCCTGTTCGGGGCCGGCCGGGCCGAGCTCCGGCCCGAGGCCGCGGGCGAGCTCGACCGCATCGCGGCATCGATCCTCGAGGTCGCGAAGGACATTCCGCCGGACATCCCCTGGATCCTCCGGGTCGACGGGCACACCGACGCGCGCCCGATCCAGTCCGCCGCCTTCCCGTCGAACTGGGCGCTCTCGTCCTCGCGCGCGATCGCGGTCGTGCAGTATCTCGTCGGCAAGGGGATCCCGCCGCAGCGGATCGCGGCGACCGGCTTCGGCGAGTTCCAGCCGCTCGACCTCGCGACCACCGACGAGGCCTATGGCCGGAACCGCCGCATCGAGCTGAAGCTGACGGAGCGCTGACCCGCGGCATGGGACGAGGACAGGACCGCGCGGTCGCGGACGCGCCGGCCCGGAACGCCGTCGACCGCTTCGCGCCGGCCGCCTCGAAGCCGTGGCTCCGGCTCGCCCGCTACGATCGCCCGATCGGCTCGTGGCTCCTGATGTGGCCCTGCCAATGGTCGGTCGCGCTGGCCGCGATCGCGGCGGGCGGCATCGGGGCGTCCGGGGGACCGGCCCCGTTTGCGTGGCATGTCGTCCTGTTCCTGGTCGGCGCCTTCGTGATGCGGGGCGCGGGTTCGACCTGGAACGACCTCCTGGATCGCGACATCGACGCCAGGGTCGAGCGCACCCGCGGCCGGCCGCTGCCCTCCGGCCTCATCCGGGCGCGCCACGCGCTCGCCTTCGCGGTGGCGCAATCCTTCGTGGGACTCACGGTCCTCCTTCAGTTCAACGCCTTCACGATCGGGCTCGGCATCCTGTCGCTCGCGCCCGTCGCGGTGTACCCGCTGATGAAGCGCGTGTTCTCGGCACCGCAGCTCGTGCTCGGGCTCTGCTTCGCCTACGGAGCGCTGATGGGCTGGGCAGCCCTGTTCGGGTCGCTCGCGACGCCCGCGGTCGCGCTCTATCTCGGATCGATCGCCTGGGTGGTCGGCTACGACACGGTCTACGGCCACCAGGACCAGCGCGACGACGCCATCATTGGGGTCCGGTCGACGTCCCGCACCTTCGGGCGGCACTCCCGCCGGATCATCGCCGCGCTCTATCTCGCGACGATCCTCCTGGCCGGCCTCGCGATCGGGGCCGTGGGCGGCGCCTGGCCGAGCTGGGCCGGCCTTTCGGCCTTCGCGGCCCATCTCGCCTGGCAGGTGCGCCGGCTCGACCCCGACCGGCCGGACGTCTGTCTGATGCTGTTCCGGTCGAACCGCGACGCCGGCGCGCTGCTGTTCGCCGGGCTCCTGGCGGATGCGTCGCTGCGCTGAGCAGGCCGGCCCCGACCGTCATTCCGGGGCTCGCGAAGCGACAGCCCGGAACCCATAAGCGCTGACGTCGCCGAGCTTGCGCCGTCGGCGTCACATCGGGAACGTCGGCGTGTATGGGTTCCGGGCTCGGCTTCGCCGCCCCGGAATGACAGGCCGGGGCGTCCGCCTCGGCCCCGACTACACTCCTCGTGACGCGACCCGATCCGCGGAGCGGCGCGCGAAAGCCGCCGGTAGGATCGCGGCCACCGAGCCTGCCATCACGGGGCGGACGGTCGCGTCGGGGCTCGTCAGGAGCGCGACCGGGGCGAAGAGCGATGCGAGCCCGACCAGCGCCGGCGCCGGCCGGGCCTCGTTCGCCGCGACCGCGACCGCCGGGGCGGGCGGGGCCTTCTTGCGGGCCGGCGTGATCACGACCTCGCGCCCCGCGAAGACGAGCGAGTCGGGCCGGCTGATCTCGCCGACCGGGACCCCCTGCCGGGAGAGCGATGCGAAGGCCGCATGCATGCCTCCATCCGAGTAGGTGATCCTGACCGCCGCGATTCCGTCGTCCACGAGCTTCTGCACCCGCTCCCTCTCGGCCGTGAGCCGAAGCTGGGCGGCCGCTTCCCGGGCCGGGTTCCGGGAGGGCGCGAAGCTGTAGCGCCCGTCGATCACGCCGACCGACAGCTCCTCGGCCGTCGCCTCGAAGCGGTCGGAGCCTTCCTTCAGCTCGCGCCAGAAGGCGATGTGGCGCTCGGAGCGGGCGCGGGCCATGTTCTGCGCCGTCATCCGGAACGGATAGGCCTGGAACTGGAACGCCCGCTGGCCGCCGGCCAGCGCATCGCGGGCGAGCCCGTAGATCTCGGAGATCTGCGCGTCCGTCATCGCGTAGCAGCCCATCGACGAGCAGGTGCCGTGCGTCATGAGGTACGAGCCCGTGCCGCCATGGGCGCGATCGTGGGCGTTCGGATAACCGAGGTCGAAGGACAGGTGATAGGCCGAGTTCGGGTTCATCTGCTTCGCGGAGACGGCGTAGAACCCCTCCGGGGTCTGGCGGTCGCCGGTCTTCCGCTTCGGCCCGAGCTGGCCCGACCAGCGGCAGATCGGGAAGGTCTTGAGGTAGACGTAGCGGCCGCCGCGGGCGAGCTTCCAGACCTCGAGCTCGGATTCCTTCTTGTAGGACCGGATCAGGATCGGGGCGGACACGTCCATGTCGCGGGCCGCCATGAGGGCGACCGTCGCGGACGGCACCGGGACCAGGGCCTTCGCGGGCTGCGCCTCGGCGCCCGCCGACGCGAGCGCGGCGGCGAAGACCAGCGCCGCACCGGCTACCCTGATCAACCGAGAGATCATCCGTCGTCCTAGGCCTTTTGCACGCGGTGCGGGAGAGTGTGGCGGCCGAAGGCTGTCCCACCCCTTTGGGGCAGGATTACGGGTGATTCGCGTTAACGATCGTCCGACGATCCGCGCGGGCTCCCGCGAAACGCATCGAAGCGGCCGAGCAGCACGCGCAGGGGGTCGGGCGCGAAGGCCCGGGTCATGAAATCGTTGTGGCTCACCTCGGGGCCGGCCGGCACGAAGGTCGCCGTCCCGGGCCGGATCGAGGCGGGGAGGCCGTCGCCGATCGGGGTCCCGTCCCGCAGGAGGCGGCGCAGGCTCGCGTTCTGCTCCCGCGACGAGGCCGAGTAGGCGCTGACGAAGGCGAAGCGCCGTTCCGCCACGACGCGGGCGTAGCGCTCGACCTCTCCGAACAGAGCGTCCATCAGCACGACCGCCCTGAGCCGCGTCCCGATCCCGCCGACCTCGGCCGCGTAGACGGCCGGAAGATAGCCGCCGCTATAGGCCACGACGATGACCGGCAGGTCCTCGAAGCCCTGCCGTCCGGTCATGCGCCCGAGCTCCCGGGCCGCCTCGGTGAGGAAGGCCCGGAAGGCGCCGGGCTGCCAGAACCGGCCGGCGCTGGAATCGAGCGCGTTCACGGCGAGCTGCGGCGCGACCAGGACGGCGTTCAGCCCCGAGGCCGCGACCTGGCCGGGGATGCGCTGCCGGCGGCAGACGTCGCGCTCGAGCGTCGCCTGGTTGCCGTGCAGGTACACCACCATCACGGCCGCGGGACCGGGCGCGAACCCGTCCGGGACCGCGAGCAGCACGCGGCTGTCGGAATAGGTCGGTCCCTCCCGGTATACGCCTCCGCGCGGCGAGGTGTGGCCGCGGGGCGGACCGGGCTGGTCGTAGAAGGGCGTCCCGTCCGGCATGTCGCCCTCGAACGGGAAGGGCGCGCTCGCGAAGGGGACGAGCCGGGCCCGGCCCTTGAACCCGCAGGAGAGCGCGGCCGCGTCGCCGCCGCCGCCCGCCTGCCGGGGACCGGCCGCGCTCACCGCCCCTGTCGCGGCGAGGAGGAGGAGAGCCCAGGAGGCGAGACGGGCGAGGGGACCGGCCCGCATCGCGTCACGCCGCCCTCGGGCTCGCGAAGGGCAGGGACGCTGCCCTCGGCAGCAGCACCGCGAAGAAGGCCGGGATCGCCAGGAGATAGGCCCCGGCGCTGACCAGCAGGACGGCCCCCATGCCGAACGAGGTCGCGACGATCGGCACGAGGGCCGCGCCCACGACCGAGAAGCAGCCGTTGATGCCCCAGGCCCAGATGAACATGTTGTCCTTGCCGAGCCGGGCGAGCCACGACATCGCGGACGGCATCGGAAAGCCCATCAGGAAGGCCGGGGGCAGGATGATCGCGAAGCAGGCGAGGAGGCGGAGCCCGTAGGGCAGCGCGCCGATCGCGTCGAGGACGCCATCGAGCGCGAAGGCGTAGAGCGAAAGGATCGCCGCCGTCGCGAGCAGGATCGCGGGCAGCACGGCCCGGGCGCGCGGGATGAAGCGCTCCGACACGAAGCTGCCGAGGCCGGAGAAGACCAGCATGCCGGTGATCAGCACCGAGGCGGATACGGTCGCGTTCGACAGCGCGAGCACGAAGTTCGCGATCAGCCCGACCTCGACCATGATGTAGCCGAGCCCGAGGCAGGCGAAGTAGACGATCGTGCCGCCCTTGCCGGGCTGGCGGC
>CAXTKM010000135.1:8511-11331 GCA_964244795.1 uncultured Enterovirga sp.
GCTATCCCCTGCAGGCCGCTGTTGGCGCCTTGAAGCTGTCCCTGCTCGTTGGGCGCCACGCGACGGGTCATCAGGCCCTGCAGGCCGGCCTGCAGGAAACTGACGGTGGCGAACACCGGGATGCCGTCGACGTCCTGGCCGCCCTTGCCGGGCTGGCGGCTGAAGATCGTGCGCCACCCGAAGGCGACGGGGAGCGCCACGAGGCAGAGCGCCGCGATGCAGGCGACCGCGAAGGTCGCCCAGATCAGGAGGTAGCCCCATTCGTCCTGCAGGAGCTCGAGCCGATCCGTGACGCGCGGCAGGTCGCCCGGCCGGACATAGGCCGCGAAATAGGGTCGGTCGTTCGTCAGCGCGCGGGTGTCGAAGACGTAGCGTTTCGCGATCGCGTCCCAGCCGTCGGTCGTGAGGTGGTGCCAGGCGAGCCGCCCGAGCGTGACCGAGGGCAGGGTGGTCGGCTCGGGGTCCGCCGTCTCCGGCGCGTCCGCCGGGCCGCCGGGCGGCTGCCCGCTCGCTCCGGGGGCCGCGAAGAAGATCTGGTTCCGGTAGCTCTCGAGCGTCGCCTCCGTGCCGGCGCCGTCGAAGGCGAGGCCGGGCGAGTAGATCTCGTCGAAGGACATGGCCCGGGTGTGCTCGCGGAGCCGGGTCACCTCGGCCTCCGTGAAGCCGCCGCGCTTGTAGAGGACGGTCGCGGTCGAGAGATAGCTCGACACGACGAAGAAGGACCGGGCGAGGGTCGCCGGATCGCGCTCGCGGGCCGCGGCCGCCATGGTGCTGTAGAGCTTCAGGACGGATTTCGGCGGCTCCTCCTTGTTCCAAAGGGTCACGGACAGGATGCCGCCGTCGCGCAGCGCCCGCATGGAGGCGCTCATCGCCTCGCGGGTGTAGCCGAACTTCTCGACGATCGCGAAGCCGCCGGGGTTCGAGAGGCCGGCGGAATCCGCGAGGCTGAGGTCGATGACGTCGTAGCGGTTCTCGGTCCGGGCGAGGTAGAGGCGGCCGTCCTGGTCGACCACGGAGACGCGCGGATCGCGCAGGAGGTCGCCCGTGAAATCCCGGAGATAGCGGTCGTCGCGGAGCGCGGACAGGATGCCCGGATTGCCCTCGGCGGCCGTGACCCGGGCCGAGCCGCCGGCGAGCGCGACCGAGGTCGAGATGCCGCCACCGAGCTGCACCACGAAGGTCTCGGGCTTATCCTTCAGCAGGTACGGGTAGATCATCGGCAGGAAGCGGTAATAGGTCGTCACGTCGGCCGGCAGCTTCCGGATGATGCCGATCGGCCCATCCCCGTCGATATACATCCCGAGATAGGCGTTCTCGGGCATCTTGGCCAAGTTGAACGCGGCCGTGTCCGACAGGCCCGGTGCGAAATGGAGATAAGACGAGGAATAGACCTCGATCAGCCCGAAGGGCGAGGTGCCCCGATAGACGCGCTCGGCGTCGGGGAACTTCCGGGCGTAGGCGACGCCCTTGTAGTCGGAGGTCGCGAGCGTCGGGATCCCGGTCGCGGCCGGGAGACCGACATGCAGCGCGAGGCTCAGGATCGCGGCCGTGACCAGGCCGCCGAGGAACGCGCGGCTCGGCAGCGCCGCGTGCCAGCACAGGCCCGCCGCGAACCAGAGCGCGAGCGGCACGACGACGAGGTTCTCGGGCGTCAGCACGTACATCGCGCCGAGCAGCGCGAGCCCGCAGAGGCCCGATCCCGCGAGATCGGCGAAGTAGACCCGGGCGAAGGTCGTCTTCGCCTTCAGGAACATCGTGCCGAGGAACACGGCGCCCGCCAGGAACGGCACGAGGTAGAGCAGGAAGTTCGCGGCGAGCCGCCACTTCTGGGCCGGGTCGGAGACGAGGAAGATCGCGTTGAACGGCACCTGCTGGGCCAAGAGGTTCGCGGCGATCGTCAGCGGCCCGAAGGCGATCAGCGCGGCCCCCGCGCCGCCGCGCCAACGGCGCTCGAACCAGGCCGTGGTCACGCACATGGCGGCGCTGGTCAGCCCGAAGCCCAGCATCGCGAGGCTCACGACCAGCGAGCCGAAATGCGCCCAGTTCCCGACCGAGAAGATCCGCATGACGCTGATCTGCAGCGCGATAACGGCACCCGCCACGAGCCCGACGCAGAGGTAGAGCGGCAGGTTGAGCCGGAGCTCGGCGTAGAGGAGCGGGGTGAGGCGGGTGGGGGCGTTCACGGTGCCCTGTCCGCGTCATGGCCGGGACAAGCCCGACCATGACCTGCCGCAGCGTCGCTGCGGCAGGTCACTTGTTGTGCGTTCCCTTGATGCCGTCGCCCTCGAGCTTCGTGAAGGGCACGAAGGGCACGATCTTGCCGCCGTAGATGTCGGAGCGCGCGACCGTGATCGTCTTGTCCGGCGCCTCCTCCTTGCGGACCTTCAGCACGCGCTGGGCGCCGGGCGGACCGACCGGGATCACCATCGTGCCGCCGGTCTTCAACTGCTGCAGCAGCGGCGGCGGGACGTGGTCGATGCCGCAGGTCACGATGATCTTGTCGAAGGGGCCGGCCTCTTCCCAGCCGTAGTATCCGTCGGCGTTCTTGCTCGTGATCGCCCGGTACTCGGTGTAGCCCTTGCCGATCAGGCCGTCGTAGAAGCCGCGCGTCCGCTCGGCGAGCGGCTTGATGATCTCGATCGACCAGACCTTGTCGGTCAGGTAGGCGAGGTAGGCCGATTGGTAGCCGGACCCGGTCCCGATCTCGAGGACCTTGTCGCCCGGCTTGATGTCCAGCACCGTGGTCATGCGGCCGACGATGTGCGGGCCGGAGATCGTGACCCCGTAGCCGATGTCCAGGAAGGCGTGGTCGTAGGCGCG